>NZ_JBHYJC010000001.1:499444-593231 GCF_042749045.1 Streptomyces sp. NPDC059008 | reverse complement strand
GGGCTCCTGGGCGGCGTCCCTTTAGGGCGTGTCACCGGAGGGGCGGCCGACCACTCTGGGGCGGGTGCTCGGCATGGCCGGCGCGCTGGAGGGCGTCGGCTTGGCGGCCGGGGACTTGGCGGCCGCCGGGGTGCGCGCGGGCGCCGGGGAGTCGCCCCGGTCCGGGGAGTTCACGGGGTCCTGAGCTCCGGACGGATCCGAGGACCTGGCAGGGGCCGGGGACTTGGCGGGCGCCGGCGACTTGGCGGGCGCAGGGGTCTTGGCGGGCGCAGGGGAACGCGCGGGGTCCGGGGACTTGGCCGGGGCCGGGGTGCCCGAGGGGTGCGCCGGGTCACGGGGGTCCGGCGAGCGGTACGGATCCCGGGGATCGGACGGGGCCGCGGAGTCGCGCGGGTCCGGGGAACGGGACGGGTCCGGGGCGTCGGAGTGATCCCCCGGGTCACGCGGGTCCGCGGAGTCGCGCGGGTCCGGCGAGCGGGACGGGTCCGGGGCGTCGGACGGGTCACCGGAGTCCGACGGCTCGCCGGAATCGCGCGGGTCACCAGAATCGCGCGGGTCACCGGAGTCACGCGGGTCACCGGAGTCCGACGGGTCGCCCGAGTCGCGCGGCGGGTCCTCGTAGGAGGGGTCCTCGTCATCGCGCGGGTCCGGCTCCGGGGCGCTGTCCGGGTCGAGCTGCAGGCTTCCGTACCGCGCGAAGCGGGCCCACTCGCCGGCCGGGACCACGGCCATCGCCTTCCCGGTGCAGTCGCGGGAGGACCACAGGATGAGGTCGAGGGGGGTTTCGTTGCCCACCTCGCCACCCCCCTGCCCGAGGCCGTAGCAGTGGTCGTCACCCGGGTCGAGGATCTCGTACTGCTTGTTGTGCGGGCGCATGTGGAAGGTGATGGTGCCGGTGGTGGCCTGCGCACGGAGGGGGGCGAACGCGGCGAGCGCCGTCCCGGTGATTGCCGCCGCGCCAAGCAAAGCAGTCATATGTCGCATGGCCGAAAGGTTCCACATACCATATGGGACTATTCACCACGAATCGTATATTCACCCCCGGCCCCTGTGACGCTTCCCAGCCACAGCACATCCCGCGCCCTGGTCATCGCCACGAAGAGCTGACTGCGGGCCAGTTCCCCGCGCTCGTACGCCGTTTCGGCGCCGGTCCCCACCCCGTCCTGCTTGGTCGTGGGCGGCAGCGCGGCGTCGTAGCGGGGCAGGTAGACGCGCTTGAATTCCAGGCCCTTGGCGCGGCGGTAGCTGCCGAGCTTCACCCCTTCGCACGGGTTCCCGTCGTACTGCTCCAGCGCGCGGACCCCGATGCCCGCGCGGGTGAGCAGGCGCAGGTAGCGCTCGATGGCGCGCTTGGAGGAGCACAGGACGGCGGAGTCGGCCAGCTCCTGCGGGGTCAGGGCGTGCAGGGCGGCCAGCAGCGCCCGGTCGTGTCCGGCCGCGGTGGGCAGTGCGGCGCGCTGCACCTGGCCGTGATGGTAGGTCAGGTCCACGTCCCGGCGGCCCGGTGTGCGCAGCCCGTCGAGGTCCTCGAAGGCGTCTTCGGCGACCACGGAGAGCGCGGTGTCCACGATCTCCTTGCTGTTGCGGTAGTTGGCGCGCAGGACCTGCCCGCGGTCGCCGCGGATGTCGATGCCGGCGTCGGAGAGCCGGAACCCGCCGGGGTAGACCGACTGCTGCCCGTCGCCGATGAGCAGCAGTCCGTTGGAGCTGTCGCCGACCAGGGCGTGCAGCAGGCGCAGCCCGACGAGCGTGAGGTCCTGGACCTCGTCCACGACGACGGCCGCGTACCCGCAGTGGTGGGTGCGGCCGGCCGCCTCCGCGAGCGCGAGGGAGAGGACGTCGTTGAAGTCGTGCACCGCGCGCTCGGTGCGCTCGGCCTCGTACGCCTCGTACAGGGCCCAGACGGCCTGGCGGTGCGGGCGGCGCAGGGCGGCCCGGCGGCGACGGCGGGCGAGCGCGGCGTACTCGTCGAAGGAGGTGATACCGCGGCCCTTGATGACGTAGTTGATCTCCTCCCGCCAGTAGTGGGGCAGTGGGTCGATCTCGGCCAGGCAGCTGTCCCGGCCGACGTGCTTCCAGGCGAGGCTGAAGGCCGTCTCGGCCTTGTCCCGGTGCAGGCGGACGGTCACACCGCGGCCGTGGAGGTACTCCTGCGCGAAGGAGTGCAGGCTGCGGAAGTCGATCCGGTCGGCGACCGCCGGAGCCATGGCCTTGAGGAAGGTGGCCTGCACTCGGGGCAGGTTGTTGGCGAAGGTGGCGTACAGGACGCGGCCGCCGGTGCGCTGGGCGAGGTGGGCCGCGCGGTGCAGCCCCACCACCGTCTTGCCGGTGCCGGCCGGGCCGCTGATCCGGGCGGGGCCGGCCCAGTTGCGGCGTACCAGTGCGAGCTGGTCGGGGTCCAGGAAGCTCATCCACTGCTCGATGGGGGCCCGGCGCGCCTCGTCCAGCGCGGCCTCGCGGAGCCCGTCGAGGTCGAAGAGGCCGTCGGCCCCGGGCTCGGGCGGGCGGGCCGCGGTGTGGGCGGGCCGGTCGCCGGCCGGGTCCTCGTACTCGGGGAAGACCCGCCCCAGATGCTCGGTGAGGGCGCGAACCGAGGCCGCGGGCAGCCGGGTGCGCTCCGACAGCAGCGCGGGGCCGATCTCGTGCTCGCCCAGCAGCCGTACCCGGCCCAGCTCGGCGTCGATGCGCTGCCCGGCGAAGGCCATCAGCGGACGCACCGCCACCGGGGACATCCCCAGGGAGGCCACCGCGACCTCGGCGGCCTTGGTGACCGCGAGCAGTTTGCGGCGGTGCTCGTCGCGGGAGAACCCACCGGCCCGCAGCCGTCCGCCCGAAGGCTCGGGCGCGGCCCGCCAGTTCTTGACGTCGATGACGAAGACGCCGCCGGGGCCGATCAGCAGCATGTCCACATTGGCCGTGCGGGTGCCCGGCCAGCGCCGGTCCACCAGCAGCCGCCAGCCGCGCTCGGTCAGCATCAGCAGCTGCGCGGCGACCCGCCGCTCCCCCTCGCTCGCCGCCTCCCAGCGTTCGGCCTGCTGCCGGGCCACCCGCCACTGCTCGCGTAACACGCGCTCCTGCCTGCGGGCTTCCTGCGCCCGCCGGGAGGCCGAACCGCCCGCCGAACCGCCCGCCGCACCCGCTGCTGCCATCGCTCGCCCCCTCACCGCCGACCCCCGCGCCCGCGGGGGCCATGAACCATAGGTCGGTGGCAGATGACGTGGTAGTGCGCACGGGAGGAGCACAGGGGGCACGGCCGTCGGGCCCGTAAGGCGGTGGACCTACGGGCCCGACGGCCTGGCGCCCGGCCGGTCCGGCGCGGTGCGGGCCCGGCGCTCCGGTGTGGTCCGGCGGCCTATCCGGCGCCGGCGAGGGAGCGCTGGAAGAGCCGGGCGGCCGACGTCCCGAGCCCCGACGGCGCCCCCAGCCGGCCCGGGGAGCCCGGCGGATGGCGCAGCTCGGGCTCGACGTAGCGCAGGCAGTCCCGGTGCCAGATGAGGATGCCGGCCATCCAGTGCTCCAGCTCGCGCACATAGCCGTCGAGCGCCGCGCGGGCCTCGGCGGAGAGCTCGAAGTCGTCGTAGACGACGGGGAGTTCCTTGGCGGCGACGTGCTGGAACTCGCGCATACGGGAGGCCATGAGGTCGTTGACGATGGCCAGCGCGGTCGGGTAGTCGCAGTCGAAGAAGGTCTGGACGACCAGGATGCCGTTGTGGACCTCGCCCTCGTACTCGATCTCCTTCTGGTAGGAGAAGACGTCGTTCATCAGGCAGGCGAAGTCGGCGGCGGAGTTCTCCAGTGAGCGCAGCGTGCCGGTGCGGTAGATCTCCGGGGGGACCTGCCGGCCGTGGCCGATGCGGCTGAGGGCCATGGTGAGGTCGGAGCCGAAGGTGGCGCGGCGCATCTCGATGTAGTCGACCGGGTCGGGGATGCGGTTCTGGACCTGGTTGTCGATCTCCCAGAGCCAGCTGGCGGTCATCGTGTCGACGGCCGCGCGGAACGCCGCGCGGGCCTCCGGGGTCATCGGCCCGGCGGTCCGGGTCCACAGGTCCAAAAGGCCGCGTTCGAGGGCGTTGACCGGCTCCGGGGTGGGGCCCAGGTCGAGCGGCATGAAGGCCGACAGCCGCTCGGTGCAGACCTTGGCGGCGGCGATGTCGCGTGGGCGGCCGAAGACCTGCGGGTAGTAGTCGTCCGCGTAGGTGCCCCAGGCCAGCCAGCCGGAGGTCAGGTCGAGTTGCTCCGGGGTGGCGTCGGGGTGGATGCCGGCCGCGCACAGCGGCAGGTCGTAGCGGATGATCGCGGGCTCGTCCCAGACGTCGGAGAGCGGCACACCGGGCTGCGGCTGGAGGATGCCCATCCGGTGCGCCCAGTCGACGAGCCGGCGGCGGGCGCCCTCCAGATGCGGGCTGAGGGTGGTGGTGAACGGCATGTGGATGTCGGGGATGCGGGACGGCCCGACCTCTTGGTGCGGGACGTGGGTGTAGCTGCGCAGGCGGTGCGCGGCCGCCGTGGTCAGCGCGGTCTTGAGGTCCGCCGCCGAGGTGCCCAGCCCCCCGGCGGAGAACGGCGACCAGGGCGCTCCCGAGTCGGCCGCCGCGCCGCCGCCGTTCATGTAGCGGCTGGAGCGCATGTGCCACTCGTGGCCGCCGGACTGCCAGTCCTGCAGGCCCTTGGCGTACGCCAGCACGTCCGCGCACGACCTGGGGTCCAGGCCCTTCTCCAGGAACAGCGCGGGCAGCTCCACGACCACCGTGTTCTCGAACTGCTGGAGCCGCGAGGTGATCAGGTCGTTGACGGAGTCGGCGGCCTCCTGGGTGGTGCAGTCCAAGAAGGTCTCCAGCACCAGCACGCCGTTGCTCAGCTCGCCCTCCTCCTCCGTCTCCCGCTGGTAGGAGAACAGGTCGTTGCGCAGGTGGACGCCGTCGGAGAAGGTGTCCTTGAGCACCCGCAGCGGCCGGGAGCCGGCGACGGCCGCCGGGACCTCGGCTCCGGTCGCGTACTCCACCAGGCCCGCCGACCAGGGGGCGCCGCCGACCTTGCGGCGCATCTCGATGTACTCGACGGGGTTGGGCACCCGGTGGATGTTGATGTTGGACAGTTCCCACAGCGATTCGTTGAGCAGGTGCTCAGTACTCTCGGCGAACCGCCTGCGCCAGTCCATCGACATGTGCGGCACGGTGCGCGCCCACAGGTCGGCCAGGCCCGCCTCGACCGGGTTGACCGGCTCGGGCACGGCCGCGGAGTCGTCCATCGGCATGAAGGCGGGCAGCCGGTCGAGGTACTCCTTGCCGCCCTCCCGGTCCAGCGTCCGCTTGAACTTCTCCAGGAAGTGGTCGTCGAAGAAGAAGACCCAGACGTACCAGTCGGTCACCAGCGAGAGCGCGTCCGCGTCGCAGTCCGGGTGGGTGTACGCGCACAGCAGGGCGTAGTCGTGGGCGTCGAGGTCCTTCTCCTCCCAGATGCCCGAGCCCTCCAGCATCCCCATGTCGCGGGCCCACTTCTTGGAGTGCGTACGCGCCGCCTCCAGATGCGGGTTCAACCGCGCCGGATAGGGCGTATAGAAGTTGGGCAGTTCGAATGGCTGTGTCACCGTTGCTGGCCTCTCCCCATACGTACGGAAGGAAGGCGCGGCGCAGCACGCCCCCCTGACGGGGCCAGCGCTACCCCGGGTGTCGGTGCGTCAGTCCTTGTGGAGCGGGAGGTTCCGGCTCGGCGCCGCTTGGGTTCGATCACCTTCCACAGATGATCGTTTCGCGCTCACCTCTGGCGCTCTCCTTCCGGTTCGTGCCGCAGCACGGAGGGTGAGCGCGGCCAGCGCCTCGGGGGCGCCGGCCTGGCCACGGATGCCGGGGAAGGCGTTGACGTCGACGATGACGGGCCGGCCCGCGCCGGCGTCGAGCAGGTCCACGCCGTAGACCTCCAGGCCGAAGACCTCGCCGATCCGCAGCGCGGACTCGGCCCAGCCCGCGGGGAGTTCGTCCAGTGGCAGCGGCCGGGTCGGCCCCCGACCGCCCGGGGCCAGCTCCGAGCGGCGCAGCGCGGCGAAGAGCCGCCCGTCGACCACCCACAGTTTGCGGTCCCAGCCGCTGTTCGCGGTGAACTCCTGGACGACCACCGGCTCTTCGGGCCATTCGGCGGCCAGCTGCCGCAGCCGCCGGGCACTGTCGGCCAGCGCCACCAGGTCATGGCGCCGACTGTGCCGGCTCTTGACCACCAGCGGGGTGGCCGGCTCCCCGGCGGCGGCCAGCTGCCCCAGCGTGGGGACGAAGGTGGTCCGCGCGAACGGCAGCCCGGCCGCGCGCGCCAGCTCCGCCATGACCACCCGGTCCTGGCAACGCGCCGTCGCCGCCATGGAGTTGACCACCGGCACCCCGCGCTCCTCCAGGCGGGCGGCCAGGGCCAGGGCCCGCGGCGTACGCGCCTTGAGGAGGCAGACGTCGGGCGGCGGCGCGTCCCGGTCGCGGCCGTGGACCTCCTCCCCGGCGCCCAGGTGTGCCACCTGGTGATGCGGCGTCAGCAGTGCGGTGACCGCGGCCAGCAGCGGGTGCCTCGGATCGGCGGTGATCAGACCGACCCTCACCGGTCGCCGCCGATCGCCGCCAGCGGGGCGGCAGCCGAGGAGACCCTCGCCGGAGGGACCACCGGCCGCCCGGCCCCCTCACGGGCGAGCCGCACTATGGCGGCGGACACCCGGGCGACGGCGTCCGGCACTTGGCGGAAGCTGGGGAAGTCGTTGATGTCGACGACCACCGGCCCGGCCGGCCCCAGCAGCACGTCGACGCCGTACAGGTCGAGGCCGAAGACCGCGCCGACCTCCTGGGCGATCCGGGCGACCTCGGGGGTGAGCGGGACCTGGCGTTCCCGTACGGCGCGGCCGGGGTGCAGCGGTGAGCACCGCTCGGTCGCGTACAGCTCACCGGCGACGCAGTAGACCTTGAGGTCGGACCCGGAGTTGGGGACGTAGGGCTGGGCGATGAGCAGGCCGTCGTCGGCCGGCCCGGCGCCCGGGCCGGTCAGCCGGTCCGGCGTCTCGACCAGCCGGACGGCGCGCCCCGAGCTGCCGTCGGCCGGCTTGACCACGAGCGGGTACTCGGCCTCGGGTATCTCCGCGAAGTCCGCCGCCCGCGCCGCCGCATACGTCACTGGGACCGGCAGCCCGCTGCCTCGGGCGATCACCGCGGCCAGCGCCTTGTCCCGTACGCCCCGGATGGCCCGGACGTCGTTCACCGTCGTCAGCCCGACGGAGGCGGCGGCTTCGAGCAGGGACAGCCCCGGGCCGCCGGAGACGGTCTTGAGGACCCAGGCGTCGTGACTGCCCGCCTGCACCGCCCGGGACAGCGGGATCAGTGAACTGCCGGGCCGCAGCACGTCCACCTGGTGGCCCCAGACCCCGAGTTGGCGGATCACGTCCAGCGGCATGCCGTCGTCGCGGTACTGCTCCTCCACCAGGAAGCAGAGTCTCATCGGGGCATCCTCGTCCTCGCCGCACGTCCGTCCACCGTCCGTCCGGCAGATCCACGACGTACCAGGATCCCATGTGACCAACCGGACGAGCCGGGTGGCCCACGCGCCCGGCTCCGACTGACGTTTCGGCCGCATTACGCCACCTGGCACGCCCCGCCCGTACGCCCTGACCAGGGGTGCGGCAGGCACCCGGACGACTTCCGCCACCTCCGCCCCCGTTTTTCAAATCCCGCATGCCGGAACCCTTGTTCCGCTTCGCGGGCGGTCCTAGGGTCAGGCCACCCCGGGACGATCGACGAGCGGTAGACGAGTACCGAAGTACGGGAAGCAGGCGAGCGGGTTGGCGAACGAACGGCGAAGCGGCTACGGCCGGCGCGGGTTTCTGGCCGGCGTGGGCGGATTCATCGGCGCGTCCGGCGTCGGCGGTGCGGACACGGCACAGGCCGCGACCCGGTACGACGACGTGGCGAAGTACCAACCGGGCGGCGGTCCGCGGCCCGCGCACTTCCACGGCACACGGCAGCTGCTCCTCCCCGAGGTGCTGCTCCTGCCGGACGGGCCGGCGCACGGCCGGGCCGTGCTCGTGGACGGCGGGAAGTTCCGCGCGATCGGGCCGGCCGAACGGCTCGTCGCCGCACACCCCGGCCTTGAGCCGGTGCGCCTGGACGGCCACTTGCTGATGCCGGGCTTCGTGGACGCGCACCACCATCTGACCCAGAGCTTCGGCAAGGCCCAGTCGTTCGGCCAGCCGTCGGAGATCTTCAAGACGATATGGGAGCCGCTGGAGCACGCGCTGGACGAGGAGAGCGCCTATCTCTCGGCGAAACTGGCCGCGTTGGAGGCGCTGCGCGGGGGCTTCACCACCGTCGCCGACGCCGGAACCCGTGCGCCCGTCGATGTCCGGGCGGTGGCCAGGGGCACGGAGGAGGCCGGGATCCGCTGCGTACTGTCGAAGATCGTCTCCAGCGGGACGGGCGGTCCGGAGCACCTGGCGCGGTGGGACGGGCATCCGCTGATCCACCCCTCGCTGGCGATCGCCGTGCCCGAGGACGCGCCCGCGGAGGTCATCAAGAAGACCGCGGACCTGTGCGCCGAGGCCGGCGCGGTGCTGCAGGTGCACGTCAACGAGCACCTCGCCTCCGTGGAGCGCTCGTTGAAGAGCGTCGGCCGGCGCCCCCTCGGGCATCTGCACCACATCGGGGCACTGGGCCCGCACACCCTGGGCGCGCACGCCACCCTGCTGACCCCCGCGGAGGTGCGGCTGCTGGCCGACACCGGGGCCGCGATCAGCTACAACCCGGTGGCCAGCGCCTGGAAGGGCAACGGCGTCGCGCAGGCGACCATGCTGGCCGCGATGGGCGTGCGGTTCGGCATGGGCACCGACGGGACCCGCGGTGACGGCTTCCGGCTGATCGACGCCGGGGAGACCGCGCAGCGGCTGGCGTACGGCATGGCCGAGGGCGACTCGGTGTGCGGGGCCGGGCGGCTGTGGCTGGAGCACGCGACCGCACGCAGCGCCGATGCGCTCGGGCTGGGCAAGGTGACCGGTGAGATCGCGGTCGGCAAGGCCGCCGACTTCCTCCTCGTCGACCTCCGTGTCCCCGAGCTCACGCCCTCGTACGACCTGCGGTGGGAACTCGTCCGCCTGGCGAACCGCGACCAGATCGCCGCGGTCGTCGTGGGCGGCAAGCTGCGCCTGTGGCACGGCTGGCCGCCGGACTGGGACGGCCCGGCCCTGGTCGCCCGCGCGGCGAAGGTGGGCCCGGAGGTCGTACGCCGCGCCAAGCTCCAACGGGTGGAGCCGGTGTAGCGCCCGCCCTGGGGAGCGGCCTTGCCGCGAAGCCATGCCACCCCGAGCGACCTGCGTGGATGTCGGCGTGAGGGGATTTCCGTACCCGACGGGGGATGCCTCGTCACCGCGCCCGGTACCGCTAGCGTGAGGCGCCCGCGCCGGAGCGGGACCGGGATGGATCGGGAGGCTTCAGTGACCAGCAAGGCCGCGCCCTTCGACGACCTCGACCGCAAGATCATGGCGGCGCTGATCGACAACGCACGGGCCAGCTTCGCCGAGATCGGGGCGGCGGTGGGGCTGTCGTCCACGGCGGTCAAGCGGCGGGTGGACCGGCTGCGGGAGAACAACGTGATCACGGGGTTCAGCGCGACCGTGCGGCCGGCCGCGCTGGGGTGGCTGACCGAGGCGTACGTCGAGGTGTACTGCGACAGCGCGGCGCCGCCCCGGCGGCTCGCCGAGGTGGTGCGCAACCATCCGGAGATCGCGGCGGCGATGACCGTCACCGGTGGCGCCGATGCGCTGCTGCACGTACGGGCGAGGGACGTCGAGCACTTCGAGGAGGTGCTGGAGCGGATCCGGACCGAGCCGTTCATCCGCAAGACGATCAGCTACATGGTGCTCTCCCACCTGCTGCCGGACAGCCCGGAGGCGGGCGCGAGCCGGCCCTCGACGGAAGGCGACGCAGCAAACCGGCCGTAGCGGCCCGTCGGACGCAGCATTCCTGCGTGGATGAGCAGCATTCGTTTCTTGTGACCGGAATGGGTCCCTTCTTACCGTGGAGGGCACCGCGGGTGACGATCAGTGACAACTGGTCATTCCCGCATGTCCTCACGGGAAGCGGAGGGATATTTCTGTGCCGACGAGTCGTGCGCCGAGCCCCCGGCGCTATCTGGTCTGCGAGCCCCGGCATTTCGATGTGCGCTACGCCATCAACCCCTGGATGCGGGCGGACGTGCCGGTCGACACGGCCCTGGCGAGCCGACAGTGGACGACGCTGACCGAGGCCTACCGCGAGTACGGGCACACGGTGGAGTCCGTGCCGCCGGTGCCGGGTCTGCCGGACATGGTGTTCGCGGCGAATTCGGCGGTCGTCGTCGAGGGGCGGGTCTTCGGCTCGCACTTCCACGCGCCGGAGCGGCGGCCGGAGTCCACCGCGTACGAGACCTGGTTCAAGGCCGCCGGGTTCGACGTCTACCGGCCGGAGTCGGTCTGCGAGGGCGAGGGCGACCTGGTCCCGGCGGGCCGCTTCCTGCTGGCCGGCACCGGCTTTCGCACGACGCGCGCCGCCCATCGGGAGGTGCAGGAGTTCTTCGGCGTACCGACCATCAGCCTCCAGCTGGTCGACCCGCACTTCTACCACCTGGACACCGCGCTCTTCGTCCTCGGCGCAGACGACGGGGAGCAGAACATCGCGTACTACCCGGGGGCGTTCTCGCCGGGGTCCCGTGAGGTGCTTACGCGGCTCTTCCCGGAGGCGGTGACCGCGACCCGGGACGACGCCATGGCCTTCGGCCTGAACTCCGTCTCCGACGGCCGCCATGTCTTCATCGCCCCGCAGGCCACCGGCCTGATCGACGAGCTCACCGCCCGCGGCTACGTCCCCGTCCCCGTCGACCTGTCGGAGTTCCACAAGGCCGGCGGCGGCATCAAGTGCTGCACCCAGGAGATCCGCTCTTGACTCCTCCCCCTCGTGAACGACGGGGATTCCTAGCTCACGTCGCCTGCCGCCCGGCGGGCGTGCAGGTCTTACACGATCAGCACTAGCCGGGTTGTAGACCAGCCCGGACCAGCATTACGCGGGCGGAGTTCTTGTCTCTGGGAGACGCGAACCCGCACGCGGTGCAGGTATACGTTCGTTCGGAAAGAGGTAGTGCGTGCTTGGTTCTCGCTCCGCACTGCGCACAGTCCATGGTGGTGTGCGCGGGGTGGACCAGGTGGACGAGGCGCCCGTGTTTGCGGGCCATCTCCACCAGGGCCTTCTTCGTGGCGCCGATAGCGGCGTCGGCCGCCTTCCTCGCCATGGTGGTCTTGGCGAGGAACTTCGGGCGGAAATCTTCCACCGCGAGCACATCATGGTCGCGGACGACACGCTTGGCCCACTTCCGGCCGGTGTCCTGCCGCTGCCCGGCAGCCTTCTTGTGCAGTTTCGCGGTCTGCCGCTTCACCTCGCGGTAGCCCTTCGACGCGGCCTGCCCTCGCTTCGGCTTACGACGGGCCATCATCCGCTGGTAACGGGCCAGCTTCTGCGCCGCCGTACGCCCGTGCTGAGCGTGAGGAAGGTCGTGGGCGTCGGACGTGGTGGTCGCGGTCTCCTTCACCCCCCAGTCGATCCCAATCACACGACCGGTCGCGGGCAGGCACTCGACCTGGGACGGGACGACGAAGGACGCCCACCAGTGGCCGACCGCGTCCCGGTACACCCGCACCGAAGAGGGCGGCTCGGGCAGTTCCCGGGACCACACCGGACGTACGACAATCCCGCCCGCAAGCTGCAGACGCTCACCCTTGAGCCGAAAACCGCGCCGCGTGTACTCCAGCGTGGGCAGCGCCTCACGCTTCTTCTTGTAGCGCGGCATCCCGGCCCGCTGCCGCATCGGCAACCCGGCCCTGATGTCCTGCAGGGCCTTCGCGCGGGACTTGCCGAAGTCCCGTATCAGCTGCTGCTGAGGAACGCAGGCGCCCTCCGCGAGCCACGGCGTGCGGGCGCGGGCCTCGGTCAGCATCCTGGCCAGCTGCACCGGCCCACACGTCACCTTCTCACCGGTGGCCCGGTTATGCGCGTGCAAGGCTTTCGACCTCACGACGCATTCGTTCCAGATCCAGCGGCACCGATCCCACTCGGCTTCGAGGGACCGGCGCGCAGTCGACGACAGACGCAGACGGTACGTGTAGCGGGCATGCCCCGCACCCTCCGCCGCGCTCGCTTCCCTCGCCATACATCCGAACCTACCCGGGAGGACTGACAGTTGAGAGCAGCCGATCACAGCGGGCTTGCTCTCCCCGTCGCGGGCGGAAGCCGGAACGCCCGGCGGCGATCCGGCCAACCCTGCCCTGCTCCGCAGGAGCTTCGTCTCTCCCCCGCAAGCGGGAGGTACCCCCACCCCCGGCTGAAGCCTGGGGTATCCACGAAGGAGACCCGATGACTGCTCCCACCCGCACCCTCCGTGTAGGCGCGCCCCGTTCGTCCGCCGAGCTGATCGACGCCGAGGGCCCGGTCCTGGCGCACAACTACCATCCGCTGCCCGTGGTCGTCGCGCGCGCCGAGGGCGTCTGGGTCGAGGACGTCGAGGGCCGCCGCTACCTCGACATGCTGGCCGGCTATTCGGCGCTCAACTTCGGCCACCGCCACCCGGACCTCGTCGAGGCCGCGCACCGCCAGCTCGACCAGCTCACCCTCACCTCCCGCGCGTTCCACAACGACCGGCTCGCCGGATTCGCCGAGGGCCTGGCCGAGCTGACCGGCCTGGACATGGTGCTGCCGATGAACACCGGGGCCGAGGCGGTGGAGAGCGGCATCAAGGTCGCCCGCAAGTGGGCCTACGACGTCAAGGGCGTCCCCGCGGACCGGGCCACGATCGTGGTGGCCGGCGGCAACTTCCACGGCCGTACGACCACGATCGTCGGCTTCTCCGACGACGCGACGGCCCGGATCGGCTTCGGCCCCTTCGCCCCCGGCTTCCGCACCGTCCCGTACAACGACCTCGCCGCCATGGAAGCGGCCGTCGACGAGACCACGGCCGCGGTGCTGATCGAGCCCATCCAGGGCGAGGCGGGCGTGGTCATCCCCGACGACGGCTACCTGACCGGCGTACGCGAGCTCACCCGGCGGGCGGGGTGCCTGCTCATCGCCGACGAGATCCAGTCCGGCCTGGGCCGCACCGGCACCACCCTGGCCGTCGAGCACGAGTCCGTCGCCCCCGACGTCCTGCTGCTCGGCAAGGCGCTCGGCGGCGGCATCGTCCCGGTGTCCGCGGTCGTCGCCCGTCGCGAGGTGCTCGGTGTGCTGGGCCCCGGCCAGCACGGCTCGACGTTCGGCGGCAACCCGCTGGCGGCGGCGGTCGGTTCGGCCGTCGTCGAGTTGTTGGCCACCGGCGAGTTCCAGCGCCGTGCGGCCGACCTGGGCGAGGTCCTCCGTACCGGCCTGTCCGCCCTGGTCGGCAAGGGCGTGACCGGCTTCCGCGCCCGCGGCCTGTGGGCCGGCGTCGACATCGACCCCGCCCTGGGTACCGGCCGCGAGATCAGCGAACGCCTGCTCAAGGAGGGCGTCCTGGTCAAGGACACCCATGGCTCGACGATCCGGCTCGCCCCGCCGCTGACGATCACCGGCGAGGAACTGGCCTCGGCGCTGGCCGGCCTGGAGCGGGTACTGGCCTAGGAGCGAGGCGGGCGGGCGCGGGGTGCGAACACCCCCTGGGCGACGCGCGGGGGCGGTGCGGGTCTAGGCGGCGCGCAGGGCCTTCCAGGTCTGGGGACCGACGACCCCGTCGGCCAGGAGGCCGTGCACGTCCTGGAAGTGCGCCACCCAGCTCTCGGTCTGCGGACCGAAGTCGCCGTCGCCGTCCAGCACGCTGCGGCCGCTCCAGTAGTTGATCAGGCACTGGACCTCCCTGACCCCGTCGCCCGAGTCGCCGCGCCGTGTGGTGGCCTGACCGTCGTAGTAGCCGCAGTGGCCGCGGACCTGCTGCGGTGCGGCGGCGGGGGACGGGGAGGCCGGGGCGACGGCGTGGGCGGCGGGTGCCGTGGCCAGCAGCAGGCCGGCCGCCACGGAAAGGACGGCGGCGCAGGTACGCGGACCCCTGGGCATCGGACGTTCTCCTTCTCCTTCGAGCACCGTGCCTGCCGTGCGGACTGTCCTGCCCGGCGGGCCCGGTGGGACCGGGCCGGGCGGCGCGGTAGCCGCAGACAGGTTTGGCCCGCGCGGCGCCCGGCCATGCGCCGGCCCCGCGGAATCCGCCCCTATGAGTGACGGCGCGGCCGGGTGGCTACGGCCGGGCAGCGCACGCCGCCAGCAGGCTCTCGGCGGCGGTGCGGGCGTGCCGGGCCGCGTCGGGCTCGCCCGAGACCGCGGCGGCGGTGATCGCACCGTCGACCAGGAGCGCCAACTGGCCCGCCAGAGGGGCGGGCTGGCGCACCGGAACGTCCTGGAGCAGCCCGGTCAGGTAGGACAGCAGCGCCCGCTTGTGCTCCCGGGCGACCTGGCCGACCCCGTCGGAGACTGCGCCCAGCTCACCGAACGCGTTGATGAACGCGCAGCCGCGGAAGTCCGGCGCGGAGAACCAGTCGTGCAGCCAGTCGAAGACCGCGAGCGGCCGGTTCGCGGGGTCGTCGGCGTGCTCGGTGACGTAGCCGGCGAGGTCGGCGCGCCAGCGCTCGTCGCGTCGGCGCAGATACGCCTCGACGAGGTCGTGCTTGGCGGGGAAGCACTGGTAGAGGCGCTTGAGCGACACCCCGGCGGCGGTGCGGAGTTCGTCCATGCCGACGGCCTGGATCCCGCGGTCGTAGAACAGCTTCTCGGCGGCGTCGAGTATCCGCGTGCGGGCTTGTGCGCGGGCCTCGTCGTGGTCCATGACACCTCCGTGGCTCTTCTTCGGCGCGGCTTTTCAGAAGAACGGTCGTTCTCTACACTAGCCGACCAGAGGGAGAACGATCGTTCTCCTTCGTGCCGCGACGGCCCCACCGAGGGCCGAGGCGGCCCCACCGAGACAGGGAGCCCACCATGGCACCACGCCCCCCGTTCCCCCCGTTCGACGAGCCGAGCGCCCTGCGGAAGGTGCAGGCGGCCGAGGACGCCTGGAACACCCGCGACCCGGAGCGGGTCGCCCTCGCCTACACCGAGGACTCGGTCTGGCGGAACCGCGACACCTTCCTCACCGGCCGGGACGAGATCGTGACCTTCCTGCACCGGAAGTGGTCCCGGGAGCTGGACTACGCGCTGCGCAAGGAGCTGTGGTCCTACAGCGGCAACCGCATCGCGGTGCGCTTCCAGTACGAGAGCCGCGACGCGGACGGCCAGTGGTGGCGCAGCTACGGCAACGAGCTGTGGGAGTTCGACGAGGAGGGGCTGATGCGCCGCCGGGAGGCCGGCATCCACGATGTCGCGATCACGGCCGCGGAGCGGCGGATCTTCGGCCCGCGCCCGGAGGCGGAGCGGGGCCACCCCCTCCCCTTCCACTGACCGTTCGCCCGGCGCCGGCACCTCACTCGGCAGCTCACCCGGCAGCTCGCCCACCGCGGCCGGGCCCTGCCCGCGCCACCGGCGCCAAGGGGGCGGGGGCGCGGGTTTCCGGAGGTGCCGGCTCCGGATGTTTTCCACAGCGACTGCCCCAACTCCCTTGCGCAGGCGCTGAGTCGGAGTATCTTGGAATAACCGTTCCAAGATGAGTTGCGCAAGGACTCCGCAACGCGAGACGAGCAGGCCGCCATGCCCGACATCAAACACTTCAACCCCGACATCGTGCTCGACGACGCCCTCCAGGTCTTCTGGCGCCAGGGTCTGCCCACCACCGGAATCCAGGCCCTGGTGACCGCGACCGGAGTCAGCCGCTCCAGCCTCTATGCGACGTTCGGCAACAAGGACGGTCTCTACGCCGCGGCGCTGGGCCGCTATATAGAGCGGCACTCGACGCCGGCCTTCGCCCGGCTCTCGTCGGCCGGCTCGGGCCTGACCGCGGTCGAGGAGTTCTTCAGCGGACTGATCGGCATCCGCTGCGCCGGGCCGGTCGCCGGCTGGGGCTGCATGGTCACCAACGCCTACGCCGGTCCCGAGTCCGCCGATCCCGGCATCCGCGACCTGCTCGAAGAGCATCACAGCGCGCTCCGGTCCGCCATGCGCTCCGCCCTGGAAACCGCAGCCGAACTGCACCAACTCCAGCCGTCCACCGACCTCGACGACGCCGCCGCGGTGCTGGCGACCCTCGCGTACGGCGTCAATCTGCGCTCCCGCGCCGGCGCCGACGCACAGTCCCTGACGGACACGGTGACCGCCGCCCTCGCCCCGCTGCGCGCCCGACCCTCACCCCAGGAGCAGACCCGCCCATGAGCCTCAACGACGAACTCACCGCGTTCTTCCGCGCCGGCTACCCCGAACTCCCCGCCGCCGCCCGCGCCGTGATGGAGCGCGCCGGCCGCGACCTCGCCGCGTCGGGCCGGGCGGCCAGGGCCCGGCAGGTCGGCGACCCGGCCCCCGGCTTCCGCCTGCCCACCGCCACCGGCGAAACCGTCGGCCTGGACACCCTCCTGTCCACCGGCCCCGTCGTGCTCACCTTCTACCGCGGCGCCTGGTGCCCCTTCTGCAACCTGGCCCTGCGCGCCCTCCAGCAGCACCACGCCGAGATCACCGCCCGCGGCGCCCACCTGGTGGCCGTATCGCCCCAGATCCCCGACGAGTCCCTCACCCTCGCCGAGAAGCACTCCCTGGCCTTCGACGTCCTCAGCGACGTCGGCTCGGACACCGCCGAGCGGTACGGCCTCGCCTTCGACCTGACCGACGAGCTGGCCGCCGTGTACGACTCCTTCGGCTTCGACCTGCAGCGCGTCAACGGCGGCCATCCCCGCACCCTGCCGGTGCCCGCCACCTACGTCATCGACCGCGACGGCACCATCCGCTGGGCCTTCATAGACACCGACTACGTCGCCCGCGCCGAGCCCTCCGACATCCTCGCCGCCCTCGACGCACTACCCTCCGCACGCTGATTTCCGCCGGAGTTCCGACCGCTCCCTGACGGCATTCTGACGCGTGGGGCGTGCCCCGGCGGCGCACCGCGAACCGGCACCCCAACTCGCCGCCATCCCCCCATATGCCCCCGTGCGCCAGGGCGCTAAGGTCGTTTTTCCAGGAACGTTACGGGGGAGGACAGCCGCCGATGGCACAGGACGATGCCGTGATCGGCTGTACGGGAGTGCTGCTGATCGGCACTCGCGGGGCTGCCGGCCCCGGTGAGGTCCTGGTGCGGATCAGAGGCGGTTCGGAGGCCTTTCTCGCCTGGTCCGCCCAGCCCCTTCCGGTAGGGGCGACCGTGCTCGTGACCGAGTCCCGTGGCCATCGCCAGGTCGACGTCATGGAGTGGGCCGATCCGTTGGACGCGTTGACCGGCGACCCCGGCGACGCCCGTTGAGGAGACACCAGATGTTCGGTTACCGCGTTCCCTCCCCCGATCAAGCCATGCTGATCTCGGGTGGCAGGCGTGGACAGGGGGGCGCGCCGTTTCGAGTGGTGACCGGCCACGGCAAGTTCGTGCTCCCGGTCTTCCGCAAGGTCCGCTTTCTGACCCTGGCGATGTGTGAGGCCGAGGTGGCCGAGCGGTGCGTGACCCGGCAGGGCATCACCCTCACGGTCCGCGCCGTGATCGCCTTCAAGGTCGGCAACGACACCGAGAGCATCGTCAACGCCGGTCAGCGCTTCCTGTCCGACCAGGACCAGATGTCGATCCTCACCGGCCGCATCTTCGCCGGTCATCTGCGCTCCATCATCGGTTCGATGACGGTCGAGGAGATCGTCACCGAGCGGCAGAAGCTGGCCACCGAGGTCCTGGAGACCTCCAAGACCGAGATGGCCAAGATCGGCCTGATCGTCGACTCCCTCCAGATCCAGTCGATCGACGACGGCGACACCGGCTACATCGAGGCGATGTCCGCCCCGCACAAGGCAGCCATCCAGCGCCAGGCACAGATCGCGCAGGCCCAGGCCACCCAGGCATCGGTCGAGGCGCAGCAGGAGGCCGCGCGCAATCAGGCCGAATACTCCCGGCAGACCGCCGTGGTCCAGGCCGAGTACTCCGCCGAGGTGGACCGTGCCCAGGCCCACGCCGCCCAGGCCGGCCCGCTCGCCCAGGCGCACGCGCAGCAGGAAGTCCTCGCCGCGCAGACCGAGCTGGCCGAGCGCCGGGCCCGGCTGCGCCAGCAGGAACTGGTCGCCGAGGTGGTCAAGCCCGCCGAGGCCGAGGCCGAGCGCATCAAGCTGCTGGCCATGGCCGAGGCCGAGCGCATGAAGATCCAGGCCGAGGCCGCCGCCTCCTACGACCGGGTCGCCCTGGACCGGATGCTCATCGACCAGCTCCCGCAGATCGTCAAGGAAGCCTCCGCGGGCCTGGCCAACGCCAACGTCAACGTCCTCAACGGCACCGACGGCCTCGGCGAGATCGCCGCCGGCCTGGTCGGCCAGGGCCTGACCATCCTCGACTCCGTCCGCCGCAACCTCGGCACCCCCGACAAGAGCGACACCGCCGCTTCCCCCAACGGCCAGGCCCCCAGCGGCCGCGTCGAGATCGAGTAGCACGCGCCGAGAACGCGTAGCACCGCGATTCGGCGACACCGGATCCGAGGTCGCCGGGTCGTCCGGTGAACCGCACCGAGCCGCTGCCGGCTCGGGCGGACGACAGGCGGGCAGTCGGACGGACGGCAGGAAGTCGCACGCGGACAGCAGGAAGTCGCACGCGGACGGCGGGTGGTCACACCACAGGCGTTCCGCGCCTCGTCTGGTGGGTCGGGTCCTGTGCGGCCCGGCCCAAAGGTCCCGGCCTCAGGGCGTGTCCATGCCGCCCCGCCCCCGCTGCCGTTCCTCCTGTGCGTGCCGGTGGCGGGCCCAGGCGACCAGGTGGTCGAGGACGGCGACGGTGGTGGCGATATCGGTGTCGTCGAAACCGTCGAGTGCCTCGTGGAGACCGGCCTGGCTCGTGTGCTGGAGGCGCTTCAGGACGGCCTTGCCGTGCGGGGTGATGGCGACCTGGCGGGCGCGCCGGTCGGCCGAGTCCGGGGTGCGTTCGACGAGGTTCTGGGACTCCAACTGCCCTATCTGGCGGGTGACATGAGGGGGCTCGACCATCAGCAGCTCGGCCAGGTCGCCGACCCTGCTGACCCCTCCGCTGTCCTCCAGGGCCATCAGCAGCCACAGGTCGGAGCGGGCCGCCGTGACGCCCGCCCTGGCCGCCTGGCGTTCGTGCGCCCGGGATCGGGTGAGCAGGTAGGACAGCGTGGCCAGCACTCTTTGCAGTGCGGCGGTGGGGTCCTGGTCTCTTCCGGGCTCCGGCATGCAGGCACTTTAACCGCCCCGGTGACCACGGGAACGGGATGCTCCGCGCACGCTCCGTACGCCTGCCCGCTCGCTTTGAGCCAACCTCACGGCGGCCGTGACCGCCCCTTCACGGCCCCGCTCGGGGTGAGTTAACGTGGCGTCACTTAGTTGCTTAACTAAGGTAACTAATTACGTCCACGTCAACCCATCGCCCCGCAGCCGCAGTTGACCGTCGAGGAGTGGCGCCACCCGCACACCGTTCACCACGGCAGCGCCGTGCCCCGATCGCGGAAGGACCAGCCGCATGACGACCGCAGAACGCACCGAGGCGCAGCGCGACGCCGGCCCGGGTGAGGGCCCCGCCGCCCTCACCCTCCCGGCCTCCCGGGCCGGCGGCTGCCCCTTCGATCCGGCACCCGGCGTCGAACGTGCCCGCCGGGAGGAGCCCGTCACCCGGGCGACGCTGTGGGACGGCTCCTCCTGTTGGCTGGTGACCCGGTACGAGGACGTACGGGCGGTGCTCGGCGACCCGCGGTTCAGCGCCGACGCGACCCACCCGGGCTTCCCCTTCCTCACCGCCGGCGCACGGGAGTTGTTCTCCAACTCCCCGTCCTTCATCCGCACGGACGACCCCGAGCACGCACGGCAGCGCCGGATGCTCACCGCCGACTTCATGATCAAGAAGATGGAGGGGATGCGCCCCGAGGTGCAGCGCATCGCCGACGAACTGCTCGACCGGATGACCGAGGGCCGCGACGCGGCCGACCTCGTGGCCGAGTTCGCGCTGCCGCTGCCGTCCCTGGTCATCTGCCTGCTGCTCGGCGTCCCGTACGAGGACCACGACTTCTTCCAGGAGCGCAGCCGGATCCTGCTCAACCTCGGCTCGGCGCCCGAGGACGTACGCACCGCGCAGGCGGACCTGGAGCACTATCTGAGTGAGCTCGCCGAGTCCAAGCGGCAGTCCCCGGACGGCGGGATCGTCAGCCGGCTGGTCGACCGCGGCGAACTCGACGCCCTCGAAATCGCCTCCATGGGCAGGCTGTTGCTGATCGCCGGCCATGAGACCACCGCGAACATGACCGCGCTGTCCACCCTCACCCTGCTGCGCAACCCCGACCAGCTGGCGCGGCTGCGCGAGGACCCCTCGCTGATCAAGGGCGCCGTCGAGGAGCTGCTGCGCTATCTGACGATCGTCCACAACGGCCTGCCGCGGGTCGCCACCGAGGACATCACCGTCGGCGGCGTCACCATCCGCGCCGGCGAGGGCCTGCTGTGCACGATCAACACCGCCAACCGCGACGAGGACGTCTTCCCCGACGGCGCCGCGCTCGACGTCGGCCGCGACGCCCGCCGCCATGTCGCCTTCGGCTTCGGCGTCCACCAGTGCCTGGGGCAGCCGCTGGCCCGGGTGGAACTGCAGATCGCCCTCGAAACCCTGCTGCGCCGGCTACCGGACCTGCGGCTGGCCGTTCCCTTTGAGGACGTCCCGTTCCGCCACGACATGGGGATCTACGGGGTGCACGCACTCCCGGTCGCCTGGTGAACGAGCCCCGGGCTTCTCAGCGCACACCGGAAACCCGTAACCGGAATGCCCGGAGCCCGAGCCCGGACCCTGATGCCCGGAACCAGGCACCCGGCTCTCGACATCGCTCCGCTCCACTCGCCACTCTGGCCCCCGAAGGCCCGGCACCAACTCCCGCCACCCGACACCCGACTACGGGGAGAACCATGCGCGTCCACATCGACCAGGACAAGTGCTGCGGCGCCGGAAGCTGCGTGCTGTCGGCACCCGACGTGTTCGACCAGCGTGACGAGGACGGCATCGTCGTCCTCGTCGACGCCGAACCGCCGGCCGAGCTGCACGACGCGGTACGCGAGGCGGCCGCCCTCTGCCCGGCGGCCGCGATCTCGACGGAGCAGACCGAGCGGGTGTAGGCCGCCGCCCCGGGGGGCCTCGGCCCGGCACGCCCGCCGGCGTCGCCACCGAGGCCCCCGCCCGGCACGGGCGCCAGGGGCAAGCCACCCACCCCCTAGAGGGTCCGCGAAGTCCCGTCTACGGCTGCGGCGCCAGCCCCGCGGCGACCAGGCCGTCCAGCACCGCCTCCCCCAGCGCCTGCACCGCGGACTGCGGACGCACCATCACCGTGAACTCCTTGATCAGGCCCGCCTCGTCGAACTGCAGCAGATCGATGCCGTGGATCTGCTTGCCGCGCACGGTGGCCCGGAAGATCAGGATCTTCGAGTCGGCGGGGCCGGCCGCCGCCCCGGCCGCCGTCTCCGCGCTGCCGGCCAGCTCGCCCACGTAATGGAAGTCCTCGAAGGTGTGCAGCAGCACCCCGAACAGCCCGAGGACCATCGGCCGCCCTTCGAAGGGCGTGAACTTCACCGGGCTGTACAGGCGGACGTCCTCGGTGAACAGCTCCTCCAGCGCGCCGAGTTCGCCCGCTTCCACCGCCGCCTTGAACCGCTCCGCAGTGGCCTGCGCGGTCCGCGCCACCGTCGCCATGGTCGTCCCCTCTCGCCGCTTCCTAGTCACGGATATGATTAGTCATATTCTTGAGTATGGGAAGAGCGGGGAAGGGGCGACCCGGGGCGATGGCTCTCAAGCACGCGGTACTGGCGGCACTGCTGGACGGCGAGTACAGCGGATACCAGCTGGCCAAGGCGTTCGACGTCGGCGTCGCCAACTTCTGGCACGCGCTGCCGCAGCAGCTCTACGCCGAGCTGACCAGGCTGGAGGCGGCGGGGCTGGTCGGCGGCCGGCAGGTGGTGCAGGAGACCCGGCCCAACAAGCGGCTGTTCCATGTCACCGACGAGGGCCTGGCCGAGCTGGAGCGGTTCGCCGCGGCCTCCTCCAAGCCGTCGTTCATCCGCGACGATCTGCTGGTGAAGGTGCAGGCCGTGGACCGGATCGACGCCGCGCCCGTGATCGAGCAGCTCGACGAGCGGGCCCGGACCGCCGCCGCCAAGGTCGAGATCTTCGAGAAGCTGCTGGCCCGGCTGCGCGGCGAGCGGGACGAGTCGGAGTTCCTGGCCCACGGCGTGCGCATCGGCCCGTATCTGACCTGTCTGCGCGGCCTCGGCTTCGAACGGGAGACCCGGGACTGGTGCGAGCGGATCGCGGGCGTCCTGAGGGAGCGCAGCACCGTTCCTCAACAGCCCTAGAGTGGCGACCAGTTGATCATGCGGGTTCCGGCGTCTCGTACAGCGCTCGACGGATCGATTCGCCGGCACCCCTTCGTGTGACGGGCCACATCACCGGGCGCACGCATGGGCAGCCCCCTTCCGCAGAGTTACCGGAATCGGAAGGAATGTCCCCATGCGTCTACGTCGCGCCGCCACCGTCGCCGCCACCGCCCTCGCGCTCGCACTGTCCCTGCCCGCCTCCTCGGCCGGCGCCGCCACCGGCACCTTCAGCTACGTCTACGAGGACCTGGGCGGCGGCTCTCACCTGAGCGTGCTGCCCGACCCGCCCAGCCGGCAGTGCATCACGCTCTCCAAGGTGGCCTCCGAATTCGCCCCGCCCTCGCACTCGCCCCGCAACGACACCGGTTCCACCGCCACCGTCTTCACCGGCGCCCACTGCGACGGCGACTACTTCACCCTCCGCCCGAACGGCGGCCACGCCTCCGAGCGGCTGAAGCTCCGCTCGGTGGTCTTCTCCTAAGGGCACACGCCCTACGGCGAAGATCCTCCGCCTCGGCCGGCGGCCGGCCGGCCGAAGCGGAGGGTGGTCCTGGCAGGGGTAGGCACGGCGTGCCCAGGTTGAACAGGGCACTGGCTACAACAACCGGAACGTCGGATTCTCGATGGCATGACCCACACCTCTGTCTCCGCGTACGCCGCGCCCGCCCCCAAGGCCCCACTGGAGCGGATCACGATTCCGCGCCGCGAGCTGGGTGCCCACGACATCCTGATCGAGATCAAGTACGCCGGCATCTGCCACTCCGACATCCACACCGTGCGCGCCGAGTGGGGCGAGGGCGGGAACTTCCCGATCGTCCCCGGTCACGAGATCGCCGGTGTGGTCGCCGAGGTCGGCTCCGCGGTCACCCGCTACCGGGCGGGCGACCGCGTCGGCGTCGGCTGCTTCGTCGACTCCTGCCGGGAGTGCGAGAACTGCCGGGCCGGCCTGCAGCAGTACTGCACCGGCGAGCTCGGCAACGTCGGTACGTACAACGCCACCGGCCGCGACGGCGAGCCCACCTACGGCGGCTACTCCACGCACCTCGTCGTCGACGAGAACTACGCGCTGCGCATCCCCGACAGCATCCCGCTGGACGCCGCGGCCCCGCTGCTGTGCGCCGGTATCACCCTCTACTCCCCCCTCGCCCACTGGAAGGCCGGTCCGGGCAGGCGGGTCGCCGTCGTCGGCCTGGGCGGCCTCGGACACATGGGTGTGAAGATCGCGCATGCCATGGGCGCCGAGGTCACCGTGCTGAGCCAGTCGCTGCGCAAGAAGGACGACGGCCTGCGGCTGGGCGCGGACCACTACTACGCGACCTCCGACCCGGCCACGTTCGAGGCGCTGGCGGGCACCTTCGACCTGATCCTCAACACCGTCTCGGCCGACCTCGACCTGAACGCCTACCTCGGCCTGCTGCGCACCGACGGCACCCTGGTCCAGGTCGGGGCGCCCGAACGGCCGCTTCCGGTCGCGCCGTTCGCGCTGATCCCGGGACGGAAGTCGCTGGCCGGGTCGATGATCGGCGGCATCCCCGAGACGCAGGAGATGCTGGACTTCTGCGGTGAGCACGGGCTGGCCGCGGACATCGAGGTGATCAGCGCGGACCGGATCAACGAGGCGTACGAGCGGGTGCTGGCGAGCGATGTGCGCTACCGCTTCGTGATCGACACGGCGACCATCTGACACGGCCACCGGCGGGGCGCCCACGACCCGGTCGCCCCGCACGGATCGTCACCGGCCGCCGACCACCGACGGCCGGCGCGCCCGGGGCGGCCCACCACCGGCCGTCCCGGGCGCCGGCGCTGTCGGCGCTGCTGTCGCGGCCCTCTGGGAGCCGGGACGGCCACCGGCCGAGCCGGCCCGCGAAAGATTCTCGCCGCCGCCCGGCAACCCCCGCGTCCGCCGCACGTCGTGACGGGTGAGGGCGCCATCAGGCGCCGCCCGTCGAAGAACGTGGAGCAGCCGACCGTGAAGCACATCCGCACCTCCCGCCTCATCCGCGCCGTTTCCCCGCACGCGGCCGATGCCGCCCCGCGGCGCGCCGCCCGTTCCGCCGGCCGCCCCGCCCTGCGCCGCGCGGCCGGCGCCGGGCTGCTCGCGGCGCTGGCGTTCACCGCGCTGTCGGCGGCGGGCACCGCCCACGCCGATGACCGCACGCCCGCGCCGCGGCACACCCGGCCGGGGCAGGCGACCCCGTCACCCGCCCCGCGCCCGACCGACGGCAGTGCGCGGCCGACGCCCGCCCCGGACACCAGCGTCAGCCCGTCCCCCACCGCCGCACCCAGCTCGCCCGCCGGCCCCCGCCCGTCCGCCTCGCCCACCCTCCCGGGCCCGCGGCCGAGCACCACCGCCTCGCCCCGCCCCGACGCCGAGCCGTCCAAGGCGCCCCGGAGCGGGAACGGCAGGGAACTCGCGCACACCGGGGCCTCGTCCGCGACCACGATGGCCTTCGGTGGCGGCGCCGCGGCACTGATCGCCGCGGGCGGCGGCACGGTCTACGCCGTCCGGCGCCGGCGCGGCTGAACCGGCGCCCGGCCGCCCCGAAGGAACACATGGAGTACTCCGTCGGCCCGCACAGCGCCCCGGTACGGTTCGCCCTGCCGGGGCCCCGGCACGCCCTGTGGCGACGGCTGTTGCGCGCCGCCCGCCCGGCGGCCGTCCACCGCGAGGCACCGCACCGCCCCGGGCCCTTCGCCCGGCCACCCGAGGACGGCCACCCGCCGTACGGGCACCGCCTGCCCGACGACGCGACCGCCCCGCCGCCCGACCCCCGCCCCACGATCAGCGAGCTCTACCACGCGCACCGGCTCTCCATGGTCCGGCTGGCCGTCCTGCTCGTCGACGACCGCGCCACCGCCGAAGACGTCGTCCAGGACGCCTTCGCCGCGCTCTACAAGCGGCACGGCGACCAGCTCGGCGAGGTCGACAACGCGCTGGCCTATCTGCGCACCGCGGTCGTCAACGCCGCCCGCTCGGTGCTGCGGCGCCGGCGCACCGCCCGCGACTACACCCCGCCTTACGAGGCCGACGCGCCGTCCGCGGAGGAGCGGATCGTGCTGGACGAGGAGCACCGCGAGGTGCTCGCCGCGCTCGGCGGGCTGACCGCGCGGCGCCGCGAGGTCCTCGTACTGCGCTACTGGTGCGATCTGTCGGAGGCGCAGATCGCGACGACGCTGGGCATCAGCCGCGGCGCGGTGAAATCCCTCGCCAGCAGGGCCCTGGACGCACTGGAGAAGACCTTGGAGGCGCGGTCATGAACGGCCCCGGCACGGAGCCCGAGCGGCGCGTCGAGGAGCGGCTGCGGCGGGCTCTCGCGGCCCGCGCGGACAGCATCGACATCCGGGACCTGCGGCCCGCCGCGCCCCCGGGGCCGGCCCTGCGCCGCGGCCGGCCGGCCCGCCCGCAGCGGCCCTGGCTGCGCCGCTTCGGCCTGCCGCTGGCGGCGGCCGCCGCGGCCGCCGCCGTCGCGCTCGGCTATCTGGCGACCGCCCCGGACGGCCCGCCGGTCCGCCCCGCACCCCCCGCCACCTCACCGAGCCCCCTCCCGACCCCGTCCCCGACGCGCAGCGTCCCGCCCCCCGAGCCGACGCCGCCCGACACGCCGGCGGGCCCCGGCCGCACCCCGAGCCCCTCCGGTTCCCCCTCGACCGGCGCCGACCCCGCACGCCCACCCGGGCGCGCCCCCAGCGCCACCCCCACCTCCCCTACGGGCGGCCGCCCGGTGGAGACCACCCGGCCGCCCTCCTCGGCAACACCGTCGGCCACCCCCGACCGCAGCAACTCCCCCTCGCCCTCGTCGCTTTGACGGCCCCGGGCAGGGACCCGGCCGATTCCACGGCGCCGACGCCGGCCGCGCGTCGGCGCCGTGGCACCCGCGCGCCCCCGGACAGGCGTTAGCGGCGCGTTAGCCGATCATCAGCGCCCGCACCGAAGGTCGTGTGCAGCCATCGTCCCGGGGGGAGTCCCCTATGCCGCCCATCACCGCCGTCACCGCCCGCCGGGCGTTCGCCGCGGGCCTGACCGCCACCGCCGCGCTGGCGCTGACCGCCGGCTGCCACGACGGCTACGGCACCCGGGCGGACGCGCCGGCCACCGCCGTGTCACCGGCCCCCGCCCCGCCCGCCCCACCGGACGGCGGTGACCGTCCCGGCCCCGGCGGGCGGGTCGCCTGCACGCCCGAGATGCTCCGCTTCCACGCGGGCGCGCTGCCCCACCCCGCCCACCGCATGCTGCTGACGGTCACCAACGACTCCGACCGGACCTGCGACTTCGCCGCCCAGGGCTACCCCCTGCTGCGCTTCGGCGACGACCGGCAGCCCGCGATCCCCGCGATCGAGGACAGCCGGCCACCGTCCGTGGTCGCCCTCGCGCCCCGCGCGACCGCGTACGCCACGATCACCACCTCGGCCGACGGCGGCCCGCACTACGGAAGGAGCCGGGGCGGCAGGAAGATCTCCCAGTTCGGGGTCGCGCTGACCGCCCGCGCCCACCCCACCCAGGTCGGCCTGGACGACCGCGCCCCGGTACCCGTCGACCCGCACACCGCCAAGGTCACGTACTGGCAGACGAGCCTGGCGGCGGCGCGGAAGTGGTGACGGCGGTGACGGCGTCCGAGGGAGGCGGCGGGCACCGGCGCGGAACGGGGCGCGCCCGGACGGGGCGGGGCGCGCCGTAGTCCGTTCGGGTCGCATCCGGCCATATCCCCCGGAGTGTCACCCGCCAATGATCCAAATTTGCCGCCAATGATCCTTTTGCACTGCTGCGGCATGGCTGCGCCCGGTGCCGCTCGCCCGGTAGGCTTTCCGTGTGATCTTCAAGCGCATCGGAAATGGGCGGCCGTACCCCGACCACGGCCGGGAGAGCACCCGCCAGTGGGCGGATGTCGCCCCGCGCCCGGTACGCCTCGACCAGTTGGTGACCACCAAGCAGCAGCTCGATCTCGAAACGCTGCTCGCCGAGGACTCCACGTTCTACGGCGACCTCTTCGCGCACGTCGTGAAGTGGGGCGGCGACCTCTACCTGGAGGACGGCCTGCACCGCGCGGTGCGCGCCGCGCTCCAGCAGCGCCAGGTGCTGCACGCCCGCGTCCTCGAACTGGACTGACGCCCCGGCCCGCGGGGGGCGTTTGCCCGGCGCCCCGGACCGCCCACCGCCCGAATTGATCCTTTTGGGTTGGGTCTTGCGCCACGCGTTGATCATTTAGTAGGCACGGACCGCCGTCCGCACTACGCTGCGCCCATGAGCATGCTGACGCCTCCAGGCATGGGCGGTAAGAAGTACCGCGTCACGGGCGACAGGTATCCGCGGATGCGCCGTCCCCGGCACCGTCGCCGGATCGTCCTCACCCTCGTCGCCACCGTCTGTGCCCTCGGTCTGATCGGCTGGGGCACGCTGCAGCTCATCGACGTCTTCGGCGGCAAGGGCGGCACCGCCCAGGCCTCCCCGGGCAAGAAGCACTGCCGGGACAGCGGCCGGGCGGACGGGGCGCAGGCCAGGACCGCGGCGCAGAAGCCGCCCGCGCCCGGCACCCTGACCGTCAACGTCTTCAACGCCACCCAGCGCTCCGGTCTCGCCAAGCGCACCGCCGACGAGCTCAAGAAGCGCGGCTTCAAGATCGGGAAGGTGGGCAACGCCCCGGCCGCCTACGACAAGAAGGTCAAGGGCGCCGGGATACTGCTCGGCCCCAGGGCGGCGGTCGACGGCCCGCTGAAGGTGCTGGCCACCCAGCTCGCCGGCGCCCAGCAGAAGACCGACGACCGCAAGAGCGCCGAACTCGACCTGATCCTCGGCGACGCCTTCAAGGACCTGGCCACCCAGCAGGCCGCCGCCAAGTCCCTGTCCGTGCTGACCCACCCCTCCCCCGCACCCGCCGAGGACACCTGCTGATCGCATGCGAACGGGCCCCGCACCGGTGGTGCGGGGCCCGACAGTGATCAGGGGGGAGAAGCGCTCGCTCAGCCGGCGGTGCCGTACATCCGGTCGCCCGCGTCGCCGAGGCCCGGCACGATGTAGCGGTCCTCGTTCAGCCGCTCGTCGACGGCCGCGGTGACCACCGTCACCGGCGTCCCGGCCAGCTCCTTCTCCATGACCGCGACGCCCTCCGGCGCGGCCAGCAGACAGATCGCCGTGACGTCGTCCGCACCGCGCTTGATCAGCTCACGGATCGCCGCGACCAGCGTGCCGCCGGTGGCCAGCATCGGGTCGACGACGTAGACCTGCCGCCCCGAGAGGTCGTCGGGCATCCGCGTGGCGTACGTGTGCGCCTCGTACGTCTCCTCGTTGCGCACCATGCCCATGAAGCCGACCTCGGCGGTGGGCAGCAGCCGGACCATGCCGTCGAGCATGCCCAGACCGGCCCGCAGGATCGGCACGACCATGGGGCGCGGATGCGACAGCCGCACGCCGGTGGTCGCCGTGACCGGGGTCTCGATGTCGACCTGCTCGGTGCGCACATCACGGGTGGCCTCGTAGGCGAGCAGGGTCACCAGCTCGTCGGCGAGCCGCCGGAAGGTGGGGGAGTCGGTGCGCTTGTCGCGCAGTGTGGTGAGTTTGTGCGCCACCAGCGGGTGGTCGACGACGTGGATCCGCATGACATCGACAGTAACCGAGCCGGCGGGCCCCGACGCCCGCCGTGCGGCGCCCGGCTGCCGGCCACGGTCGCCCGGCCCGGCTGGCATGACCGCACCGAAAGGAGGGAAAGTGGGCACGTACGCCCGATCGGCCGTCCCGTCATCGGGCGAAAGATCGCGCCCAAGGTGGTGTGCAGCGTGCCCGACCGCAAGCGGACCGACGACACGAACGACGCCCTCCATGGCGATCCGGGGCCGGCCTCCGGCACCGGGTCGGGCGATGACAGCGCGGCGGCGCGCCGACGACGCCGCGCGCAATTCCTCCGTGACCTGCACGAGGCCAAGGAGCTGCGCGACCGCGTCCAGCCGCGCCGGGTGCGGGCCGAGCGCATGCGCATGGCCATGCGGATGCGCACTTTCCGCTGGTAGCAAGGGTGGTTCCGCCGGTAGCGGAAATCCGTCGCGCACCGGCCCGCGCTGCGGCACGTGAGCGACATCTCGCACAACCTCCGCACGACGCAGCGTCGAAGACCCCGCGCGAACGCCATGTTTCTGCCACGATTCCGAAGGGGCGGGACCACCGGCGTGCAGCGCCGCCCCGCCCCGGCCCGGCACGCCTATGACCAGTGGGAGAGTCACGGTGTACTTCGCCGCACTGCTCGCGCGCACCGAAGACGGGTGGGAAGCGAGCGATACGGAGCTCGACGATGTGGAAACGCTGACCGATCTGGCCGATCTGGCCCGAGAGGCGGCGGTGGACGACGACACGGTGGTGGCGCTGGTCGAGCAGGAGGACGCCTGGTTCGGCGTCATCCGGCTGGACGGCGACGACGACCCCCGTGTCTTCATCTCGAACGCCGCCGTGGCGGCCCGCAGCTCGTACGGTGCGATGCTGACCGACGAGCTGCTCGGCCGCGACAAGGACGTCGAGGACGAACTCGCAAGCCTCGACCTGGACGGCACGGAGGACGGCGAACCCGAGACGCAGCAGGGCGAGGACGAGGCGGACACCCCCGTCCCGGCCGGCCCGCTCGGTGACGCCCGGCTCCTGGAGGACCTCGGCATCGGGGAGAAGGAACTGCTCACCCTCGACGGCGACGCCCTGGGCGCGATCGCCGAGGCCCTCGGCTGCACGGACATCCTGGAGGCCGTCCGGTAGCCCCGTCACCGACACTGGGGGGCATGAGCGCCCCCCAGTCCGATCCGCTGCACGGTTCCCCCTCCTCCCCCGCGCCCGACCCGCTGCGCGATCCCTGGATCGCGTCGATGCGGCAGGCGCTTGAGGAGGCCGCCCGCGCCCCCGGGACCGGTGACGTCCCGGTGGGCGCCGTCGTGCTGTCCGCGGACGGCCGGGTGCTGGGCACCGGCCACAACGAACGCGAGGCCACCGGCGACCCCACCGCGCACGCCGAGATCCTCGCCCTGCGGGCGGCCGCCCGCACCCTCCAGGAGGAAGCCGCGCGCACGGGGTCCTTCCCGGCGCGGTCCGCAAAGGACGCCGGTCCGGGCGGCGGGAGTCCGGCGGGCCGGTGGCGGCTGACCGGCTGCACCCTCGTCGTCACCCTCGAACCCTGCACGATGTGCGCCGGCGCCGTCGTCCTCTCCCGCGTCGACCGCGTCGTCTACGGCGCCCGCGACGCCAAGGCGGGCGCGGCCGGCTCCCTGTGGGACGTCGTGCGTGACCGGCGTCTCAACCACCGCCCGGAGGTCGTCACCGGCGTGCTCGAAGCCGAGTGCGCCGCTCAACTCACCGCGTTCTTCCGCGACCGCTGACCGGCGGCACGTGCCCGCGCGGAGGGTGCTCGGCCCGCTCCCCGGAATCCGATTTCAGCGCACGGCCACCCGTGGGCTAAGCTCTCTCTCGGTAGCGTGTCCGAGCGGCCGAAGGAGCGCGCCTCGAAAGCGCGTGAGGGGGCAACTCCTCCGTGGGTTCAAATCCCACCGCTACCGCTCGAACGAAGGCCCCGATCCCACAGGGATCGGGGCCTTCGTCATGTCCGGGCCCGCAGGGGCCCGCCGGGCCGCTGGGCCCTAGGCGTCGCGTCGCCGGCTCACCGCGCGACGGACGAAGCGGACGAGCAGCCAGATCACCAGGATCAGGACGATCAGGAAGACGACGAACAGCACGATCAGGAAGATGCCGAGCTTCTTGAAGAAACCCTTCTTCTTCTTGACCTTCGACTTCCACTTGCCCTTCTTGGACTTGAAGGCCGTCTTGTAGTGCGTGGCCTGGTGCACGCCGTGGTGCGCGCTGTGGTGGCCGTACGAGGCGGCCTGCGCGGGGGCGGCGCTGCCGGGCGCCTCGGCGGCGCGGATCACCGTGCTCGTGGCGGCCGCCGCCCGTGCGGACTCCCCCGCACCGCGGCCGGCTGCCGCCGCGGGTGCGACGGCCGCGGCCAGCAGGCCGATCAGCAGTGCCAGCACGACGGCGGGCCGCGTGGGATGCGACGGGCGGCGACGGGCCGGGGCGGGCAGACGGCCGGCCGGGTACGACGGATCGGGTTCGGGCCGTGCGGAGTTCATGGGCATTCTGGGTCCCCCCTCGGGTCAGGCGTCCCGCCATTATCGTCGGGGGAAGCGGAGTCGGGGGACGGCCGCTTCCCCCGACGAGGACCGAACCCCAAAGTCCACGCCGCGTCAGGGGGGGCGCACGGCGCGGACCCCGCAGTGAGGCCCTGGTCCGGGCCCGGGAATTCCTGCCAGATCCACTGGGCCACTCACTCATGGTGCTCCCCCGAAGCGTCTCAACAGGCCGACAAAGGGCCTCCTTTGGCGGGCCTTTGGTCCATAAAGTCCGGATCAGTACCCCGGTTCCACCGCCGTCGCGGCTGCCGCGCTCGAACACGTGTGGTTACACTCACCCGACTGCAACCGGGCACTGCCGGGACTGTCGTAGGGGACTGCCGTAGGGGAGACGGGACTGATGGCACAGGCGAAGAAGATCGCGATGTACCTGATCATCGTCTTCGTGCTGTACACGATCATCACGTCCCCACAACGGGCCGCCGACCTGGTCCAGATAGGCTTCGAGGGCATCTCGTCCGCCGCCCAGGGCGTCGGCGAGTTCATGACCCAGCTGATCAACTAGGGGTCCGCCGCCCCGACAGGCGGCCCCCGGTGATCGCCCGTCGTACGGAGGCCCCCGTGATCCGCCACCTGGTCCTGTTCAAGCTCAATGACGGTGTCGCCCGCGACGACGAGCGGGTGCGAGCCGGCGTCCACGCGTTCGAGGTCCTCAAGGACGAGATCCCGGAAGTGGAGTTCTGGGAGTGCGCCTGGAACATCACCGACCGTCCGATCGCCTACGACTACGCGATCAACGCGGCCGTGGCCGACGCGGACGCCCTCAAGCGCTACCTGGAGCACCCGGCCCACCAGGCAGCCGCCGCCCAGTGGCGCGAATTCGCCACCTGGGTGATCGCCGACTACGAATTCTGAGTCGCGCACTTCCCCGTACGCCGTACGCCGAGCCCCTCGCCCCACCGGGCGGGGGGCTTTGCCGTACCCCACCCCGGGTACGCCACCCGCCCGCCCCGCGCGCCTCCCCCAAGGCCCGCTCCGACCACCCAACTCTCTGTTCAACACGGTGTTATGAGGTCCTTGCACACCGTGCACCTGTCTTGTAATGCTATGACCGCTTTTGCCGGATTCATGCACTGTGAGCACCGTGAAAGGGTGGCGTGACCGTGACGGCCCGTACTGCGCCCAAGGCTCCATCCCGCGAGAGCCGTAGCGCGGACACGCGGGCGCTCACACAAGTGCTCTTCGCCGAACTGGCGGACCTGGAGCCCGGCACCCCCGAGCACACCCGCGTCCGTGCCGCGCTGATCGAGGCCAACCTGCCGCTGGTCCGCTACGCCGCGGCGCGCTTCCGCAGCCGCAACGAGCCGATGGAGGACGTCATCCAGGTCGGCACGATCGGTCTGATCAATGCGATCGACCGGTTCGATCCGGACCGGGGTGTGCAGTTCCCGACCTTCGCGATGCCCACCGTCGTCGGCGAGATCAAACGCTACTTTCGAGACAATGTCCGTACGGTCCATGTACCGCGCCGCCTCCACGAGCTGTGGGTGCAGGTCAACGGCGCCACCGAGGATCTGACGGTGCTGCACGGGCGTTCCCCCACCACCGCCGAGATCGCCGAGCGGCTGAAGATCGGCGAGGACGAGGTGCTGGCCTGCCTGCGGGCCGGGCGGTCGTACCACGCCACGTCACTGGAGGCCGCACAGGAGGGCGACGGCCTCCCCGGCCTGCTGGACCGCCTCGGCTACGAGGACCCCGAACTGGCCGGCGTCGAGCACCGCGACCTCGTACGACACCTCCTCGTCCAGCTCCCCGAACGCGAGCAACGGATCCTTCTGCTGCGTTACTACAGCAATCTGACGCAGTCACAGATCAGTGCCGAACTGGGGGTGTCGCAGATGCATGTGTCGCGGCTACTGTCGCGGAGCTTCGCCCGCCTGCGATCCGCAAACAGGATCGACACATAACCGGGACGGACGACCCGTTCCTGCGCAGATATGTCGACATGGCGCTACAGCGTGTTGCCGACATGTGACATTCTGCAGGAACCGCGTTTGCCGTAGCGCTGCCTCCGGTATTCAGGTGGAGGTATCACTCCTCGGTCCGCCCCGGGCCGGGGACGCCGCAGCGACCCGTCCGCGACCTCAAGGGGGTGGCATGTCCGTAGAACTGGGCAGCTCGAAGGTGCTCTCCGCGATTCCCGCGCCTGCACCGCACGTGCACGACGACGACGCCATCAACACCCGCACGCTCTCCCGCTCCCTGTTCCTGCGGCTGGCCTCGCTCGACAAGGACTGCGCGGAGCGTACGTACGTACGTGACACGCTCATCGAGCTCAACCTCCCGCTCGTGCGCTACGCGGCGGCCCGCTTCCGCAGCCGCAACGAGCCGATGGAGGACATCGTCCAGGTCGGCACGATCGGCCTGATCAAGGCGATCGACCGTTTCGACTGCGAACGCGGGGTGGAATTCCCGACGTTCGCGATGCCGACCGTCGTCGGCGAGATCAAGCGCTTCTTCCGCGACACGTCATGGTCGGTGCGGGTCCCGCGCCGGCTCCAGGAGCTCCGACTCGCCCTCACCAAGGCCAGCGACGAGCTCTCGCAGAAGCTGGACCGCTCCCCGACGGTTCCCGAACTCGCCCTGTGCCTGGGGGTGTCGGAGGAGGACGTGGTCGACGGCCTGGCCGTCGGCAACGCCTACACCGCCTCCTCGCTCGACTCCCCGTCGCCCGAGGACGACGGCGGCGAGGGCTCCCTGGCGGACCGCCTGGGCTACGAGGACAGCGCCCTGGAGGGCGTGGAGTACCGCGAGTCCCTCAAGCCCCTGCTGGCCAAACTCCCGGCCCGTGAGCGCCAGATCATCATGTTGCGCTTCTTCGCCAACATGACGCAGTCCCAGATCGGCGAGGAGGTCGGCATCTCCCAGATGCACGTCTCCCGTCTGCTCACCCGCACCCTGGCGCAGCTGCGCGAGGGCCTGATCTCCGACTGAGGAACGGTCCGCCGGGGGGCAGCCGTCAGATGCTCCGCGCCGCTCGGCGGACAGTTGCAGGACTTTCGCAGACAGTTGCGGGACCTTCGCAGGGCGACCCGTAGAGCTGACGCATCCTCGACCTATACAGCTGACGCATCGTCAGCAACACTGTCCCGATGCGACGGACGACAACGACCTACGCCTCCGCCTCGGCGGCCGTGCTGTGTCTGGGTGTCCTGCTCACCGGCTGCGCAGGCGCGGCCGAAGAGGGCTATGTCGCGGTGGGCGCGGCAGGCCCCGCCGACGGGCGCGCGCCGGTCAGGCCCGTACCTCCGCGAGACGGCGTGGTACTGACCCCGCTGGACGGCCATGAGGCCCCGAGAGCCCGGGGAACCCGTAGCGGCGACAGCGACCGCGGCAGCGGCGACGCCGCGCGCTCCGGCCGACCGGCTCCCACCCCCGGCAGCTCCCCCGGCCCCTCCGGTTCCGCCGCACCGCCTCCCGGCTCCGGTACGGACGGCCAGGACCCGCCCAACTCGCCCTCCCCATCGGGTACATCCACCCCACCGCACGGCTCTCCCGCGCCCAAGCCGCCCTCGCCCACCGTCCCCGCCGGCCCGGACGCCCCCGCCGGTCTCCTCGTCGGCAAGCCGGACCTCGCCGACACCGACGTCCGCTGGTGCGAGAAGGTGCGTATCGACTTCCTCAACACCGGTGGCCGCCCCGTCACCTCCGGCACGGTCACCTTCGGCGCCCATGTCATCGGTGCGCTCGGCATCGACTGGGCAACGATCACCTCCAGTCACCGGCTCCCGCTGCCGCTCGCCCCCGGCGAGCGCAGGACCGGCAGCTGGCGGGTGTGCGTCGACGCCTGGCGGGTGCCGGCGGGCATGCACCTCGACACCAAGGACGTGGCCTTCGTCTGGAAGTGACCGCGAGCGTCCCGGTGGGGGCCGGTGGGAACTGGTGGGGGCCGGTGCGGAGCGGCGTGCCGCACCGGCCGGTCACACCCGTTCGGCGAACACCGATGACTTCCGCGCGCCGTCACGGTCAATACACACAGTGGCCCGTCCCGACACGGGGCCGGCCCGCGGACGACGCCAGGAGAGCGCCATGCCCAAGATCACGCCCAGCCTCTGGTTCGACACCCAGGGCAAGGAGGCCGCCGAGTTCTACTGCTCGGTGTTCCCGAACTCGACGATCAAGAACGTCACCTACTACAACGAGGCGGGCCCGCGCCCGGCCGGCACCGTACTGACCGTGGAGTTCGCCCTCGACGGCCAGGAGTACGTCGCCATCAACGGCGGCCCGGAGTTCACCTTCACCGAGGCGATCTCGCTGCTGGTCAACTGCGCCGACCAGGACGAGATCGACTACTACTGGGCCAAGCTCTCCGAGGGCGGCGAGGAGGGCCCCTGCGGCTGGCTGAAGGACAGGTACGGCCTGTCCTGGCAGGTCGCACCCGGCGGTATGGCGGAGATGCTCAACGACCCGGACCAGGAGCGCGCGGCCCGCGCCATGAAGGCCATGCTCGGCATGAAGAAGATCGACATCGCGGCGCTGCAGGCGGCGGCGGACGCGGCCTAGTGGGTGTCTGCCGGGAGCTCCGGGTCAGCCGAGGCCCGGGACTCCCGGCCCCGTGCCGGCGCTGAGCGGGGGCTTCCAGCCCCAGGCGGTGATCATCCCGGGGGCGAGCGCGGCGGACTCCGTGGACGACAGATCGCGCAGGGCCTGGTCGATCTGCGCGTCGTCCACCCGCCCCGTCGCCAGCATGGCCGCCCGCGACCGCTCCCAGGTGTCGGCCCAGAAGCGGCTGACCGGGCTGCCGGGGACCAGCGGGGGGACGTGGATCTCGGCGGCCACGGGCCGCAGGCCCTCCTCCCGCAGGAGCCGGGGGTAGTCCGGCACCCAGGAGATGTCCGTACCGATGGTCTCCCGCAACCCCTGCCACATCGCCCGCATCACGGCGGTGTACGGGGAGGCCGGCGCGTCGGCGGTGGTCAGGTCGACGGCGTCGCTGAGCACCAGCACACCACCGGGGGCGAGCAGTGAACCGAGCACCGAGATCAGGCGGCGCCAGGACCGCAGATGCATCAGCACGAAGCGGGCGTGCACGAGGTGGAACCGGCCCGGGTCGAAGCCCGGCGCCGTGATGTCGGCGGTCTGCGCCACCAGTCCCGGGGTGTGGTCCCCGGCGAGGAACCGGGTGTCACGGTCCACGGCGAGGACGGACGTGACCCCCGCCGACTCCAGCAGCCACCGCGCGAGGGTGCCGGTCCCCGCGCCCACGTCCAGGCAGTGCCAGCCGGGGCCGACGCCCAGCGCCGTCAGCCGCGCGGCGCTCACCTCGTCATAGGCGAGCGCTCCCAGATCGATCCGCTCGGCCTCGCCGCTCTCTCCCGGACGGAACACCTCTTCGCCGTAGCGCCCGGGGTCCGTACGCCGCACCTTGCCAGTATGAGCCCGCTTGCCGCGGCTACGTCGACTTGCGACGTGGCCAATTCAGCACGACGCAAGCAGCGCGTCCAGGGCACGGTCGAGGGCGCGCAACAGCGCTTCCCGGTCGTCGGGCGCGTACAGCAGCCGTAGTGCCAGCCCGTCGCAGAGCGCGATCACGCCATCGGCGAGAGCCAGGCAGTCGGCGGCCGGGGCCGGGCCGCTGCCGTGGCCGACGGATGCCAGCCAGTCGGCGAGGAGAGTGCGGACGTCCTGGTCGACCTGCCGGCGGATCGCACCGAGTCCGGGATGGTGGGCCGCGCGGGCGGCGAAGGCCAGCTGCGCGGCGGCCTCGGCCCGGCGTTCCGCGTCCACGGGGAGGGCGGCGAGGACGAGTGCGCGCAGCGCCTCGCGCGGCGGGAGGCCGAAGTCGACGGCGGCCATCCGTTCCTCGATGCGTTCGCCGACCAGTTCTGCGGCGAAGGTCAGCATCTCGTCCTTGGTGCGGAAGTACTTCTGGACGGCTCCCGGGGACCGGCCGCTCGCGGCGGCCACCGTGCGCACGCTGACCTCGTCCAGCCCCTGCTCGGAGGCGAGGCGCAGCACGGCGGCGCCGATCTGTCGCCGCTGTTCGTCGCGGTCCACGGTCTTGGGCACGCTGCGCGGCTCCTCGCTTCGCATTTCCGTCCGGGTGCTTCCGCCGTCAGGATACGCTCGTATTCTTTTTGAGATACGGTCGTATCTCAAAGATCGGTCGGCCGTACGGAAACCGGCCGAGGCGAAAGGGGACACGGTGAACGATCGTCTTGATCCCGCCATCCGGATCGCGGACCGCGAGCGTGACGGGGCGCTGGAACTGCTGGCCGCCGCGCTCACCGAGGGGCGGCTGGACGCGCAGGAGCACGCACGGCGTTCGCGGCTGGCGCTCCAGGCGCATACCGGTGCAGAACTCGCCGCGCTGACGGCGGACCTGCCCGCACCCGAGCCGTCCGCACGGGAACGGGACCGCAAGGACCTGCGCGAATGGCTGGAGGAGTGGCGCTACTGGCTCGGTGGCGCGGTGATCATGTCAGCGATCTGGGGCGCGAACTGCGTCCGCAAGCACGAACTGACCTCGTACTGGCCCTTGCTGCCGCTGGGCGTCTGGGCGGCCGTGCTGGTCGCCATCGCGGTGTGGCCGCGCGGCGAGGGAGAGGACGGAGAGAAGGGTGGCTCGTAGCAGCCCCCACCACCCGCCAGTTGAAGAGGCTCGCCCCCCTTGGCGCCGGGAGTCGCCGGAGCTGCGACCCTGGGCGGGGCAGGACGGGCAGCGGTGCTCGCTCTCGTCACCGAGTTGCTCGGCGGAGGAGCGACCGTGTCCGCCGGTGAACTCCGCTCCTGTGTCCACAGGTTGTGTGAAGCGCTGCGGGACGCACGACGGGGCGCCGAGAGCAGGGGCGGTCGCCTCGCGTAGCGGGCAGGCGTGCGAGACCAAGAATCAGGGGCCCGGCATGGCAGTGCCGGGCCCCGTACGCGTGAAGACGGCTGGGTCAGGACTCGTTACGACAGCGCCAGCCAGGCCGCGCCCGCGACGACCAGAACGGCGACGATCACGCCGAGGATGACGCCTACTCGGGGGCCTGCCGACTGCTGGGGGGCCGGGGCGCGGCGGCCGCCGGCCTGGGGGGTGCCGCCCTCGTCCACGAAGGCCCGGAACATCTGCGTGCTGCCCGCCGGGTCGTAGTTGCCCTCGGCCTGGTTCTGCGGGTTGGTCGCCATGGGGAAGGACCCTAGCGAACCGGTGTCGCGGGGGCACCCCTGGGGCGCGTACGAAGCGGCCGAGCGCCATCTCACCGCGCGGCGAAGGTGAGCAGGTCTCCGGGCTGGCAGTCCAGTTCGCGGCAGATGGCACTGAGTGTGCTGAAGCGGATCGCTTTGGCCCGGTCGTTCTTCAGGATGGAGAGGTTGGCGACGGTCACACCGACCCGTGCGGCCAGTTCGGCCAGGGTCATCCCGCGTTCGTCCAGCAGGCGGTCAAGGTGGCAGTCGATCTGGTGCGCCTCCTCCGGCGGCATCAGACCAGCCCTTCGGTGTCGGCGCGCAGGCGGGTGCCGTTGCGGAACGCTCCGGCCGCGGCGCCGACGAGGACCGCCAGGAACACGGGCTCGACCGCATAGTCCTTGGCGGGTGAGACCGCCTGTGCCATGACTTCTCCGCGGACCAGGAGGTTCGTGGTCATCATGTCCAGCAACGGTACGACAGTGCCCATCAGGACCAGGGCGACGGCGACGGCGGTCAGGCGCCGGGTGTTCTCGGGCACGAAGAAGTCGCCGGCCCGGAACGTACGGGCCATGTGCAGCAGCACCATCAGGATCACGACGACCAGCAGGCCGCCCGCGATGTCCGGGAGGGCCAGGAGCACGCGCTGCCCGAGGCCGGGGGCGTGGAAGGTCAGCTCGGCGCGGTCGGTGCCGTGCAGTGTCACGGGTCCGGACGCGGTGGCGCCGGACAGGCGCGCGGCGGCGTCGACCCGCACCTCGCGGGAGGCCACGGGCGGCAGTGGGCCGGTCACCCCCAGGATCGGAATGAGGACCTTGAAGAGCCCCACCAGCAGCAGTGCCAGTCCCAGGACCAGCTCCAGCACGTGGTCCATCGCCCGCGTCCACCAGGACGTGTCGTTCATGTTCCTGTTCCCCCTCCGGGACCATATCGTTTTTCGATGTTATCGATAATCGATACGGTCCCGTCAAGCGGGCGGCGGGAGTCGTGAGGCGCGCCACAGGTTGACCGAAAACCGCAGGGCGGGCGCCCCCTGCTCGACCTGCGGCTTTATGTGCGCCATGGGTAGCCGTTGACCAATGCCCGGTCCAGGCTTTTCGCCCCCTTTAAGCGCGGGGGCGTCGAATCGTTTGCCTTCAGCAACCAACATTGCGTACAGTCGCATGGTTGCCTCAAGCAACAAAGATGTGCGAGAAGTCCGACGGACGCGTGGAGGAGCCGATGGCCGCTCAGAGTCAGTACGAGGAGCTGGCCAGGCAACTCAGCGCCATCGGCGCCGTCAAGCGCGAGATGGGGCGGATGCTGCCCCAGGACTGCCCGCCCGCCTCGGCCGGCGTCCTCACCCTCCTCGACCGGCACGGCGAGATGCGGATGAGCCAGCTCGCCGAGCTGCTCGCCATCGACATGTCGGTGACCAGCCGGCACGTCGCGCACGTCTGCGAGCGCGGCTGGGTCGAGCGCAAGCCCGACCCGGCGGACAAGCGCTCGCGGCTGCTGCGCCCGTCCCCGAGCGGGCGGGCGCTCCTGGAGGAGCTCGCCGAGCGCTACACGGCAGCACTCGCCCGGTACTTGGGTGACTGGACCGACACCGACGTCGGGCACCTCATCGAACTGCTCGCCAGGCTCCGCACGAGCTTCGGCGACTGCCGCACCCGGGCCCCTCACGACTTCACCACCCGTACACCCGCAGGATGAAAAGGAACCACATGGCTACGACCACACCGGCAGGTGTGCGGGGCGGCCACGCCAAGCACGGAGGGGGCGGACACAGCACCTCCAGCGGGGCGCCCATGACGCACCGTCAGATAATGGAGGCGCTGTCCGGGCTGCTGCTCGGCATGTTCGTCGCCATTCTTTCGTCGACGATCGTCTCGAACGCGCTGCCCGAGATCATTCATGATCTGGACGGCGGGCAGAGCGCCTACACCTGGGTGGTCACCGCCGCGCTGCTGTCGATGACGGCGAGCACGCCCCTGTGGGGCAAGCTCTCCGACCTGTTCAGCAAGAAGCTGCTGGTGCAGTTCGCGCTGGTGATCTATGTCGCGGGTTCGGTCGTCGCCGGCCTGTCGCAGAACACGGGCATGCTGATCGCCTGCCGTGTGGTGCAGGGCATCGGCGTGGGCGGTCTGTCGGCGCTGGCCCAGATCGTGATGGCCGCGATGATCTCGCCGCGTGAGCGCGGTCGTTACAGCGGCTACCTCGGCGCGGTCTTCGCCGTCGCCACCGTCGGCGGTCCGCTGCTCGGCGGCGTCATCACCGACACCAGCTGGCTCGGCTGGCGCTGGTGCTTCTACGTCGGCGTGCCGTTCGCGGTCATCGCGCTGATCGTGCTGCAGAAGACCCTGAAGCTGCCCGTCGTCCGGCGCGAGGGCGTCAAGGTCGACTGGGCGGGCGCCTTCTTCATCAGCGCGGCGGTCTCGCTGCTGCTGGTGTGGGTGACGCTGGCCGGCGACAAGTACGACTGGATGTCGTGGCAGACCGCTGCGATGGTCGGTGGCGCGGTCGTGCTCGGCGCGATCTTCGTCTTCGTCGAGTCCAAGGCCAAGGAGCCGATCATCCCGTTGCGGCTGTTCCGCAACAAGACGATCACCCTGGCGTCGCTGGCCTCGCTGTTCGTCGGTATCGCGATGTTCGCCGGCACCGTGTTCTTCAGCCAGTACTTCCAGCTGGCGCGCGGCAAGTCGCCGACGATGTCCGGCGTCATGACCATCCCGATGATCGGCGGGCTGTTCGTCTCCTCGACCGTCTCCGGCCAGATCATCACCAAGACCGGCAAGTGGAAGGCCTGGCTGGTCAGCGGCGGTGTGCTGGTGACCGCGGGCCTGGGTCTGCTGGGCACCATCCGCTACGACACCGAGTACTGGCACATCGCGATCTTCATGGCCCTGATGGGCCTGGGCATCGGCATGATGATGCAGAACCTGGTGCTGGCCACGCAGAACCAGGTCGCTCCCGAGGACCTCGGTTCCGCCTCGTCCGTCGTGACCTTCTTCCGTTCCCTCGGTGGTGCGGTGGGCGTCTCGGCCCTCGGTGCGGTGCTCGCCAACCGCGTCACCCACTACGTCAAGGACGGCCTGGCCGAACTCGGGCCCAAGGCCGCCAAGGCCGCCGCGCACGGCGCCGGCAACAGCGGCGGCGGCATCCCGGACCTGGACGCCCTCCCGGCGCCGCTGCGCACCGTCATGGAGAGCGCCTACGGCCACGGCGTCGCCGATGTCTTCCTGTACGCGGCGCCCTGCGCGCTGCTCGCCTTCCTCCTCACCCTGTTCATCAAGGAGGTCGCGTTGAAGACCCGGGGCGGACTGTCCCAGAGCTCCGAGAGCGAGGCCGCCGCGGCCACCGCGTCGGACGCCGGCGTCCCGGCCGCAGCCGCGGCCGCCGCCCCGGCACCGGCCGCCGAGCGCGAGCCCGCGCTGGTGGGCGCCCCGCTCACCTCGGACGACGACGCCCATACGCCGTCCTGGGCGCAGCCCGCCGCCGCGCCGGCCACCCGGCCGCTCCAGGCCCACGCCTCCGTCGGCGGCTCCGACGCCGTCCCGGCCGGCCCGTCCGTGCACGGCTTCGTCCGCAACGCGGAGGGCAGCCCCGTGCCGCGCTCCGCGGTGACGCTGATCTCGCTCAGCGGGCGCCAGCTGGCCCGCGCGGTCGCCCAGGCCAACGGCTCCTACGCGCTCAGCGCCCCCGGCGCCGGCTCGTACGTGCTGATCGCCGCGGCCGACGGGCACCAGCCGCAGGCGTCCACGGTCGTCGTCGGCGACCAGCCCTACGGCTACGACATCCTGCTCAGCGGCACCAGCGGCCTCGCCGGCCAGGTCCGCGCCGCGGTCACCGGCGAGCCGGTCGACGGTGCGATGGTCGTGGTCACCGACGTCCGCGGCGAGGTGCTGGCCACCGGAAAGACCGGCGCCGAGGGCTACTTCGCCTTCGACGAGCTGGCACCGGGGACCTTCACCATCGCCGTGAACGCCGCCGGCCACCGCCCGTCCGCGCTGCCGGTCGAGGTCGGCGGGCAGGGCACCACCCACATCGAGGTGGAGCTGCTGTCCGGGGCTCGGGTGCAGGGCGTCGTGCGCGCCGGTGCCGACCGCCGGCCGCTGCCCGACGCGCGGGTCACGCTGGTGGACGCGGCGGGCAACGTCGTGGCCACCTCGACGACCGGGGAGGACGGCGCGTACGCCTTCACCGACCTGGACGCCGGCGACTACACGGTCATCGCCAGCGGCTACCCGCCGGTCGCCAACGGCCTCTCGGTCGACGCACGCGGGGTCGACGGCTACGACGTCGAGCTGGCGCACCCAGGGGACTGACCCCGAAGAAGCCCCCGGGGACCACCTCCGGGGCGGCAAGACCCCGGTCCGGGGCGCGCGTTGAGCGGAGACGCGCCCCGGACCGGCCACCAGGGCTCCGGCGGCGGCGCTGCGCACAGGCAGGGGACGGCCTGCACGCCGCCGTCCGGAGCCCGCCACTCACCCCCCTATGAGCAGGGGAGACCCCACACGAGGCAACAAACGGGAGAGGCAATGCATTCGACGGGCGCGGGAGCTGCGGGCGTAAGGGCGCAGGTCCGCACACGGGACGGCTGGGCGGTCCAGCACGCCGTACTGACCGTCACCGACATGACGGGCGCACAGGTGCTGCGCGCGGCGGCGGACGAGGAAGGCGCCATCCGCAGCGGGGGGCCGCTGCCCGCCGGCCCGTACACGGTCATCGTGACGGCCGTCGGCTACGCGCCGGTCGCCTCCAGCGCGATCGTGACGGCGAGCGGCCGGATGGACGTGGGCAGCGTCGTACTGGCCCGGCAGGGCGGGGCAGAGCTGCCGCCGCCCGGACCGTGGACCATCGACCCGATGCACTCGACGGTGGCCGCGGTCGCCCAGCACCTGGGCATCTCCAGCGTGCACGGCCGGTTCACCGAGTTCAGCGGCCGGATCGAGATCGCCGAGGACCTGGCGGAGTCGCGGGTCGAGGCCGCCATCAAGGCCTCCTCGATCGACACCGGCAACGGTATGCGCGACGGCCATCTGCGCTCCGAGGACTTCCTCAACGTCGAGGAGTACCCGGAGATCACCTACCGCAGCTCGGGCCTGCGGCCGGCCGGCCCGGACCGCTGGACGGTCCACGGCGAGCTGGCGCTGCACGGCGTCGTACGGCCGGTGGACCTCGAACTGAGCTACCTCGGCACCGGCCCCGACCCGTGGGGCGGGGTGCGCGCCGCCTTCCGCGCCACCGCCGAGCTGCGCCGCGAGGACTTCAAGATGAACTACAACCAGGTCGTGGCGGCGGGCATCGCGGCGATCGGGACGACGCTGAAGGTGGAGCTGGACATCCAGGCGGTGCAGGGGGAGACGCTGCCGATGGGGTGAGGGCGCGGCGGGCGGGCCGGCGCGCCCGTGGCCGCTGTCCGCGCGCGACCCGTCAGCGGCGCCGGCGGGCGTTGAGCCGGGCGGCCTGGCGCGTCAGGTAGTCGCGCTCGGCGAGGTTGGGTGCCTTCTGGGCCGCCTCGGCGTACAGCCGTGCCGCCGTCGCCGGATCGCCGTCGCGCTCGTGGAGGTACGCCGCCACCGCGGCGTGGCGGGGGACGGGGTCTCCCCTGGTCGAAGAGCCGGGGGAGGAGTCGTCCAGCGCCGCGAGCGCCGCCAGGCCGGCGCGCGGACCGTCGGCCTCGCCGACGGCGACCGCGCGGTTGAGCCGCACGACCGGGCTGTCGGTCAGACGCATGAGCTCGTCGTACCACTCGACGATCTGCACCCAGTCGGTCTCCTCGGCGGTGGGCGCGTCGGCGTGGAGCGCCGCGATGGCGGCCTGGGCCTGGAACTCGCCCAGCCGGTCGCGGGCGAGGGCCGCCTGCAGGATCCCGACGCCCTCGGCGATCGCGGCGGTGTCCCACCGGCCGCGGTCCTGCTCGGCGAGCGGCACCAGGCTGCCGTCGGGCGCGGTCCGGGTGGCGCGCCGGGCGTGGTGGAGCAGCATGAGGGCGAGCAGCCCCGCCACTTCGGGGTGGTCGACCTGGGCCGCGAGCTGCCGGGTGAGCCGGATGGCCTCGGCGGCGAGGTCGACGTCGCCGGAGTAGCCCTCGTTGAAGACCAGGTAGAGGACGCGCAGCACGGTGGCGACGTCGCCGGGCTGGTCCAGGCGCACGCCGGAGACGATGCGCTTGGCCCGGCTGATGCGCTGCGCCATGGTCGCCTCGGGCACCAGGTAGGCCTGGGCGATCTGACGGGTGGTCAGCCCGCCGACGGCGCGCAGTGTGAGCGCGACCGCGGACGACGGGGTCAGCGACGGGTGGGCGCACAGGAAGTAGAGCTGGAGCGTGTCGTCCGCCGAGGGCGCGGGCCCGGGGGCCGGCTCCTGGTCGATGTGGTCCTCGCGCCGGCGGCGGGCGGTGTCGGCACGGGTGGCGTCGAGGAACTTGCGCCAGGCCACGGTGACCAGCCAGCCCTTCGCATCCCGCGGAGGGTCGGCCGGCCAGCCGCGGACCGCCTCGACCAGGGCGTCCTGCACGGCGTCCTCGGCCGCCGCGAAGTCGGCTCCGCGGCGGACGAGGACGGCGAGCACGCTCGGCGTGAGGCTGCGCAGCAGGGCCTCATCCATGGAAGGTGCACTCCGAGACGGTGGGTGGCGCGGCCAGGAACGGGCGCACCTCCAGCCACTCGTGGATCGGCTTCCCGCCCGCCCCGGGGGCGGCCGACAGCTCCCCGGCCAGCTCGACGGCGCGCTCGTGGCTGTCGACGTCGATCACCATCCAGCCGGCGATGAGGTCCTTGGTCTCGGCGAACGGGCCGTCGGTGACCGGCGGGCGCCCTTCGCCGTCGTACCGGACCCACGTCCCCTCGGGGGCGAGCGCCTGACCGTCGACGAACTCCCCGGTCTTCTCCAGCCTGGCCGCGAAGTCCTGCATGTACTGCACATGCGCCGAGATCTCCTCGGGCGTCCACTGGTCCATGGGCACGTCGTTCACCGCAGCCGGAGCGCCGCGGTAGTGCTTGAGCAGCAAGTACTTGGCCATGATGGTTCTCCTCGGTGCTGGTGCGACCCATTGTGGTCGCATTCACCTCGGGGACGGAGCCGGCCACGGGTTCTCGACATCGCCGCCGGAATTTTTTTCCGGCTCTCGTGTGGGGCGGTGGCATGGGCCGTCCGGTGGCGCGACCGTGTGGGCTCTGGTGGAGGCGCGCCGATCCACGAAGCGCCCTTTTCGACCCACATCGAAAAGATGGCGCATCCCCGGCGCCCCGGACAGACTCCATGTCGCGAGATCGATCCCGCTCGACCAGAGACGATCCCACTCGACCGACAAACGGGGGAGAACCATGCGAAGGATCATGAAGACGGCCGCGGCGCTCACGTTCGCCGTCGGCGCCCTGGCCACGGTCGGCGCGGCCGGCGCCCAGGCGGCACCGGCGGCCGCCTCGCACGGCTGCCCGTCCGGGGCCGTGTGCGTCTACCCGCAGAACGCGGGGTGGAACGGCGATCGTCCGTCCCACGTGTACTACAGCTACGGCGCCCACAACCTCAGCGGCCAAGTCGGCCGGCACTACGTCTTCAACAACCAGACCGGTGGCGCCAAGGCGCGCACCTGCACCGGCTACAACGGCACGGGCGACTGCCAGGGCTTCATGGACCCCGGCTACTACGTGGACAAGGACCTGACGCCGATCAACTCGATCGTCCTCGTCCGACCGTAACCGTCCACCGCACGCGCTCCGCGGTTTCGCGGTCTCCGCCGGGCCGGGCCTCCTACCGGGGGCCCGGCCCGGGGGCGTCGCCCCGGTCCCGCAGCGCCTCGATCCCCGCGATCTGCAGATCCAGCGCGAAGGCGAAGTCCCGGTCGCGCATCTCCCGCACGGTGGACCCGCCGCGGGCCTCCATGACCTTGGTGGAGTTCTCCATCGTCTCGGCGAACTCCGGACGGCCCTGGACCGCGGACATCACCTGCTGGAAGTACTCGTCGACGGGCAGCCCCGCCTCCGCGCAGCGGGCGTCGAACAGGCCCTCGATGGTCGCGAAGCCGTAGACGAACTGGAAGACGGCGGACAGCCCGCCGGTGATCTGCTCCAGGGACAGCCCGCTCTCCTTCATCACCCGCATGGTGGCGTTGGAGAAGGCGAGGGAGTGCGGGCCGATGTTGATGTACATGCCCAGCAGTCGGACCACCCAGGGGTGGCCGGTCAGCAGGGCGCGGTATTCGCCGGCCAGTGAGCGCAGGTGGTCGCGCCAGTCCCGGTCCGCGGCGGCCTCGTCCGGCATCCGCATCTCGCCCATGACGCTGTCCAGGGCGAGTTCCAGCAGGTCGTCCTTGGTGTCGACGTACCAGTAGACGGACATCGCGGTGACGCCCAGCTCGGCGGCGAGCCGGCGCATCGAGAACTTCGCCAGGCCCTCGGTGTCCAGCAGCCGGACCGTGGTCGCGACGATCTTGTCGAGGTCGAGTCCGGCCGGCTGGTCCGCCTTCCGTTTGAGCGGGGGCCGTTCGGTCAGCCAGACGCTGCTCGGCCGCTTCCTGGCGCGGCCGTCCGTCGCTGCCATGGCGCCCCTCCTTGTTCCTGAGCGTCGTCGGTGCCGGCGCCGGCCGGATTCCTTGCCGACGGGGTGGCTGGGTGTCTGGGTGGCTGTGTCGGTGTCGTGGCCGGTGAACGGTGCGCAGGGGTGTCGCCCGGGTACTGCGGACCGCCCGTACGCGCCGTTCACGATCACGTACACCGTCGATGCTATTCGGCCGCGGCGGCGGCCGGCTCCGGGCCGTTGGCCGTCCCCGGTGCCGTCGGCTGCTGGGCGGTGCGCTCCGCCCGGCGCAGCAGTACGGCGGCGAGCAGTCCGCCGAGGAACACCGCGGTCGCGCCGACCAGCTGGCTGGTGCCGATGCCGGAGGCGAACGCGTCCTGCACGGCGGAGCGTTCGGCGTCGGTACGGGTCCGGTCGAGGGCGGCGGGCAGCGAGCCGGCGCCCGCGGCGACCAGTGGGAGCAGCGCCACGAAGCGGGAGTTGAGGACCGCGCCGAGGACGGCGACGCCCAGGCCCTGGCCGAACTCCATCAGCGTGCCGTTGACGCCGGCGCCCACTCCGGCCTTCGCCGGCGGGATGGCGGACATGATGGCGTTGGCCATCGTCGGCATGGCGAGCGCGACGCCGACACCCATCACGATCAGACCGGTCAGCATGCCGCCGTAGCTGTGGCCGCCGAGCAGGGAGATCGCGGCGAGGCCGGCCGCGAGCAGGGACATGCCGGAGACGATCATTCCGGGGGTGCCGAACTTGGGCAGCAGGCGGGCGCTCAGGCCGGTGAAGTTGATCAGGATGACGGTGACGGCGAGCGGTGCCATCCGCAGTCCCGCGTCCAACGGTCCGTACCCGAGCACCAGTTGGAGGTGCTGGGTGAGCAGGAACATCGAACCGCCCATGCCGAAGGCGACGAGGATGCCGCCGGAGACCGCGCCGATGAAGCGGCGGTTCTGGAAGAAGTGCATGTCCAGCATGGGGTACGGGACATGCAGCTCCCACCCCGCGAAGAGGGCGAGCGCGGCGATGCCGACGGCGGCGGAGATCACCACCTGGCCGGACAGCCACCCGTCGACCGGCCCGGAGATGATCGCGAAGACCACTCCGACCATGCCGATCGTGGACAGCAGGGCGCCCAGCAGATCCGGGCGGTCACCGGCCCGGCTCTTGGACTCGGGGACGAGGGTGACGACGGCCACGACCGCGATGACCGCGACGGGGAGGTTGACCAGGAACAGCGAGCCCCACCAGAAGTGGTCGAGGAGTACACCGCCGATCAGCGGCCCGGCGGCGAAGCCCAGGGAGTTGACCGAGCTCCAGATGCCGATGGCCCGGGGGCGCTCCGCGTCGTCGAAGATCTGCATGACGACGGCGAGGGTGGTGGTCACCAGCAGCGCGCCGCCGACGCCCATGCCGGCGCGGGCGGCTATCAGCTGGCCGGGGGACTGGGCGAGTGCGGCGCCGAGCGAGGCGACGCCGAAGAGCACCAGTCCGACGGCGAGCATCTTCTTGCGGCCGTAGCGGTCGGCGGAGTTGCCCGCGGTGAGCAGCAGGCCGGACTGGACCAGCGAATAGGCGTTGATCATCCACTGGACGTCGGCGGTGGTCGCGCCCAGGTCCTCGGTCAGGGAGGGGATGGCGACGTTGAGGACGGTGTTGTCGAGGATGACCGTGAGCTGCGCGAGGCAGATGACGGCCAGGATCAGCCAGCGGGCGGAGTGCCGGCCCGGCGGCTGCAGGGTGGTGGCTTCGGAGGCCACGGAGGTCATACGGGCTCCCTGTACGGTGCGAGCGGATGCTTTACACCGTACAGGGCGACTTATACGCCGTACAATTGAATTACTGCCCACCTTCCTGGGGAGGGCTTTGCCAGGGGAGCCATCGGCCCCTTAGGGGAAGACCCCGAGCGCGGCTCGCTAGGCCTTCTGGGTCAGGTCGTAGAAGGTGGCGCTGCCGACGGTGACCTTCTTGAAGGTCTTCTCCACCCAGGAGCTGATCTCCGAGGAGCTGCCCCGGCCGCCTCCGGGGCCGCCGAAGCCACCCCGTCCGCCGCCGATGAAGTAGTGGATCCTCCCGTCCGCGACGTACTTCTTGAACTGGGCGAGGGTCGGTGACGGGTCGCTCCCGTTGAACCCGCCGATCGCCATCACCGGCTTCTCGGTGGCGAGTTGGTGGCTCGCGGCGTTCTGGGAGCCGACGGCCGCGGCGGCCCAGGTGTAGTCGTCCGCGTCCTTCTCCAGCAGGGCCTTGGCCTTGGCACTGACCTTGCTGCCGTTGAGCAGGCCGCCCATACCGCCCGTCCGGCCGGCGCCGCGCTCACCCGTTCCGCCGATACGGCCGGGGAAGGCCTGCCCGCCCCGGCTCCGGCCCGGAGGGAACGCCTGGCCCGCCGGGTTGCCCTGGCCCGGCCGACCGGCTCCGGGCGCGCCGCCTGGGGCACCGCCCGGCATGCCGTTGTTGCCTCCGTTGTTGCCTCCGTTGTTGCTTCTGTCGGGGCTGCCGTTTCCGTTTCCGTTGGCGTCGGCTCCGGCGTTGATACCGGGCCACATGCCACGGGCGCGCCCACCGGGGAAACCCCCGCCTCCGGGTCCGCCCATACCGCCCCGCACAGCAGGCCCGGCCGTGATGATCGAACCGCCCTTGGGCGTGCCGACCGTATCGAGCGTGTACGCCACCGGCCCGGCCAGCGCCGCCACCAGCCCGGCCCCGGCCGCGAGCACGGCGACCCGACGGCCCGCCCGCATCGGAACCCCGTCCGGCACCGGAACCCCGTCCGGCACCGGAGCCCCCTCGCCTGCCGGCACCCCGTCTCGTAGCGGCCGCTCCGCCCGCACCGGGGTCTCCCCCCGTACCCCTGCTCCCGTCCGCGGAGCCACCAGCAGGCCCAGCGCCGCCGGCGCCCCGAGCGCCAGCACCGTCCAGCGCAGCCACGGCAGCCAGTCCGGTGAACGGTCCAGCAGCACGTACGACCAGGCGGCGGTCACCGCGACGGTCGCGGCCAGCACGCTCGACGCGAGCCGCCCGCCGCGCCGCCACAGCAGCGTCGCGCCCATCCCGACCAGCGCCGCGATGTACGGGGCCAGTGCGATGTTGTAGTACTGGTGGAAGATCCCGGACATGAAGCTGAAGGTCGTGAACGTCATCAGCAGCGCGCCGCCCCAGACCAGGAACTCCGCCCGCTGACCGGCCTGTTCGGCTTGTGCCGCCTGTTCGGCTCGTACCGCCTGTCCGGCTCGTACCGCCTGTCCGGCCTGTTCGACGGCGCTCGCCCGCCGGGCCCGCCACAGCACGCACACCGCCACGATCAGCAGGATCAGCGCGGCGGGCAGCAGCCACGCGATCTGCCCGCCCATGTCGGCCGAGAAGAGCCGGGTGAGGCCGGTCTCCCCCCATCCGCCTCCGCCGCCACCGCCGGGACGGGCACCGCCCCCGCCGACGCTGCCGGTCTCCTCGCCGGTGATCCGTCCGAAGCCGTTGTAGCCGAAGGTCAGCTCCAGGAAGCTGTTGTGCTGCGAGCCGCCGATGTACGGGCGCGAGGCCGCCGGCCACAGCTCGACGATCGCCACCCACCAGCCGCCGGACACCACGATCGCCAGCCCGGCGAGCAGCAGCTGTCCCAGCCGCCGGCGCGGCGCGACCGGCGCACAGCAGGCATGGACCACGGCGAGCGGCGGCAGGATCAGCCACGCCTGGAGCGTCTTGGTGAGGAACCCCAGCCCGAAGCAGACCCCGGCCAGCACCAGCCACTTCGTACGGCCGTCCTCCAGCGCGCGCAGCACGGCGGCGATCGCGCAGACCATCAGGAGGCACAGCAGCGCATCGGGGTTGTTGAAGCGGAACATCAGCGCCGCTACCGGCGTCACCGCCAGCACCCCGCCCGCGAGCAGGCCGGCGCCCGCGCCGAACCGCCGCCGTACGGCCGCGTACAGCACGCCGACCGTCGCCACACCCATCAGCGCCTCGGGTACCAGGACCGCCCAGGAACTGAGCCCGAAGAGCCGTACGGACAGCGCCATCGGCCACAGCGCGGCCGGCGGCTTGTCGACGGTGATGGAGTTCGCCGCGTCGGAGGAGCCGAAGAAGAACGCCTTCCAGCTCTCGCTGCCGGCCTGTACGGCGGCCGAGTAGAACTGGTTGGCGTACTCGGACGCGGACAGGCTCCACAGGTAGAGCACCGCTGTGACCAGCAACAACGCCAGCAGTGCGGGGCGTGCCCAGCGCGGATCCGTGGAGTGGCCGCGCAGGATCCGCGCGGCCGCGGACGGCGTGGGGGACGGCTGCGCGGTCATCGGGTGCTCCTGGGGGTGTCGTTCATGTCGTGCCGGTCGCGCGGCTCGCCGCCTGCGAAGGTGACGGTGGTGTCCCCGCGCTCACGCTCCGGAAAGACCCAGGCGCGGAAGAGCAGGAACCGCAGCACCGTCGCCGCGAGGTTGGCCGCGACCAGCACCGCGAGTTCGGTGCCGTGCGAGGCGTTGCCGCTGGCGGCGTCGAGGGCGGCGAGAGAGCCGCTGGTCAGCGCCAGCCCGATGGCGAAGACCACCAGCCCCTGGGCCTGATGGCGCAGTGCCCGGTCCCGCCCCCGTACGCCGAAGGTCAGCCGCCGGTTGGCGGCGGTGTTGCCGACGGCCGACACCAACAGTGCTGCCGCGTTGGCCAGTTGGGGACCCAGACCGAGCCGGAAGAGGGAGTACAGGGCGAGATAGCACAGCGTGCTGAGCCCGCCGACGACACAGAAGCCGACCAGCTGACGCGCCAGGCCGCCGGGCACCCCGGACAGCTCCCGGTCCCGCGGGTCGTCCCCGAACGGCCGGGCCAGCCGGTCCAGCGGCAGCCCCCCGGTCGCCAGGGCCCGCCCCACCCGCCATACGCCCTTGAGGTCGTCCACGGCCGTCCGCACGAGGTGCACGGTGCTGTCGGGGTCGTCGACCCAGTCCACCGGCACCTCGTGGATCCGCAGCCCGGCCCGCTCCGCGAGCACCAGCATCTCGGTGTCGAAGAACCACCCGGTGTCCTCGACCATCGGCAGCAGCCGTGCCGCCACGTCTCCCCGTATGGCCTTGAACCCGCACTGCGCGTCAGAGAAGCGTGCGGCGAGCGAGCCCCGCAGGATGAGGTTGTAGGTACGGGAGATGAGCTCCCGCTTCGGCCCGCGGACGACGCGCGAGCTGCGGCTGAGCCGGGAGCCGATCGCCAGGTCCGAATGCCCCGAGATCAGCGGCGCGACCAGCGGCAACAGGGCGTTGAGGTCGGTGGACAGATCGACGTCCATGTAGGCCAGCACCGGCGCCTCGGAGAGCGACCACACGGTGCGCAGTGCCCTGCCGCGCCCCTTCTGCTCCAGTCGTACCGCCGTGACCTCGTCGATCGTGTCGTCGAGGCGGGCGGCGACGTCCGGCGTACGGTCGGTGCTCGCGTTGTCGGCGATGGTGATCCGGAAGCCGTAGGGGAAGGTCCGGGCGAGGTGCTCGTGCAGGCGCCGGACGCACGGCTCAAGATCACTCTCCTCGTTGTAGACGGGGATGACCACATCGAGGACGGTCGCGATCCGCCCGAGAGGCAGATGCTCGCGTGGCGGCAGGGAGCCCAGTGGAGCACGGGGCGGCTGAGTCGTCGTCATGGCGACGACACTCGCCAACTCCGCTGTCACGGCCGTGTGCTGAGCCTGTGCCGGTGCTGTGCGTCGGCGGTGCCGCCGGGTCGATCACACCGCGGCGACGACCGGGCGGCTGCCGGAGGCCGCCACCGGGAGCGTCACCGTGAACACCGTCCGGCCCGGCACGCTCTCGACCTCGACCGTGCCACCGTGCGCGGCCACCACCGCCTGCACGATCGCCAGCCCGAGGCCGGTACTTCCGGCGGCACGCGACCGCGAGGCGTCACCGCGCGCAAACCGCTCGAAGACGTGCGGGAGGAGCTCGGCCGGAATACCGGGCCCGTCGTCCTGCACCTCCAACCGCACCACGCCTGCGCGCACGCCTCCCTGAACGCCCCTGTCACCGCCCTTGGGGGCGTCATCGTCAGCGCCTCCGTACGCGCCCTCCTGCCCGGCGCCCTCCTGCCCGGCGCCGCGCACCCGCGCCGTGACCGTCGTCCCCTCCGGGGTGTGCGTACGGGCATTGGCCAGCAGGTTCACCAATATCTGGTGCAGCCGGCCGCCGTCGCCGTACACCAACACCGGCTCATCGGGCAGTTCCAACCGCCACCGGTGGTCGGGCCCGGCCACTCGTGCATCGCTGACCGCGTCCACCACCAACGGCGAGAGATCGGTGCTCTCATACGAGAGCGGGCGCCCGGAGTCGAGCCGGGCGAGCAGCAGCAGGTCCTCCACCAGCCCCGTCATCCGCTCCGCCTCCGACTCGATCCGCCCCAGGGCGTGCCGCGTCACCGGCCCCGGCCGTTCGTCCCCGCGCCGGGTCAGCTCGGCATAGCCCCGGATCGACGCCAGCGGCGTACGCAGCTCATGGCTGGCGTCGGCGACGAACCGCCGGACCCGCGTCTCGCTCTCCTGGCGGGCCGAGAGCGCCGAGCCGACATGCCCCAGCAGCCGGTTCAGCGCCGCACCGACCTGTCCCACCTCCGTACGCCCGTCCGCCTCGGACTCCGGCACACGGACGTGCAGCACCACCTCACCCTGGTGGAGGGGGAGTTCGGAGACACGGGTGGCGGTGGCGGCGACCCGGCGCAGCGGCCGCAGCGCGAAGCCGACCATGGAGGAGCCGGCGATTCCGGCCGCGATCAGCCCGGCGGCCGTCACACACTCCTCGATGACCACGAGCCTGCCGACCGTGCCCTGGACACGCGCGAGCGGCAGTCCGAGCAGCAGCGAGCCGTCCTTGGCGGACCTCACGCGGTAGTCACCGAGCCCGGGGATCTCGGCGGTGTGCGGCCTACCGTCCCGTGGTACCGCGCTCAGCGCCCTGACCTGGCCCCGGGTCAACCCCGCCAGTCGCTCGCCCGGCTCCCGGCTCGTCGAATCGCTCAGCTTCGCCGCGAGGCCGACCGTGCCGTCGGGTCCGATCAGCGCCCCCACCGTCCCCAGCGGCTGGCCCCCCATCGCCACGAAGTCCAGCGGTCCGCCGCGCGGAGGAGCATGCAGCCGAAACCCCTGCGCCCGCTCGACGGATTCGCCCAGCTGCTTGTCCAACTCGCCCTGCAGATAGGAGTGCAGCGCGATCGTCGTCACCACCCCGATGACGGCTCCGACGACGGCGATCAGCGCCACGGCCGACACCACGAGCCGCGCCCGTAGCGACCAACGGCGCCGGGGGCGGGACACGCCGCTCACCACCCGCCTTACCCCACCGGCTTGATCAGATAGCCCGCGCCCCGCCGGGTGTGGATCATCGGCTCCCGCCCCGCGTCGATCTTGCGCCGCAGATACGAGATGTACAGCTCCACGACGTTCGCCTGACCGCCGAAGTCATAGCTCCAGACCCGGTCGAGGATCTGCGTCTTGCTCAGCACCCGCCGCGGATTGCGCATCAGATAACGCAGCAGCTCGAACTCGGTGGCCGTCAGATGGATCTCCTGGCCGTCCCGCCACACCTCGTGGCTGTCCTCGTCGAGCACCAGATCGCCCACGGTCAGCCGCGATTCACTGCGTGCGGCGGCCGCCCCGGCCCGCCTCAGCAGCCCCCGCAGCCGGGCCACCACCTCTTCCAGGCTGAAGGGCTTGGTGACGTAGTCGTCGCCCCCCGCCGTGAGCCCGGCGATCCGGTCCTCGACCGCGTCCTTGGCGGTCAGGAACAACACCGGCACGTCCGGCAGCTCACGCCGCAGGCGCCCGAGCACCGTCAGCCCGTCCATGTCGGGCAGCATCACGTCGAGCAGCACCGCGTCCGGCCGCCAACTGCGCGCACAGCGCAGCGCACCCGCGCCGTCCCCCTCCGAGCGTATGGCCCAGCCCTCGTAGCGCAGCGCGAGGGACAGCAGATCGGCGAGCGAGGACTCGTCGTCCACGACCAGCACCCGTACGGGGCTGCCGTCGGCCCGCAACAGCTCCGGCTGCTTGCCGGGCGCACCCGTGGAAGACGAGGCCGCTGCCGGCACACGAAGGGGAGCTGAGGACGACGAAGTCACGGTCATGCCCTCGAGCCTGACCCACCCTCGTGAGAGCTTCCTTTCCCCTTTCTGTGAATCTCCTGAGAAACCAACTCCCCGTGTTCCTCCCCCTTGTTCCTCCCCGCGCCCCTCTCCCCCGTCGGTCCCCCGTCCCCTGTCCCCTGTCCCCTGTCCCCCGCCGCAGCGGACCTGGGCCGCCCCCCGCGCGGTCCAGGTCGATCACCACTTCCCAAGCATTGCACCCACCACTGACAATCGCCCTGACCTGCGCTTTCCCCTCATCCGAGGGGCCTCCTCGGCCGCGCTGCGCCGCACCCCGTACCGTCACCCCATGAGACTCCTCGCCCTCTCCGGCAGCCTGCGAGCCCGCTCCTCCAACGGGGCGGTACTGCGTTCCGCCCTCGGCTTCTGGGACGGGCCGGTCACCACCGCGGACATCGGCGCACTGCCGCACTTCAACCCCGACCTGGACGGCGAGGACGCCACTCCCCCCGCCCCCGTCGCCGCCCTGCGCGGGGCCGTTGCGGCCGCCGATGCGCTGCTCCTCGTCAGCCCCGAGTACGCGCACGGGGTCCCCGGCGTCCTCAAGAACGCGCTCGACTGGCTGGTCAGCAGCGGCGAATGCGTCGACAAGCCGGTCGCGGTGCTCACCGCCTCCCCGTTCCCCACCGGCGGCGACCACGCCAACGCCCAGCTCCGCGAGACCCTGCGCATGATGACCGGCGAGGTCGTCTCCGCCGCCTGCCGCGAAATCCCCGCCATCGGCCGGAAGATCGACGCCGTCACCGAACGGGTCGCGGACGAGCCCACCCTCGCCGACCTGGCGACGGCCATGGCTCATCTCGCCGCAGCCGTCACCGCCCCGTCCGGCCCCGATCCGGCCTGACGCCTCGTGTGATCGGGTGCCCGCAGCACCGGTCCCGGCCCGCCCGCCCCCTCACACGCCGAACAGCCGCGCCGCATTCCCGTAACAGACCCCCCGCAGCCACTCGTCCCCCATCTCCAGCCGGGTCAGCGCCTCCAGCGCATGGGCGTACCCGTAGGGGATGTTGGGGAAGTCGCTGCCGAACAGCACCCGGTCGCCGAGGTCCCCGAGCCGGCCGCGCTCCGCCCGCGGAAAGGGCGCGTCCCGCTCGGAGAAGTCCGTGAAGGCCATCGTCGTGTCCAGGTGCACGCCCGGATAGCGCTGCGCGAGGTCCAGGAAGTCCGCGTACTCCGGCATCCCCATGTGCGCGATGATCAACCGCAGTCGAGGGTGGCGGGCCAGCAGCCGCGCGATCGGCTCGGGCCCGGTGTGCTTCCCCGGCACGGGCCCCGACCCGCAGTGGACGACCACCGGCACGTCCGCCTCCGCCACGGCGCCCCACACCGGGTCGAGCAGCGCGTCGGCCGGGTCATAGGCCCCCACCTGCACATGCGCCTTGAAGACCCGTGCCCCGTCGGCCAGTTCGTCGCGGACATACGCCGCGGCCGTGTCCTCCGGGAAGAACGTCGCGGTTCGCAGGCAGTCGGGCGTACGGGCCGCGAAGTCGGCAGCCCATCCGTTGAGCCACCGCGCCATCCCCGGCTTGTGGGGGTAGACCATCGACGTGAACGCCCGTACGCCGAAGCCGCGCAGCACCTCCAGCCGCTCGTCCTCCTCGAAGCGGTACTCGATCGGCCATCTGCGGCCCACCAGCGGCCCGGCGGCGTCGAAGTACGCCCAGACCTTCGCCATCACCCGCTCGGGCATGAAGTGGGTATGCACATCGATCAGCCCCGGCAGCCCCAACCCGCGCCAGAACGCACCGACCCGCTCATCGCCGTCCGCCACTGAGGCCCCCTCCTCGACGCTTCCGACCCTCGCGCGGGCCGCCCACGTCCAGACCTACCAGGCCCGCCACAGGGCCCACCAGTCCCACTCGGTCTAGCCGGTCCCACTCGGCCTGGCCAGCTCCGCTCGGCTCACTCGGCCTGCCCGCTCGGCCCGCCCACTCGGCCTGCCCACTCGGCCCGCCAGGCTGCCTACTAGGTCCACCAGGCACCGAAGAGGCCCTGCCACCCCCTCCCCCGGCTCAGAACAATCCCTCCTGCTCGCCCTCCCGCTCCCTCATCCGGGACACCGCCGCGCGGACCGGGACGGTCGTCACCCGCCCCGAAGCCGCCCCCAGCACCCACCCCGCCAACCCCCTGGCATCGAGCACCGCAACCACCCCACCGGCCGCTCCACCGGCCGCTCCACCGACCACCCCTGCCGCCTCCCCGGCCGCCTCCCCCTCGACCTCCCCGGCCAGCCGCACATACACATCCGGGCCCACCCCGGCCAGCACCTCCCCCACGATCTCCGCGCCCGCCGTCATCGCACCCAACTCCGCCACCTCGTGCGGAATACGGTCGAGCCCGAACAGCTCCGTATGGTCCGTACAGGCGAACGCCACCGGCTCCAGCGCTTCGGGCCAGCCCGCCAGCTCCCTTGCCCTGCCGTGCAGTTGGGCCAGTTCGGCGGCCCGCTCCGGCACGGGCGGCAGCGCCCCGCGCGCCGCCCGCTTCGCCGCCTTCGCGAACCGGTCGGGCACCCCCAGCGCGCTCCCCAGCAGCGCCTCCGCCCGCCGCGCCGCCATCAAGGGCCCGCGCCCCAGCCAGGCGTACGCCACCGCGCCCTGCTCCACCAGGCGCGCCGAGCCGCGCTCGGCGGCCGTGATCCCCACTTTGAGCAGACCGGGACCGAAGTACGCGAGATAGACGCCGTACGGGCGCGGATCGTCGGCCATGGTGTCGGCGGCCACCGACCGCGAACGGTCCAGCTGGGCACAGCGCGCGCACTGGTCCTTGGCGCTCGCCCCGTCGAGCACCGCCGCATACGGGCAGACGATCCAGCCCCCGGCCCGCCGCACCCCCAGGCAGCGCCGCTCCCCCTGCGCGGCGAACGCCAGCCGTTTGCCCGCGGGGAGCATGCTGACCCGCTCCTCGCCCCGCTCGGCGCAGTACCAGCCGAGCCGCTGCCCGAACGGCCCCTCCGGCCCCGGCACCGACCCCGTCCCCTTGCCCGACCCGCCGCCTGACCAGCGTGGTCCCGTACACCGCCACACATCGCCAGCGTACGACCGCCCACTGACAACGCCCCGCCACCGCACCACACCCCGCCCGCCCGGCCCCGGACTCCCCGCGCCGCCCACCGCACCAGGCCCCCCCACGCTCACGCCACCAGCCCACCACCACCGCTGCCGCTACCGGCGGCCCCGCCCCCAGCCCCCCGAAACGTGCTCCGATACGCCCGCGGCGACACCCCCAACGCCGACTGGAGATGCGCGCGCAGCGAGGCCGCCGTCCCGAAACCCGCCTCCGCCGCGATCCGGTCCACCGTCAGCTCCGTCTCCTCCAGCAACTGCCGTGCCCGTTCGATCCGTTGCTGGGTCAGCCACTGCAGCGGCGAGACCCCGACCTCCTCCCGGAAGCGCCGGGTGAAGGTCCGTACGCTCATCGACTCCCGGGCGGCCAGCTCCCGCAGGCTCAGCGGCCGGTCCAGGTGCTCCAGCGCCCAGGCCCGTGCCGCCCCGGTGGAGGACACCTGCGGCTCCGGAATCGGCCGCCGGATGTACTGCGCCTGACCGCCCTCCCGGTGCGGCGGCACGACCGTCCGCCGCGCGACGTCATTGGCCACCGCCGCACCGTGATCACAGCGGACCATGTGCAGACACAGATCGATCCCCGACGCGACCCCGGCCGCGGTCAGTACATCCCCTTCGTCCGTGTACAGCACATCCGCGTCCAGCTCGACGGCCGGGAACAGCCGTCGGAAGTCGTCCACCGACCGCCAGTGCGTAGTCGCCCGCCGCCCGTCCAGCAGCCCGGCCGCGGCCAGCACGAACGCCCCCGTACAGATCGACGCCACCCGGGTGCCGGGCCGGATCCGCCGCAGCGCGTCGGCCATCGCCGCGCCCAGCAGCCCGGCACACCGCTCCTCCCCCGGGTCGTAGTCCGCGTTGGCCGCCGGCACGACCACGGTGTCGGCCTCCGCCAGCGCCTCGGGACCGTGCGCGACGTTCACCGTGAAGTCGGTGTCGGTACGCACCTCACCGGGCCGCAGCGCGCAGGTCACCAGCTCGTACAGCGGCTCCCCGGCGGCCGACCGGGCCTCCCCGAAGATCCGGTGCACGATCCCCACCTCGATCGGCAGCATCCCGTCCCGCACCAGCACGGCCACCCGGTGCCGCCGCCCCTCACCACCCGCCGACCACCCCGAACCCCCACCACGCCCCTCCACCACACCCATCACACCCACCGCACCCATCACGCCCGCCTTCGCCGCCTCACGCCCCATGGCCCATGGCCCATGGCCCATGGCCCATGGCCCGATCCTTGCACTCTATGACCATCCGGCCACTCGTGCGCCGTCCCGCCCACCCCGGACAGTGGACGCCATGAAGGTCCTCTGGCTGTTCGCACACCCCGACCAGCGCTCCCTGAGCGGCGCCCTCAAGACGGAGGGCCTGCGCACCCTCGAAGCCCACGGCCACCAGTACCGCGTCTCCGACCTGTACGCCATGAAGTGGAACCCGGTGGTCGACGCCGACGACTACGGCCACGACCCGTCCGACCGCCTCCTGGTCGGCGAGGCCTCCGAACGCGCCTACACCAACGGCCACTTGAGCCCCGACATCGCCGCCGAACAGCGCAAACTCACCTGGGCGGACACCCTGATCGTCCAGTTCCCCCTCTGGTGGTACGGAATGCCGGCCATCCTCAAGGGCTGGTTCGACCGCGTCTTCGTCAAGGGCTTCGCCTTCGGCCTCCACGACGCCGCCACCGGCCGCCCCCGCCGCTACGGCGACGGCAGACTCACCGGCAAGCGCGCCATGGTCATCACCACCGCCGGCGCCCGCGCCGCGACCCTCGGCCCGCGCGGCGTCAACGGCGACCTCAACGACCTCCTCTTCCCCCTCCAGCACGGCACCCTCTGGTACACGGGGATCTCCGTCGTCCCGCCCCTCCTGATCCCGGGCGCGGACCGCGCCACCCCCACCGCCTACGGGACCGCCGCCGCCCGCCTACGGGAGCGCCTGCACACCCTCCCCACCGCCGAGCCGCTCCCCTTCCGGCACCAGAACACCGGCGACTACGACGACGACCTCCTCCTCCACCCCCACCTGACCCCGACCCCCACCGGCCCGGCCGCCCACTACACCTCCCCACCACCCCCGACCCACGACTGAACGCAAAAAAGCCGTAGGCCCAGTGGACACAAATCCACTGGGCCTACGGCATCAGTAGCGGGGACAGGATTTGAACCTGCGACCTCTGGGTTATGAGCCCAGCGAGCTACCGAGCTGCTCCACCCCGCGTCGGTTCCCCGAACACTACGCGACTCCCGCCCCAACGCCTAATCGTTTTTCCCACCCCACCCCCACCGCACCCCCGACCACCACCCAACTCCCCCCGACACCCCACCCTCCACGACCTCCCCACAACCACCAACCGCCGCCCACCAACCGCCAACCGCCGGCCGCCGGCCGCGCGACGCACACCGGGCGCCCACGCCGACACCACCCACTGACGCCGAAGGCCCCCTGGACGATGTCCAGGGGGCCTTCGATCTCTGTGCGCTCGGCAGGATTCGAACCTGCAACCTTCTGATCCGTTGCTCTAACTAGATCGGTCAGCGAAGGTCGTATCGGTCACTTCACGGCCTCGTGGGCGCATTGAGAGCCGTGATGGGTTGCGGTGGTTGCTGTACTCCGCTGCTGTACAGCAACCACCGCCCCACAACCCGCTACCGGGCTAGCAGCTGATGTTGATCAGTACCGGAAGGGAAGGTGCCGTGTGATTCGGCCGACCTAGCCTCTTGAGCATGCGCATAGATCAGATCGGGCCCTGGCTCCAGGAGCATGATGCCGCCCCGCAGCCTGTGCTCCTGTCGGCCCAGTTCGATGCGTACCTCAGCATGCTCCCGTGGACAGGCAGCGGGATCGACTGGCGAGACCTGCCACACCGCTCACTGGCGCTGTACGGCGTCTCGGATGACGAGGTCGTGAAGTGGGCTCGGCAGACACCTCTGGCCTTGCACACCCATGTCCTCGTCATCGACTCGGCCACCGAGCCGGGAGTGCTGTGCCGCTTCGAAGACGCCATGCGGGACTTCGAGCTGCTGTCCAACCGACCCGAGCTATACATGTGTGGCGCCGACCTCGTGAATGGCGACGTACGGCCGGCCCTTTCCCGCTTCATCGAGCGGCGGTCGTTCATGATCCTCAACGCCCGGGTCTGCGATCGGCTGCGGCTGACATGACAGGTCGACCACCGCCTTACAAGTTCGTTCTAAGTGCAGCCACGGCCTCTGCCCGGGTGACCAGTAGGGCCGCCCAGGCTCGCTCAGAACCACTGCTGTTCGCCGACGTTGATGTCAGCTGCGGATGTCAGCGGACCGCCCCGACTGGCTCGATCACATCGGCCCATACGCGAGTTGTCCAGGGGTTTCCGCCTACCCCAAGCCGCGCAGCCACTACGTCATCAAGGAAGCGTGCGTTGGAGATCTCCAGGGCCTCATGCGGCCACCAGAAGGAGTCACATTCAATGCACAGGGAGAACAGAGACCCGTCGTCCTTGAACCGGTAGGGATGAACCCAGTCCTGACCGCAGCACGGACACTCTGGAAGCTGTGTGTGCATACACGTCGCCGTTTCAGATCGAGCGGAAGGCGCTCGGGTCGGTTCCCGGCGGAAGGCTCCTGGTCATGTTGACGTAGACCGGACCGTAAGGAGTGGTGGTCTGCCACGCCTCCCACTGATCTAGATCGTGGGAGCAGAACCTCTTCAAGAAGCTGAGGAACTCCTTGAACTCATCGTCCGACAGTCGACCGTTCTCCACCTGGTCCATGCACCGAGGCTAGACGATCGTCCCAGGACAGGAGCAGACCTCCAAGCCCTGAGCTTGGGAGGCTGCAGCCGTCTGTTGCCCGTTCGGGCGCTGAACCGCGCGATCGACTGATCCGCGGCTTCGTCGGGCTCGGCCGCCTTGACCGTGCTTACCCGCTGTTCCCTGCGTGATCTGGTGCGTTTGTGGTGCACGCTCTCACCATCCACTCCTCGGCGGCGCCTACCGCTTCTGAGCTTTGTACCGCCTCATCAGAGCAATGATCCGGGCCTGGTTCGCCTGGCCGTTGAGCTCGGCAAGGAGATCGTCAGGGCACAACTCGTAGAAGTCGCCCCACCAACGACGCCCTCGGTTGTCCCAGATCCGGTAGCCGCCGGGTACACCCCTGGCAACGTAGCGTCTCCTGCTCACCGTCCTCCTAATTTCCGGTACGGCCCGTGCCGTCCTCCCGCTCCGTCATCCCCCAACGCATGACCGTACGCAGGCTGGGGCCCTCCGGCGAGGCAATAATGCAGCGGCCCGCCCACACCCTTTCCAGGTGTGCTGGTGGGCTGGATGAGTTGGAGGGTGCCATTCAGCAGCGTTCATGGCCGGCAGGCCCATAGGTGAGCCATGCATTGGAACCCGTCGGAACGCCCGGCTCCACTAACGGCTAATGGGGATCTCGTAGACGATCTCGCACAGAGCGGCGGGGACGACGATGTTCGCCGTCTCCACGGGCCGCCCCTGGTCGCTGTAGTACGTCCGCCGAATGTGCGTGACGAGGCTGGCCTTTTGGATGCCGAGGAGTGACGCCTCCTCGGCATTGGCTTGCCGCGGCTCCGGCTGCTCCACAGCGTGGCTGACGGTGATGCCGATCTGGGCCATGCGGTTCACCACAACCACCCCGGCGTGCGGCCCACCCTCCGGGAGGACGACGAGCGTGCCGGCCGTGAGGTCGTACGGGTCCCAACTCGTCGACAGCTGCACCGGCTTGCGGTCGGCGAGGAACTCGTACACGGTGCGGACGTACAGGTCGCCCTCGTCGATACCGAGGCTCGACGCGATCTCGGCAGGTGCCGGCACCTTCGCCTCGGTCCGGCTTTCCCAATCTCCCTGCTTGTCGCGCTGGCCCTGGCACATATGTCGCCACCCCTCGGCAGCGCGTACGCGTTGTCCGTTCGTCGGCACACGAGCAGCCCGTTGGCTCCCCGTTCCGCGCGGACATGAAGGCCGTCGGCGCGAGTGGTGTCCGACCCCATGGGACGCGTGGTCGAGGCCGCGCTCCTGCTGCTTCCCGGAGATCGCGCCGACGCACTCTTCACCACCCACCACATGCCCCATGAGAGGACGAGCGGACAATGACGCCCCACAACGAACTGCGGCTACTCCCGTGGTCAAGCCCCGACGGCAGGCCCTGCTACTTGAGCACCGAGGACAGCGGCGGCGGCTTTCTATCCCCGAACGAGCTACGGCTGCTGGTGATGGACATGGCCGGGGCTTTGCGTGACGTGCGTCGCGTAGCGATCAGCCGCGGTCACCGCCTCCCGCCAACAGATCCTCCCGCGTGCGAGGGAGGCGAAGTGGACACTCAGCTGCCGGCGGCGGCCTTCGGCTAGCAGCGACACGTAGGACAACAGGGGAACCCCAGCGTCACTCCATCTGCGCCCTGCCCCGCAGCCTCCTTACGCTCAGCCACCACGTACACGAACCACGGCCCCCGATGCATGGGGCACCAACAAAACCGACACCATTCCACACCAGATTTTCCGGCGTCATGGCACAGTTCCTTGCCGAATGTAAAGAGGCGCGGCGGCCCAAATTGGTGCATGGGGGCACGCCTGGGGGCCCACGGGCCCCACGCGCCCCCCGCACGTTCAGGCGCGAGCCTGGCATGACAAGCCGGCGAGAGGCACCCTGCTGACGTTGAGCACTGATCAAAAAAGCGAATCGCGAGACAGGGGAAGGGCCACTGTGTTAAGTGTGTAAGTTCAGATAATCTTCGGGGTGGGGGCAAACGTGCTTCTCAGCGATCTCGCGCAACTGTGCGGAGTGCAAGAATCTTGGGTGGGCCTCATTTCAGACGCGCAGGGCGTTCGCGAAGAGTGCACGCCTCAGGGTAATTATGTAGTTCCTGAAGTGCGAACAGTGCGAGCCAGCGACCCACTGACCCCTTCGCTGATTCTGATTACCGCCCCGGCATCTGTAGGAAAAACCACGGCGGCGAGATACCTTAGTCTCACGCTTAAAGCACCTGTCCTTGATCTGTCAACACTCCACGTAGGCAGCAACACACTGGAAGGTGCTCTTTGGAAGTCGATGGGCGCAGGCGCATCTGGCCGCTTCGTTGAAGAGATGAAAGCGGGGCGTGCGACACTGATCATTGACGCTCTCGACGAAGCCGAGATTCGCTCAGGGCAGGCGAACTTCCATGCATTTCTCCACGGCGTGGCAGAAACGGCAGCCGATATGTCAGGCCGGCCAGCGATGATCATGCTGTCTCGCGCCGAGAGTGCTAGGTCTCTAACGGATCTCTTCAATGAACGGAGGATTCAATATTCGCACTTCGAGATCCTCCCCTTCGGGCGTACCCAGGCTGAAACCTATCTTAACGATCGAATGGTGGAGGTTTATGCAGCATCAAGTAAGGAGGCCATTCACCACCGCTATGTTGCACCGTTCGAGAAGGCCCGCGACGCTCTTTTTATCCGCCTATCGTCAGTGATTTCAAGTGGTAGCTCCGATATCTGGAATGACTCGGCAGTTCGTGACTTTCTCGGCTACGCTCCGGTGCTGGATGTGGCTGCAGAGTTTCTGGCAGTGGATAACTTCACGACCCTCCACCGCGAGTTCTCATCCTCTGACGCGGCAGAGGGAACGGCTCACTGGCACTTGGTTGCCCAAGTTATTGACCACCTGCTGATTCGCGAGCAGGAAAAATTCGTGACTCAATTCACCAAGACCTCCGAGTTTGAGTCTTTCGGCGCCCGCCGCTTGTCGTTGACTTTGTACACTCCTGAAGAGCAATGTGCGCGGCTTCTCGACTATGTCGAGAGGGTCTCAGTGCCAGTAGATCTTCCGGCCCACTTGCCCGAGCGCTTGCGGGAGCCGTACGAATCTGCTGTCCATAGCCAGTTGGCGAACCATCCTTTCTTGCGAGAATCCGGTTGGTTCAACGTGATCTTCCGTGATTATGTTACGGCGCGCTCGCTCGCAAGCGCCACCATGTCAGGCGATTCCGGTGTATCCATTCGCAATCGACTCCTTTCCGCAGAATGGAAGCATTCGCCGATGTTCGCTTACTTCACGCATGCCCTGACTCAGGTCAAAGGAGGATCTGTTTCCACCTGTCATTCCGAGCTTTTCGGCGCTCTCTATGAGTCTTTTAAGTCAATGTGTGTTGCGGACGACATCCTGTATTTCACAGCTGGGAGAAAAAGCAACAGGATCTATGCCACCTATGCCGTCCTCTCGAAGAGGGGAGAGGAGACCCAACTGGCTACGAGGCCGCTCACTTTTGCCTCGTTCGAAGGGAACCTAAGTCTGACGTTTCCGCGGGAGTTGAGTCATGCTGAAATCTATGAAGTTCCCGACGTAATGCTTGGCGGTGAAGGTAACTCCTTCAAGTTCGGGCCGAGCGTTTATATTTCCTGTCAAGACTTGCTGGTAGCGGCTAAAGACGTACAAGTATTTGGAGCAGGGGATGAGGGCGAGGCTCCGGTTTTGCTCAATGTGTCTAATCTCATCAGCGACAATGTTCGGATTCGCGTTGAATCCACACGCCTTCACGTCCTGTGTGAAGATTTGTCGTATCCCTGGACCCAGTATCAGAAGAAGGTAGATCCGACCGTTCTTCGATCAAGCGCCCGCGAGGCGTGGGCTCTCTATCTGGAGATGCGGCGAATTGTGCTGCGCTTTAAGGATGCGAAGAAGGGGGAGGCTGCTCTCTACCAGCCACTTGTGGACAATCTGGTCATCGGGGAGAACCGGCGAGCTCGCACGGCACTCGACTTTCTGCAATACATTGGCTGTGTAGAGCTGCGCAACAGTATGTACCTATTGGACCTTGCAGAATTTGCAAAATTGGGGATTTCACGTCCGCAGCTCCGTGATCTTGAGCTTTCTCCTCAGGTGTTGACTGCGAGTGAGAGCCTTGTGGAGTTTGCCCGCCGAAGGGGCTAGTGGTTCGCCGGCATAGTGACAAATCATCGTGCGCGCTACGCGCCTAAATGTGATGCGGCCCAGCCCTCACAGGAGGGAAGGGCCGCCATCTGGAACTACAAGGGGGGCTACTTCTATTGTGTTCGGGTGGAATTTGTCGCCGTTGATTTTCCGTCAGTCGCTAGTTCTTCGAGTTCGCCTGGAATTTCGAACAGGTTTCGGAGGAGCTGAGTCGTGAAGCGAAGCGCCCGCTCTGCTGCTTCCTGATCTACCCGTTCATCGCTGGCGTGTGCGCCTACATTCCCAATAGATCGGATGTGGTGAAGGAGTGGGGCGAATGACTGTGTGACGTGACCATCGGCGATCAGTTTATCGATGCTCCTCATGAGGATCTTCTCTTTGATCTCATAATGAGCGGCGGCAGCTTCTAGAGTTCGTCTGAGCTGTACTGCTGCGGCATCCGGTACGCCAACACGGAGGACCCGTAGAGCATCTTTGTAGTAGCGAGACACGTCATCTGGCAGGTGTTTGATGTCCGTCTCGGCATGCTTGGCAGTTGGGACAACCTCATACGCCCTGATGTCATCAGAGTCAGGCGCGCCGTGGCGTACCATTACGGCATTACCGCAGGCTGGGCACCCGAGAGTCGCCCAGAATTTTCGCTGACCCCATTTGTCGACCACTAATTGATCAGCGGTGATCATCGTCAGTCGCGTATTGGTGAGACCGCACCATGGGCAATCTCGGAAAGAGTGTCGCTCATCCCAAGGCATGGGAAGAAGAATATCCAAGCAGCGCGGTTACGAGGAGGCTTTTGCGAAGGTCGGCGGAGCGGGTTTGGCCGATGTCCTGCCCGGTTGGGGTCGAGCATGATCAGGGGGCCGTACGCTGGCCGGCAACTCGGGCAGGTTTGTGAGCTGCCCGGAATTTGAACAGGTGGCTCCCTGGTCTTGCTCGACGCGGGCCCCGAACCGGGGAGGTGGCTAAAGCCGTGGAGCCGACCGTCCCCACCCCCGGCCTGGTCTTTCGCCCCCTTTTGGGCGCGGACAGCGACGGCGCGCGGCCCGGTGACGAAGGCAAGGAGGGTGGCGCGGCGGCGACGGCCGGCGCCGCCGCGCGTGCGCGGCACCTCTGATCTCTGACCTGACTGCTTGCAGTTCCAGGGAGGCCGGGAACGTTAACGCTCCTGCGTCAACGTGTGGTGTGCTCCTGAACTGCCCCTACCGCGGGGCCTGGAAGCGAGCGCAGCGAGCCTTGATGAAGTAGGGAAAGTTCTATCGCGCCGGCGTCAGCCGCTTGCCGTCATGGCTCCGCACGTGAGGGCCGGCCCCATCTAGGGCATCGAGGAACCGGATCGCGTAGACCTCGGACATGGACTCGGCCACCTCGTCGGGCGTGAGCCAGGTGACCGCCGTCGACTCGCTGGAGGTGCGTTCCTCGCCACCGACCGGCTTGCAGCGGAAGACCAGGGCCACGATGCCTCGGGCCGTGTTCTTGTAGACCCCAGTGAGCTCGTCCACCTCGACGTGGATGCCCGTCTCTTCCCAGACCTCGCGCCGTACGCCGGCCTCCGGGTCATCCCGCTGCGGAACACCCGGCACACCTGCAGCTCGCTGCTGGTCGCCCTGAAGGTCCACCCCAAGGTTGCTCAGCGCATCCTGCGGCACTCACAGATCGCGATGACGATGGAGGTCTACGCCGAGGCGAGTGACGAAGAGGTGCGCTCGGCCCTGGGCCAGCTCTCCGAGGCGATGGGTGGCACCGGCTGAACTGGTTGCTGTACTTCGCTGCTGTACGGCACGTCAAAGCCCCCTCCGGGAGATCCCGGCGGGGGCTTTGACCTGCTGTGCGCTCGGCAGGATTCGAACCTGCAACCTTCTGATCCGTAGGCGGGTGCACATGCATCCCACAGGGTGCGCCGCACCTTCTGCAGCCCACCGTTCGCCGCCTTCCCCTATGCGCTCGTCGCCCGACGTACGCCAACGTTGATGTCAGAGACTGATGTCAGTCGGACCACCTCGGCAGATAGACGGCTCTCAGGGCCGTAAGCTGCGCGTTGCCCGGTGGGAGTAAAGGTCACGGGCAGTATGGATGCTGACCGCACTTGCTGTTTCCTACTGAAGCACGCCTTTTAGCTCATATCCCGTCAGCAGTTGTGGCACTTCTAGATAAGAATGGGCACGCTCAGAGGCTGTTCGATTCACCTCTTCACCGAATACGACAGAAACGCTAGACAGTCCTTCAATGTATTGCGGACCATTCACTAGGTGCCCATGACTCGGCCGCGCCGTGCGATTGAGTTCATTGAAGACCTTTTTGGCATCCGGAGAAACCTTGTCAGTGGAGATGATGAAGGACCGATCAGACCCATATCGCACGGTTCTATAATTAAAGGGATGAGCGTCCCCAGCCCCAAATTCGCGATCCTTAAGCTCGATCAGCCAGAGCTCACCCATGAAGTCCACAATAATGTCGACTTCCTCACCAGATTCCTCCAGGTTCCAGTAGATGGAACTCAAAGGAACTCCGACGCTCACGAGTTTATCGGTCACCCAGTAGGTCATCCAATTACTACTGTTGCTCAATTCTCGGCCGAGCGAAGAAACGGAATGCCCCTGAATGACGAGCTCGTCCTTGAACTTTCGCGAACAGCTCGCACATGTGAGCCCAGAAACGGATTCAACGTCCAGCGCTTCGACCGAGCTAACTCGGATCAGCATCGAGTTCGTCTTCCTGCACTGCAGAAGGTGCTCAGACTTCACAAGCCCGCCTGACTTGAGGACCTCAAGGGCCTCTTTGGTTTCCTCCGCCTTGGCTCCTCTGCGAGCAAGGATGTCGGTCTCCCGAGCAAATCCAGCCGTTTTGAGCTCCAGAAGCAGTGATCTATTTGAGTCATTCTCAAGGATAAGGGCTGCCGCGAGCCTGACGGGATCCAGTTCCGCTTCGGCTACGCTGAGGTCAATTCCTTCCTCATCAAACCGCTTCTTAATTACCTCAATGCGACTCCGCGGCGCCTGACGAGCGCGCCAATCATAGGAGAAATGGCGCACTCTACGACCGTCGACTGTAGCCGAAATTGCAGTCTCGACGTCATTCACGAGGTTCTTCAATTTTTCTTCGATCGAGTCATTCTGGGCAGAAACGATCCCGATTTGCAGAATCTTCTTCTCGTGAATAGTCCTCCGCATTCCCGCCAAGGTAAAGTAGAGCTCTTCGGTGTCATCGAACCGCAACCGCGGCATTCGGCGAGAGACGATCTGCACGTAGTAGATGTCGCCACCTCGAAAGAAGACTTCCGAAACCCCCAAGGGGGAGAATATCCCCTCTCTCCTGATGCTACCGAGCCTGGCCACGTCTACTCCCCCAGAACGCGCAAGCTTTTGGGTGCTCTCTTCGGAGTGGCCCTGAATTCCGTTCCACCCTTGCCTGCGAAGCTCTCTGACGATCGGGGTAAAGTCGTTGATGGTCACAGCGACGTCAGAGGACATAGCATGTCCGCGCAGCATCATCTCACCGTCCAAAGCAGCGGAGAATAGATACTATCTACCGCTTCTTTAGGCGACCGCAACCTGTTTCGCATCTTTCGCTGCGGAGCGGGTCCGGCCGATGCCCTGCCCAGTCTGGTCGAGCATGGTCGGAGGCCGCCCGTACGCCGCTTGGCAGCCGGGGCGAGCTGTGGACCTGATCAGTCATGTCCTTGGTCGACCCGCCGATCTCCGACGTCAAGCTGACGGATACCCCTGGGACAGCAGCCGACAGCCATCATGGGCGCGCACCTGCGCGCCCATGGCATCGAGCGCATCAAGAACCCGCACCGCGTAAGCCTCCACCATGTGGCGCTCAACCTCTTCGCGGGTGAACCAGCGCACGTCAACGGACTCGTCCGACGTACGCTCCTCGCCGCCCGCAGGTCGACAACGGAAGACCAGGGCGACGACGCCGCGCTTCATGTTCTTGTAGACGCCGGTCAGGCGCTCCGTCTCGACCTTGATTCCGGTCTCTTCCAGGACCTCTCGGCAGGCGCCTTCCTCGGGCCTTTCGTCCAGTTCAAGGACGCCGCCCGGAGCTTCCCAGGCGCCGTTGTCCGCACGCTTGATCACGAGAACGCGGCCGTCTTCGCGGACCACGACTCCAGCCACCGAAACCGAGTGAAGCGACATTGACCGGCCTTCCCGGTTAGCGTTACTCATGTACAGGAGCATAGGAGGACTGAAGGACATGGGCACAGCAGCCTCTAGAGACTCAGGTCAGCCACGGTACCTACAGATCGCGGAAGACCTGGCTCAGCAGATCAGGTCCGGAGTCCTTCCCGCAGGAGCCAAGGTTCCCAGCGAGTCGGAACTCATGGCCCGCTACTCCGTGTCCCAGGGCACGGCGCGCAAGGCCGTGGCGGAGCTCCGGCCCACCGGCTTGATTGACACCCACCACGGCAAGGGCTCGTTCGTGAAGAGCCAGCCGCCGGTACGCCGTAAGTCGTCCGACCGCTTCCGCCGGTCCCACCGCAAGGCCGGCAAGGCGGCCTACCTCGCGGAGTCCGAGCAGGCCGGGAAGACTGCAGGCGTGACGGTGCTGTACGTCGGTCCCACCGAGGCGCCCGAGGAGATCGCGGAGCGCCTGGGCGTCACCACCGGCACGAAGGTGCTGGCGCGTCGGCGTCTGTACTTCAGCAACGGGACGCCGACGGAGGAAGCGACGTCGTACCTCCCGTGGGACATCGCCGAGGACATCCCCGAGCTGCTCGCGGAGAACCCTGGAGGCGGTGGCATCTACGCGCGCCTGGAGGAGAACGGGCACATGCTGAAGGAGTTCACGGAGACCGTGCGCGCCCGACTCGCCACGAAGCAGGAGACCGGTGCCCTGAGCCTGAGCCCCGGCTCACCCGTGATCCACCTGATCCGGAACGCGGAGAGCGAGGACGGCCGGGTGGTCGAGGTCTGCGACACCGTCATGGCCGCTGACCAGTTCGTTCTCGACTACCGCATCCCTGCGGGAGACTGACGCCGACTCAACTCCTCCAGCCCGTCGCGAAGAAAGCCCTCGCGGCGGGTTGACTCATGTAAAGGAGTTGGGCATTCTCATGGCAGCAACTCCTGCACATAAGTACATGAGTGAAGGAGTTCAGGGGCCATCTGCCCCGTGCATTGCCTGCCTGGACGCCTTTACCGGCGCCCAGGTGCACCACCACCCAGGAGCCCCGCAGCGGACGGGGGGAGGCGGCCCGGCGCCTTGTCATTCACCGGAGGGCTTAGACCGAAAGGTCACGTCTCCATACGCCTGAAACGGGAGCGCGCTCCCGAAGGAGACACCGCATCACCCGCCCCGATGGTCGTGGGCAGGGTTCGACTCCCTGCCGGGGCACTTGGCCGACCGCTTCTTGCGGTTCCGGCCCTCGCACCCGGCGCGGCGGCACTCCCGGACAAGGACAGCCCGCCGCGCCCGGTCTCTCTATCCCGACGTAGTCAGGAGTTCTTCCATGACCGAGCGCACGATCCCCGTGAACGCCATCGGCCCGATTGCCCTGGACCTGACGATGAACGCGGGCAGCATCCGCGTCGTCGTCGACCCGGCGCTGAAGCAGGCGCGGGTGGTGCTGAAGACCGAGGCCACCTCGGGCCCGTCCGCCGATGCGATCCGCGACACCGCCGTCAGCCTCACAGGGCAGAACCTCAGGGTCCGCGTCCCGGACGCGGCCGGCGGCATGAGCGGCAGCACCACCATCCGCATGGGCGGCAGCACCATGACGTTCTCCGGCGGTAGCGGAGTGCAGATCGTGGGCGGCAACGTCTACGTCTCCGGTAACGGGGGCGGCAAGGTCTTCGTCAACGGCCGCGAGGTCACCGCCACCGGCCCGGCCGGCGACGCGGTCACCCCGATCACCGCCGAAGTCCACCTGCCTGCCAGGTCCGTGGCGCTGATCAGCACGCACTCCGCCGACACTGTCGTCACGGGCACGCTCGCCCGGCTGGAGTACGACGGCACCTCCGGGTCCCTGGTCGCTGACCGCGTTGGCGATCTGGACGTCACAGCCACCAGCGGCAGCGTCATCGTCAACGAGGTCACCGGCCCGCTGGACGCCAACCTCACCTCCGGCAATCTCGGAATCGGCGCCTACAGCGGCCACGCCGCCCGGCTGAACCTCACGTCCGGCAACGTCCGGATGGCCGCGACGGCGCAGGCCACCGGCCGTCTCACGGTCAGCGCCACCTCGGGCTGCGCGCGCATCACGGGCGCCTCGCACCTGAACGTCCGCCGCCGCGTGACCAGCGGCTACGTCCAGATCAGCTAGCACCCGCACCGCGCCGCCCACCCCCTTTCTCTTCGGACAGGAGTCCGCCACCGTGCACGCTGCCCTCTTCGCCGCCGTCTTCATCGCCCTGTACGTCGCGCACGTTCTGGGAGACCACTGGGTGCAGTCGTCCTGCCAAGCGTCCACCAAGGGTGACGAGGGCTGGGCCGGTCGCCTGGCCTGCGCCCGCCACGTCGCCACGCTCACCCTGACGAAAGCCGTCGCCCTGGCCGTCGTCGCCACGCTGCTCCACCTGCATCTCACCCTGACCGGCATCGCCATCGGCATGACCGTGGACGCCGCCTCCCACTACTGGGCGGACCGGCGCAGCACGCTCCTTTGGCTGGCCAAGGCGCTGGGCCGCGCCGGATACCCCGAGTACGTGACCGTCGTGCGCCGGCCTGGCGAGGAGGCGGACACCACGGGCCCCGGCACCGGAGCATTCCACCTCGATCAGAGCTGGCACCTCCTGTGGCTGCTGGTCGCCGCGCTGGTCATCGCCACCGTCTGACCCCTGGTTCTTCGCGGGGCGGTCGCACTCCCGGACAAGGACAGCTGACCGCCCCGCGCCATCCCGACGTACCTGACAAGGAGAGATCCACCATGCGCATGCGCACTTTCGTCGCTGGTCAAGAGGCGGCAAACGAGACGGAGTTCGTTGAGCTGGCGCTCGGCATCGACGTCGATCTGTTCCGTGGCCCGCTGGAGAAGGAGACGGACCAGGAGCGGCGCGCTCGCCGGGACGTGGCTAGCGAAGTCCTGCGGGACTTGCGGGAGTCGGCCGAGTCCGGCGACGAGGTCGCCGGTTGGGACGCCCTGTACGCCGACGCATTGACCCGCACGGTGCCGTTCGTGCGGGCCGCTCGCGCCCAGAGGGCGGGGACGGGAGCAGCGGCATGAAGGGCAAGACCGTGCTGCCCGCCGTGGCGATGACGGCGGTGTCCATGGTGCTCACCCTGGCCGTGGTCGTGATGTGGCTGGGCACGGCCGTGCCGTGGCCCGTCGCGCTGGTCGTCGGTCTCGGGATCGACGGCGGCTGGCTGGCGACCCTCGCCTATGAGCGGCGGCTTGCTGCGCAGGGCGACCACAGCCGCGCGGTGACGGCCGTCGGCTGGTCGTTCGGGCTGGTCGCTGCCGGTGTCCTGGTCGCCCACGCCCTCACCGCCGACGACGCGGCGGGCGCGTGGCTGGCCGTGGCGTGGCTGCCGATCGCGGCCAAGGCCCTGTGGCTGGTCCACGGGCTGTGGGAGCGCACGGCGCTTACTCCGACGGCGCTGGAGTCGATCCGGGGTATCCAGCAGGAGGCCCGGGACGAGGCGGCCGTGGCACGCGCCCGGCTCCACGCTGAAGCGGCTACGGAGGAGACCCGGCTGACGGCCGTGACGGGGGCCGGGGCGCGCGTCGCACGCGTCCAGGCCGTGACCGCCAAGACGCTCTCCAAGGCGTGGTCGACGCTGGAGACGACACGGGCGAGCGAGGAGACCGGCAAGGCGCTGACCAGCGTGACGACCCCCGTCACGGTCGGCGTCACACCCCGCTGGGAGCTTCCGGTGTGGGGCCCCTCCGAAGCGGTCAGGGGCGCCGCCCTTGAAGCGGCACCCACTCTCACCGATGAGGCCCTGGACGCGGTGGTGGAGGAGATCCGTACTAGCCGGACACCGCCCTTGTCCTACCGGGAGATGTCCGTTCACTTCCGGGCGGCCGGCCACTCCGCCGCCGAGTTCCGCTTGCGCGCCGCGTGGAAGCGCGTGGCCGCGTGATGGGGGCGCTGCTGGTGTTCCGGTGGCGCCTTGCCCCTGACGGGTACGCCACCCGCCGCCAACTGCGGGCGCGTGGCCTGCGCCCTGGCGGTCAGGACGTGGCCGCTCAGCTCGAACGGCCGCGCCGCCGCCGGAGGCCACTGGTCGCCTACCTCTACCGCGTCGACCTGGCCAAGCCGGTCCGGCCGATGACGCCGGGCCGGTGGGCGGCGCTTGCGGCGGCGAACCGCGCCCGCCGCACCTGCCCGCAATGCCGGACGGATGCGGGCTACGTCATTCCCACGTCGCTCGGCACCTGCGTGCCCTGCGCTTTCCCTTCTACCCCTCCTAGGAGTGCGTGATGGGCAACTCCGACCTGCGCCGTCTGAACCGCGAGATCCGGGCTACCGAGAAGAAGTTGGAAGCAGTTCGCCGGGGCGAGTTGTGGCCGATGAACGGTCGTGAGCGCCGGGCTATGGCCCGCGCCCTAGCCAGCGGCTCCTACCGCGCCGCCCGGGGTCGCAGCACGGGCCGTGCCGAGGAGCAGATCGACTCCACCGGCAGCGCTGCCGAGATGCGGCTGAACGCGGAGCTGAGCGCCCTGCACGGCGAGCGTCAGCGCCTCATCACCCAGGCCGCCCGCGCCAAGGCGGCGAAGAAGTCTTCCGGCTGGTTCTGACCAGCCACAACAGCGGGGTGGCCGCTCTTTCCACGGACCCGGCCACCCCGCCTCTCCCTTCAACAACTCCCGCCCCCGAGGGGGCAGTCAGGAGAACTTCCAGCATGACCGAGAACGTCGTGCACCTCCACAAGGCCACCGACGCCGCCCCCACGGTGTTGACCGTGGTGCCGGACGCCCCGCCCACGCGGCCCGTGCCGCTATGGGTGCGCTCCGGGCGGGGCGTGAGGCACGTAGTCACCCACGACACCACCAAGACCGCCGCTCGCGCCGTGGCCCGGCACAGCCTCTACACCTTCAACGGGGGCCGGATCGTGGGCCGCCGCACCTGGGACGGCCGCACCGGCGCCCGCTACGAGCGCATGATGCGGGCCGCCGAAGCCGCGGGGAACCTGGAGATGGCGGAGGAGTGGGAGGAGAAGCTTCAGCGCTTCCGTACCGCTCGCCACCATCGCCGCATGGACCTGCTCCACTCGCCCGTGGAGGCCGCGAAGGGTGCGGCGGTCGGCGCTGGCATGAGCATCGGTGTCCTGGTCGCCCTGGGAGTGGTGATGGCCCTCAACACGGGCCACCTCGGGGACGTCATCACGCCGCTGTCCGCGACGGTCGACTTCATCGCCCTGCTGATCCGGATCGTGCAGGTCGTCTGGGGCCCGGCACTCTCGCTCGGCCCGTTCTTGGCTCTGCTGGCCCTGTGGTCGGTCGGCCGCAAGCAGCACGCCGCCCCCGCCTGGGCACTGCCCGCCAACGTCCGCAACGGCGAGGGTGAGCCGATCACGCCGTCCATCGTGGTCAAGGCCCTGCGCGACCTCGGAGTGCCCGCCCTGGCGCGAGCCATCAAGGAGATGGGCGACGCCGGCGCCTCCATGCTCGGCCCGATCCGGATCGCCGGATGCGGCGTTGAAGTCGACGTCACCCTGCCCTCCGGGGTGTCGACCAACGAGGTACAGGGCAAGCGCCGCAAGCTCGCCGAGAACCTCACCCGGCACGAACACGAAGTGTTCATCACCATCCCCCAGGCGGCCCGCACGGTCCGGCTGTGGGTGGCCGACTCCGGGGCGCTGGACGAGCCGATCGGCCCGTCGCCGCTGGTCACCGACGACACGATGACCGCCGACTACGCCAAGGGCCGCGCCCCCTGGGGCCAGGACCTGCGCGGGGACGCTGCCGCGCTGAGCCTCTACCAGCGCCACCTGCTCATCACGGGCTTGTCCAACCAGGGCAAGACCGTGGCCCTGCGCTCCCTGGCCCTGTGGCTCGCGCTGGACAAGTCGGTGCAGTTCCTCATGGGTGACCTCAAGGGCGTGGGCGACTGGGCCATGTTCGACGGGCTCGCCACGACCTTGATCCAGGGCCCGACGGATGAGCACGTGATCCAGGTGACCGAGATGGTTGAGGGCGCGGTGGACGAGATGAACCGCCGCATCCAGGCCCCGCCCGGCACCGTGTTCCCGCCGCTGATCGTGCTGGTCGACGAAGCGCAGGTCGCTTTCATGTGCCCCGCCAAGGACGCCGAAAAGCGCCCCTACGGCGGGTCCAAGGCCAACTCCCGGTACTTCATGGCCGTCCGGAAGATCCACAACCAGGGACGGGCCGTGAACGTCCTGATGTGGCAGGGCACCCAGGACCCGACCAACGAGAACCTTCCCAAGCTGGTCCGCGAGGGCGCCCACACCCGCGCCTCCCTCGCCCTCGGCACCGAATCCCAAGCCCGCATGGCCCTCGGGGACAAGGCCGTCGACGGCGGCGCGGCACCCAACCTGCTGCGTCCGGGCCTGGACCGGGGAACCCTGGTCGTCGCCTCCGACGGCATCACCATCCCGGCCGGACAGTCGTCCATCACCGTGCGCACGCACTACATCGACGACGACGCCGCCGAGAACATCACCGACCGGGCCAAGGCCCTGCGCGACGGCGTCACCACCCTGCACGCCACCAAGCGAGAAGAAGAGCACGACCGGCTCGCCGACATCGCCGCTGTCATCGGCGACGCACCCCGCGTGCGGACGAAGGACGTGCTGGCACGGCTCGCCACGCTCAACGCGGACGCCTACGGCGGCTGGTCGTTCATCGACCTCAAGCGCGTCCTGGACGACGCCGGCGCGGAGCCCTACAAGTCCGACGGCGTCATGGTCGTCGCCCGTGACCGCATCGCCCGCGCCCTCGCCAACCGCGACGGAGACGGTTCCGCTTCCGTCGACGGATGACAGGGAGCGCACCGCCGACGGGTCAGGGAGGCAGGGAGAACTCCCTGAACGCCTCCCTGACCCGCCTCCCTGGCTCTGACCTGGACAAATGATCGTTCAGGGAGTCAGGGAGGCACGCAGGTCAGGGCGCCCGAAACACCCTCCACAGCACCCCCGGCAGGGGGCGCCTCCGCCTCCCTGAGCCGACCCTGGAAGGGATTCCGCATGTACCCCGAAGACATGAGCCACGCGCCCCAAGAACGAGCCGTGGAAGTCCACTACCCGACCCCGATCCACCCGGCTGCACCCGCCGCTGCGCCGCTCGTTCCCGTCCAGCCGGGCAGCGTCCCGACCGTGGCGAGCGTGGTTCTGCCCGACGGCCGCGTCGTCACCGGCTACGCCCTCGAACCCGCCAAGCCCGAACCGGTCGCCGCCAAGCCGCCCGTTTCCCGTGCGGCAGTGAACATCGCCCTCGGGGGCATCGGGTTCGGCGCGGTGTGCGGCGGGCTGTTCCTGCTGACCACGTTCATCACCGCGCTGACCGCGTTGATCACTCAGCTCATCACGTTCGCCGCCGTCTGCTTTGGCGGGTTCGTCGCGGTCCAGATCTTCAAGACGAACGACGCCAAGAGCGGGATCACGTTCCACGTCCGCAAGGCCGTCTTCAAGCGCAACCACTTCAACGGCTAGCTACGCCCGAGGGCGGCGGCACTCCCGGACAAGGACAGCCCACCGCCCCCGGTCTCCGTATCCCGACGTAGCAGAACAGGAGACCTACAGCATGACACCTGACGGCAAGGCCCGATGCCGCCGCACTGGAAAGCACCTGGACGAGAGCCACCTGCGGACCGCGTTGGAACTCGCGGCGGTCGGCGTGCCACCGCTGCCCCTGCGGGCGGGAAAGGTCCCGTTCGGCAACTGCCGTGCATGCAAGGGGAACGCGTGCGGCGGCCGGCCGAACATGAAGACCGCCGGTCCCTGCGAGTGCGCCAGCGTCTGCCACGCCTGGGCCGCAGCCACCACCGACCCCCGCGTCCTCACCTCGCCGGCATGGGCGTCCACGTGGCGTGAGGCGGAGGCCGTCGCTTACCACCCCGGTGGGGCGGGGCTGACGGTGGTCGACCTGGACGACGCGGCAGCCATCGCATGGGCCCGTGAGGCCCTGCCCGCCACCCGGACGGTACCGACGACGCGGGGCGAGCACTGGATCTACCGGGGTGCGATGCAGTCCGCGAACGCGGTGCGGCCCGGCGTCGACATCAAGTCGCTCATGTCCTACGCGCGGTGGCTCGGACCCGGAACCGGCACCATGACCGAACTGCCCGGCGTCGTGCGCGCGCTGGTCGTGAAGGAACCCCCCACGGCCCGCCCGGCGCCGCTAGCGGTCACCGTGCCCGCGCTCGCCGGGGGCGGGGAGTGCCGCCACCGCACGCCTGCCTACCTGGACCGTGGCATCGCCATGGCCGAGCAGCGCATCACCGAGGCCCGCAGCGCGGTCCACACGACCGTCTACCGCACCTTCCTCGCCGTACTTTCCGCCCACGGCGGGTGCGGCTGCCTCACCGACGCCCACATCGCGCGACTGTTCGCCGCCGCGCAGGCCAAGGGCGAATCCCCCCGGCACTGCACGGATGCCTGGGCCAACGCCCGTACCAGGTTGGGGCTGTGACCGTGGCTGACGACGAGAAGAATCCCGCCCGCGAGGTCATCACCGACTACGCGCAATCGCACTTCCGGTACTTCCGCACCGCCGACGGGACCGTGTACGCGCAGAAGAACGGCCACCCCGTGGCCCGCCCCATCCGCTCCCAAGGCACGACGGGCAGCCATCGCCAGGAACTCATGGTCGGCCTGTACAAGGACGGGCGCGGCGTATTCAACGGAACTGCCCTCAAGGAGGCGTTGGACTTGATCGAAGCACTCGCGCTGACCGAGGACGTCCAGCCCGTCCACATCCGCGTCGCGCCCGGATTCGACGGGGCGACGTGGCTGGACCTGGGGCGCAACGACGGGCAGTCGGTCCGCATCCACCCCTCCGGGTGGGACATCGCCATCCCCGACCCGCAGGAGGTGTGCTGGCGGCGCACCCAGCTCACCGGGGAACTGCCGCTGCCGGCCAAGGACACCGATGGCAAAGGCATCGACCTGCTGCTGAGGCTGTGCAACTTCGCCACTGCGGAGACCGAGTGTCTGGCCATCGCCTGGCTGATCGGCTGCCTCGGGCCGTCCGTGCCCGTCCCCGCGCCGTTCCTCACCGGCCCTCAGGGCGCGGGCAAGTCCACAGCGGGGCGCATGCTCCTGCGGATCATCGAGGGCATGAGCAGCGATCTGCGCCGCCCCCCGAAGGATGAGGAGAACCTGACTGCGGCCGTCGCGGCCGGGTGGGTCACGGCCCTGGACAATCTCTCCCACATGACCCCGGACCTGTCCGACGCGATGTGCTGCATCGTCACTGGAGCCGAGAGCGTCAAGCGTGCCCTGTTCACTGACGGGGACGTCCACCGCGCCCGCTACCGCCGCCCCCTACTGCTGACGGGCATCGATGTGGGCGTCATCCGGCCGGACCTCGCCGAGCGGCTTCTGCCGCTGCGTCTGGAGCGGCCCCGCGTCCGGCGCACCGAGGCAGAGCTGTGGGCGGAGTACGCGGAGGTGCTGCCCGTCATTCTCGGGTCTCTCCTGGACCTCACGGTCAAGGTCCGCGCGACCGAGTCGGAGACCCCCACCGACCTGCGGATGGCGGACTTCGCTCACCTGTGCGCGCAGCTCGACGTAGCGACCGGCCTTGGAGCGCTCAGCGCCTACCGGGCCAGCCTGGACGACCTCAATGACGACGTGATCGAGGGCGACCTGCTCGCGCAGACCGTTCTCAGGCACGCCGAGACCCTCGCTCCGGGCACGGACCAGCGGATGACGTCCACCGAGTGGCTGCACCTCCTCAGCGGCCTCTACAGCAGCGACGAGGTACGGCCCCTGCCCAAGGGCTGGCCGACCACGGGCAAAGTCCTCTCCGACCGACTCAAGCGCCTCCAACCGACCCTGGCCGCCCGCGGTGTCCTCATCGACACGGGCCGCACCAGCGCGGGCCGCTACCTCGAAATGACCCGCCTGGCCACGCCGCCCCCACACGAGCAGAAGCGGGTGTTCTGACCCGCGATCCGCGCACCCGGACAAGCAAGAAGAGCACCACCGGCAAGGCGTGCTCCTCTTGCTGTTCGGCGCAACGCGCCGCCCAACGGTCGCGCCGCGCAGCGGCTCCTTCTTCACGCTGTAAGGCGCCCAGCACCACAACAGACACCCCCTCTTTTGTCCTAAGAGGGAAGACGCTGCGTCATCTGCGTCACGCAGGCGAGAAAACGGCCCCTGACCTGCAATGAAAGCCATGACGCAGACGACGGGCCCTGCGTCATCCTGCGTCATCTGCGTCATGACGTGACGCAGCCCATGACACGCCGATGACGCACCCCCTGACCGCCGCGTCAAGCAAAACCGCAGGTCAGAAGCCCACATGACGCTGATGACGCAATGACGCAGAAATCCGCACCTCGGACAGGCGCGGGCCCCAAGAAGCCCCCGAACCAACTCCATTCGCAGGTCCAGCCCTCTTCCGGAGGTCTCAACGTGCTGACCGTCGTCGCGAGCGACCCCCAAACCCTCACCGTCCCGGAGGTCATGACCGCCCTGCGGCTCAGCCGCAGCAAGGTCTACGACCTGATCCGCTCCGGCACCCTGCCGAGCTTCACCGAGGGCCGCGCCCGGCGCATACCCCTCGACGCACTCCGTACCTACATCCACAACAAGCTTGAGGAGGCTGCCTGATGGCCAAGAGGCGCGCCAACGGAGAAGGCACCATCACGAAGCGCACCGACGGCCGCTATCACGCAGCCGCGTACGTCTACCGGCCCGACGGCACACGAGTGCGGAAGTTCGTCTACGGCAAGACGCGCGAGGAGGTGAGCGGCAAGCTCATCGAACTCCAGGAGAAGACCCGGCAGGGCATACCGGCCGCCACGTCCGCCATGCCGTTCGGCGAATTCCTCACCTACTGGCTCGCCGCCATCGCGCCCGCCCGCCTCAAGCCCGCGACGCTCAACAGCTACGAGGGGCTCTCACGGCTCTACATCAAACCCGCCCTCGGCAAGAAGAAGCTCAACCGCCTCTCCCCCACCGACATCCGGCTGTTCCTCGCCGAGTTCAAGGGCGGCTGCCTCTGCTGCCTTCGAGGCGTCGACGCCGCACGCGCCAAGGAAGACCGGACGTGCTGCGCCGTGAACAAGTGCTGCAAGCGACGGCCGTCGGCACGCACCGTCCAGTACGTCCATGCCGTACTCCGGTCCGCGCTCCAGCAGGCCGTCCGCGAAGAACTCATCGCCCGCAACGTCGCCCGGATCGTGGAGACGCCCAGCATCGAACGCCAGGAGGTACGCCCGTTGGACGCCGCAGAGGCGAAAATCCTGCTCAGGACGGCCCGCAACCACCGCCTCTACGCCCTGTGGCTGTTGCTCATCTCCACCGGCCTGCGCCGCGGAGAAGCCCTCGGGCTCACCTGGTCGGACATCGACCTGGAGGCCGGCCAGCTCCGGGTCCGGCGCAATCTCCAGCGCATCAAGCGTGAGCTGCTCTTCGGCACACCGAAAACGGCACGCTCGCTCCGCACGGTGTCGCTGCCCCGGAAGTGCGTAGCCGCCCTCATCGCCCACCAGGCGCAGCAGGAGCAGGAACGGAAGGTGGCCGGCGCCAAATGGCAGCCGGTCCCCGGGCACCCGAGCGGCCTGGTCTTCACCACGGCCACCGGCCGGGCGACGGACCCACGCAGCCTCAACCGCATGCTCACGATCCTCTGCCGGGACGCCAAGGTGCGGCGCGTACGGGTGCACGACCTCCGGCACACCTGCGCCTCACTGCTGCTGGCCCAGGGCGTCGACGCCCGCACGATCATGGAGACACTCGGCCACAGCACCATCACGATGACGCTGGACACCTACGCGCACGTGATGCAGACCACTCTCAAGGCGGCGGCCGACCGGATGGACGACGCCCTGGGGGTTGACGAGCCGACCGAGGACGAGGAGGGCGGTCCGGGGTGCGCGCCGGCCGCGTGACGGAGACCGACGCCCGCGTTGATGTCACCCGCTGATGTCAAAGGCCCCCTGGACGATGTCCAGGGGGCCTTTGACCTGTGTGCGCTCGGCAGGATTCGAACCTGCAACCTTCTGATCCGTAGTCAGATGCTCTATCCGTTAAGCTACGAGCGCTTGGCTTTCCGGCGGTTTTTCTTGCCGGTCGGCGTTGCGGGAACAACATTACATGACCTGCGCCGTGAGGCGAAATCCATTAGGCACAGCCCCTCTGACCTGCGGAAATGTGCTTGTGATGGCTGCTGGGGGCTGCGGGGGCCGGGGAGCGTTCTCGATGATCCGGACGAAGTTCGGGCGGGGGTAGTCGTCTTCGAGGCGGTCCGGGGCGGCAGGGGGCATAGCGCCCGGCCCGGGGGTGTCGGAAGTCAGTGATCACGTTGCGCGGCCCGAGGGCGTCAGAGGGAGCCAGGACGCGTAGTCCGCGGTGCGGGTGTCGACGCGGGGTGCCATTGCCCGGTGTCGACGCGGGGTGCCACTGCCCGGTGTCGGTGCGCGGTGTCGGTATCGGTATCGGTGCCGGTCTCGAGCTCAGTGTCGGTCTCGGTGTCGGCCTCGGTGTCAGGCGGCGGTGGCGATCATGTGGTGCGGCGGGGGATGTCGGTCCCGTACCCGCCTCGCCTCGCGGCCGCACCGCCTCGCCTCGCGCCCGGCTCCCGCTCGCGCGCTCGCCCAGCCCACTCGCTCGGCCCGCCCCGCCCGGCCCACTCGCCCGGCCAGCCCGCTCGCGCACCCTGCGCACCGCGCCCGCCCCGTGCGCACCGCGCCACCCCGTGCGCGAAAGCGCTCAGGCCCCGGTCGGAGTGACCGGGGCCTGAGCGAAGAAGAGCGGAGGCGGAGGGATTTGAACCCTCGATGGGGGGTAAGCCCCAAACCGCATTAGCAGTGCGGCGCCATAGACCGGACTAGGCGACGCCTCCACACACCCCACATGCGCGCACGCACGCTGTGGTGTGTCCAGATGATGGCACAGCTCCAAGGGCTGTCACCAATCGCCCCCTACGGTACTAGGCGCGCGGGCCACCCGGCAAAGACGTTCCTGCGGCGCAACGTCGGGGGCGGCGGCGCGTTAGGAGTGTTGGGGCCGTGGCGACACGCGTGTCGTGCGCCCCCGGCGCGTACGTACCGCGTACCGCCCCGCACTCGCCTCTCTGGAGCCTGTGATGCCGCACCGCCGGACCCCCTCCCTCATCGCCGCGGCCGCCACCGCCGCCACCGCCGCTCTGGCCCTGGCGTCGTCCGCCGCGTCGGCCGCCCCGATCCCGCTGCCGCACCACCGGTCCGGTGGCGGCACGAGCGGTGCGGGCCACCACGGGCACGAGGGCCGCCCGACGCCCGTCGACATCACCAACGGCACCGGCATCGGCAGCATCGACAACATCACCAACGTCGCTGACATCACCCGCATCGCCGACGGCATCGGCGACCTCGGTGTCGTCGATCAGCCGATCCCTCAGCGTGGGCACCACGGGCACCAGGGGGGCGCCGACCGACGGAGCCCCGCCCACGGTGCGGGCCGCCATCGCGCGCCCAGTGACCACCTCACCGTCACCGTCCACGGCTCCGGCTCGGTCCGCACCGACGGCACCTTCGAGCTGTACTGCCACCCCGGCCGCGGCAGCCACCTCGACGCCAGGCACGCCTGCGACAAGCTCGACGAGATGACGAAGTGGGGCAAGGACCCGTTCGCCCCCGTTCCGCAGAGCGCGCAGTGCACGATGATGTACGGCGGTCCGGCCACCGCGCACGTGTCCGGAACCTGGGCGGGGCGTCCGGTCGACGCCGACTTCAAGCGCACCAACGGGTGTGAGATCAGCCGCTGGAGCCGCTTCGAACCTCTGCTCCCCCGGACCACTTTGTGACCTGATTCCTACCGCAGTAGCGCGCCAGGTCAGGACGAGGGGCACATGTCGGGCGTGCGGCGAGTCGCCCACGGCCGTGCCATTACCTCCTCGTCATCCGCCTCCGCGTCGCGGGCAAGTGCCCGTAGACTCCATCCCAGCGATCCGCCACGGTGGGTCGGCACGGTGCGGTAACAGGAGGGAAGCGTCTCGTGAGCAGCAGGCCATCCCGAGGCGCTGCTCGCCTCGCAGCCATACTCGACGCCCTCCCCGACGCGCTGTTGCTCGTCAACTGCAACGGCACGGTCGTCAACGCCAACACCATCGCCCTGGAGACCTTCGAGGCACCCGGTACGGCCCTGGTGGGGCGCGGGCTGCTCGATCTGCTGCCGTCCTTCGACTCCAAGCGCATCCCGGGTTCCATGCGGCGCCGGGACGAGGAGATCGAGGGTCCGCGGACGAAGCCGACGCGGATGGTCGCGCGGCGTACCGACGGCACGGAGCTGCTGGTCGAGGTCACCAGCGCCAACCTGGAGGACGGGCGGACCCCGTACGAGAGCGCCTTCGAGGCCGCGTACGCCGATCACCGCAACGGCTACACGGGCGACGAGCTGCTGATGCTGGTCGTCCGGGATCTCACCGGCACGCTGGACACCGAGACCGAGCTGGCCCGCCAGCAGCGGCAGACCGAGATGATCCTGCGGGCCGCGGCCGAGGGTGTGGTCGGGGTCGACGCGGAGGGGAAGGTCGTCCTCGTCAACCCGTCGGCCGCGCAGATCCTCGGCTATCGGGCGAGCGAGCTGGGCGGGAAGGAACTGCATCCGCTCATCCACCACTCGCGGGCGGACGGGTCGGCGCTGCCGTGGGAGGACACGCCGCTGGCCGACACGCTCAAGTCCGGGCGCAAGCACCGGGTGCGCGGTCAGGCGCTGTGGGCCAAGGACGGGCGCGCGGTGGCCGTCGATCTGACGACGGCGCCGGTGCGGGACGGCGATCAGCTGGTCGGCGCGGTGATGACCTTCACCGACCGACGCGCCTTCGACGCGCTGGCGGCCCGGCACGCCCAGCTGCTCGCCGTGCTCGACCAGGCGCTGCGCGGGCCGCTGGAGGAGCTCAAGGGCGAGCTGGGCACGCTCGCGTCCGATCCGGCCGGCCAGCTGTGGCCCGAGGCGAACCAGATCCTGCACCACCTCGCGGCCGGTCACGCCCGGATGACGACGCTGGTGGACAACGTCCTGAGCTACCAGCGGCTGGACTCGGGCAAGGAGAAGCTCAACCGCACCAAGGTGTCGCTGGACGCGGTGGTCGCGGCGGGTGTGGAGGGCGCGGTCGAGCTGATCGGGCCGGGCCGGGCGCAGTTCGCAGTGCATGCGCCGCCGATAGAGGCGGTGGTGGACCCGGAGCGGATCGCGCAGGCGCTGTCGCACCTGATCGCGGACGTCGCGGGGGTGGACTCCACGGGCCGGATGCCGGTGGGTGAGGCCGGGCCCGGCGCGGGCGGGCGCATGGGGGCGATCCCCGGCGACTCGACGATCGTGGTGGCGGCGGCCAAGCGCGGCGATGTCGTACGGATCGAGGTGCGCGGGCCGTTCGACGGCGGTGACCCGGTCCATGAGCCGATCGTGCGCGGGATCGTGCGGCAGCACGGCGGGCTGATGCAGACGCACGAGATGCCGGGGGCGCAGGGCGGTGGGCCCGGTGCGGGCGGCAGCGCGTATGTGCTGGAGCTGCCGGTGTCGGCGGACGGCACGGCGACGGCCGGTGTGGACCGGGCGGACGCGCCGGTCGGCAACGAGACGACGGTGATGCCGGTTCCGGCGGCCCGTGCGCGCGGCACGCAGGGCGATGCGGCGGACGGCGGCCAGGCGCCCGGGGACAAGGGCGCGGGCGCCGAGGGCCGGGCGCAGGGTGACGGTGCCACGGGCGGGGCCGGTGAGCCCCTCGCCCAGCCGACCGGTCGTCGGCGGGCCCGGCGCGCGGTCGCGGGCGCGGAGCCGAACGCACAGAGCGCGGAGAACGCGGAGAACGCCGCCTCGGGCGCACCGGCCACGGGGGCGGGCAACGGCCCGGTGGCCGGCGGTACGCAGGGTGCCGGTGTTCCGGGTGGTGCGGCGGGCGAGGGCGCGCGCCGTGACGGCGGCCCGGAGGCGGGTCCGCAGGGCGGCGCGGCGGCGGGCGGCCCGCAGACGGGCACGGACGGTACGGGGCTGCCGCCGGGTATGGCGGGGGCCGAGGCCGTACCGCCGACCGGCCGGCGGCGGGCCCGGCAGGACGCGCCGGAGGGCGGCGGGCTGCCCGCGCTGCCGGCCGGCGCGGGCCAGGCGCCCGGGCAGCCGGCCGCCGGCCCTCAGGAGCCCGCGGCAGGCGCACCGGCGCGTACTGCGGCCGGTGCCGCTGCCTCGGCGCCGGTGCCCGTTCCCGCCCGTCCGCAGATGCCGGGCCGGGCCGTCGTTCCGGGGCAGGCCCCGGCTCCCGGTCAGGCCTCCGCTCCGGTTCCGCCGCAGGTGCCCGGCCAGGCGCAGCCGCAGGGTCTGGGCCCGGTCCAGCCGAGCGGCCGGCGGGCGCGCCGGGCGCTGGCCGAGGCGCCCGAGCGCACCGCGCAGGGCGAGCGGGTGCAGGCGGCCGCGGCGGCCGGCGCCCAGCAGTCGGCCGGTGCGCGCACGGCCTTCGCGCTGCCGCCCGCCGCGGCGGACCAGACCCCGCAGCCGGCGCAGTCCGCGCTGCCCGCACTTCCCGCTGCCGCCGAGCAGGTGTCCGCACAGGACGGCGCCGGGACGGGGCGCCGTCGTGCCCGCCGCCCGGTGGCCGGTGGCCCGGAGCCGACGGCGCCCGCGGAGCAGTCCGCGTACGAGCTGGAGGCGGCCGCCGACCCCGGTGCGCCGCAGGGTGCGACGGAGGCCGAGCCGACCGGTCGGCGGCGGGCCCGGCGCGCCGCCGCCGAGGAGCGCGCGGCGGCCGCGATGGCCGACGCCGAGTCGTCCGGCACGTTCGTGGCGGGTCCCGAAGGGCTGGTGGCGCAGTCGACCGAGGCCGCCGGTCCGGCCGGGGGCACCGAGCCCGCCGAGCCGGCCGGGGCGACGGATCCGGCGTCGGCGACCGGGACGGCGACCGGCATGGCGCCCGGGATGGGCCCGGTGGCGGGCAACGACGCGCTCCGGGCGCCCGGTACCGCCCCGGCCCCGGACGGCGCGCCCCAGACGCCTCAGGACGCGGCTGGCCCCGCGCCCACCGGCCGCCGCCGTGGCCGTCCCAGCCCCGCCGAGGAGGCTGCGGGACACGCCCCCGCGCCGGCGCACCGTCAACCGCTGCCGCCCGCCGCCGAGGACGACGGGCAGCCGACGGGGAACTCCCGGGCGTTCAGCGTGCGCACGCTCGGGCAGGGCGTGCCGTTCGCCCAGCAGATCGCCGACCAGCAGCGTCCGCCGGCGCCGCCCGGCAGCACCCCGCCCGGTGGGACGTCCGCCGGTTCGGGACGCCGCCGTAAGCTCGCCGCGCCCCCGCAGGACGGCGAGCGCGCCCTCGCGGCCGACTCCGCGGCGGACGGGGCGCGCCCGCACCCGGGCGCACCGCAGCCGCAGCCGGACCGGAGCCCGGTCCCCGCGCAGCCCAAGCAGCCGGCCCAGCCGCAGCCGCAGCCGCATCTGATGGACGCCAGTGAAGGCCGCGCCTTTGCGATCTCCGCGCCCGACGAGGGCAGCGAGGGCCCCGAGCCGCTGGACGGCCCGAACGGCGCGATAGAGGTGGTGGACCGTCAGCCGCTGCCGATGGACGACGAGTTGCCGCCCGAGCCGCTCGACAACCCGCGTCGGCTGCTGGTCTGGCCGGCGCCGGACGTCGCCACCCAGCAGGCGCTCAGCGACCGCGGCTACCGCCCGGTGATCGTCAACTCCCGCGAGGAGGTGGACGCGCAGATCGCGGCGTACCCGGCGGCGCTCTTCGTCGACCCGCTGACCGGGCCGATCACCCGCACCGCGCTGCAGTCGCTGCGCCAGGCGGCGGGCGCGGCCGAGGTCCCGGTCCTGGTGACGGCCGGTCTGGGGCAGGCCACCCGGGAGGCGGCGTACGGCGCCGACCCGGCCGTGCTCCTCAAGGCGCTGGCGCCGCGGGACAGCGAGCAGCACCCGCCGCGGGTGCTGCTGATCGAGCAGAACGACGACATCGCGGGCGCGCTGACCGCTTCGCTGGAGCGGCGCGGGATGCAGGTCGCCCGCGCCGGGGCGGACAGCGACGCGGTCACCCTGGCGACGCAGATGCGGCCCAATCTCGTCGTCATGGACCTGATGCAGGTGCGCCGCCGGCGGGCCGGCATCGTCGACTGGCTGCGCGCCAACGGCCTGCTCGACCACACACCGCTGGTCGTCTACACCTCCGCCGACATGGACCCGGCACAGCTGCCGCGGCTGGCGGCCGGGGAGACGGTGCTCTTCCTCGCGGAGCGCTCGACGAGCGCCGAGGTGCAGGCCCGGATCGTCGACCTGCTGGCCAAGATCGGTACGAACTGAGGGTCCGGCCCGGCGGCGAGCGGTACGAGGGCGGGAGCCCGCACCGCGCACCGGCCGGGCCCCGTGGCCGCCGGCGGGCCGGGCGCCCGCACCGCGGACTCCCGGCCCCGCGCCGTGCCGCCCGGCTCAGGCCAGCAGCGTGACGTCCAGCTCCCCGTCCGCGTACTGCCGGCGCAGCACCTTCTTGTCGAACTTGCCCACGCTCGTCTTGGGCACCGCCGGGATCAGCGCCCACCGCTCGGGCAGCTGCCAGCGCGCGATCCGTTCGCCGAGGAACGCCTTCAGCTCCTCGTACCCGATGGTCGCGCCCTGGGTGAGCACCACGGTCGCCAGCGGCCGCTCGCCCCACTTGTCGTCGGGTACGGCGACCACCGCGGCCTCGGCGACGTGCGGGTGCGCCATCAGGTGGTTCTCCAGCTCGACGGAGGAGATCCACTCACCGCCGGACTTGATGACGTCCTTGGCGCGGTCGGTCAGGGTGAGATAGCCGTTCGGGGTGATGGTGCCGACGTCGCCGGTGCGCAGCCAGCCGTCGGGGCTGAACTTGTCCTCGGGGCGCAGCGGTCCGCTCTGTGCGCCGCCGTAGTACGCGCCCGCGATCCACGGTCCGCGGACCTCCAGCTCGCCGGCCGACGCGCCGTCGTGCGGCAGCCGCTCGCCGCCGGGCCCGATCAGCCGGGCTTCCACGGACGCCGGGAAGCGGCCCTGGGTGGCGCGGTAGCCCCACTCGTCCTCGCCGCTCACGCCGGCCGGCGGGTGCGCGACGGAGCCCAACGGCGAGGTCTCGGTCATGCCCCAGGCGTGGACGACGCGGATGCCGTGCCGCTCCTCGAAGCCGCGCATCAGGGACGGCGGGCAGGCCGAGCCGCCGATGACGACCGTGCGCAGACACGCGACGTCCCGCCGTGTGGCGTCCAGTTCGGCGAGCAGGCCCTGCCAGATGGTGGGGACGGCGGCGCCGACCGTGGGCCGCACGGTCTCGATCATCTCGGCGAGCGGCGCGGGCTGCAGGAAGCGGTCCGGCATCAGCAGTGAGGCACCGGCCATGAACGCGGCGTGCGGCAGCCCCCAGGCGTTGACGTGGAACATCGGCACGACCGGCAGGGTGATGTCGCGGGAGGTCAGCGCGAACGCCTCGGCGGAGTTGACCTGCATCGAGTGCAGATACAGCGAACGGTGGCTGTAGAGCACGCCCTTGGGGTCGCCGGTGGTCCCGGAGGTGTAGCACAGCGCGGCGGCCGCCCGCTCGTCGGTCTCCGGCCAGTCGTAGGTCTCCGGGCGCCCGGCGAGCAGCTCCTCGTAGTCGTGCACCCGGGCCCGCGCGCCGTCGAGGACGGAGGTGTCGCCCGCGCCGACGACGACGATGTGCTCGACCTTGGGCAGCTGGGCCAGCAGCGGCGCCAGCAGGGGCAGCAGGCTCCCGTTGACGAGCACGACCCGGTCCTCGGCGTGGTTGATGATCCACACCAGCTGCTCGGCGGGCAGGCGCAGATTGAGGGTGTGCAGCACCGCGCCCATGGAGGGGATGGAGAGGTACGCCTCCATGTGTTCGGCGTTGTTCCACATGAGGGTGCCGACCCGTTCGTCGTCGGCCACCGACAGCGCGTCGCGCAGCCCATGGGCCAGCTGCGCGGCGCGGCGGCCGATCTCGGCGAAGGTGCGCCGGTGCGGTTCACCGTCGGTCCAGGTGATGACCTGCGACTCACCGTGGACGGTCGAGCCGTGGTCCAGGATTCGCGAGACGGTGAGCGGTACGTCCTGCATCGTGCTCAGCACCGGGTGCCTCCGCTTTGTTACGGGCGGGTAGTGGTGCTGCGATTGTCGACGCATACCATCCGGTATGTCACGCCCCCTGGGGTGTGTTTCTTGCCAGCCCTCGACGCCGTTTACGGGTCCACGGGCGGCCGCTGATCAGCAAGAACGGGCACAACCGGGCCCGGCCGGCCGCTCGCCGTTCACGGCCGCGGGTCGACCGTCGGCGGCACGGCCTGGAGGACGAGCACCGACAGATCGTCCTCGACCGGGCCGGTGCCGAAGTCGTGTGCCGCGCGCCGGACGTGCTCGGCCAGCGCCTTGGCTCCCAGGCCCAGGCCGTCCTTCAGGACCTCGATCAGACCGTCGTTGTCGTCCAACTGCCAGTTCCCGCACCGGCGTTCGGTGACACCGTCGGTGACGCAGAGCAGGGTCTCGCCGGGGGCGAGGTCGAAGGAGCTGGCCTGGTACTCGGTGCCCTCGTCGATGCCCAGGAGCATCTGGGGCTCGGAGGCCGGCTCGACGGCGCCGTCGAGGAACATGTGCAGCGGCGGCGGATGGCCGGCGCTGGCGACCGTGCAGCGCGCGCCGGGCACGCCGGGGTCGACCTCCAGCTCGCCGTAGAGCAGGCTCAGGAAGCGGGAGGTGGCCTGCTCACCGCCGAGCTCCACCGCCTCGGCGCTCTCCTCCGCCATGGCCAGATTCAGTCGTCCGAGTACCGATTCGACGCCATGGCCCTCGCGCGCCAGCAGCCGTACGAGGTGCCGGGCCAGTCCGGTGACGGACATCGCCTCCGGGTCCTTGCCCTGTACGTCGCCGAGCAGGAAGCACCAGCGGCGGTCACCCATCGGGAAGACGTCATAGAAGTCGCCGCCGACGGTCTGGCCCTCACCGTGCGGTTCGTAGACGATCGCGGTGTCCACGCCGACGATGCTGGCCAGCGACGCGGGCAGCTGCCGGCGCTGGAGCGCCAGGCTGATCGTGGTCTGCCGGGTGTACTGGCGGGCGGTGAACACGGCCTGCGCCACCCGGCGCGCCACGTCCTCGACCATCCGCACCACGGTGTCGGTCATCTGCAGATGCCCGGACCGGCCGAGCAGCAGCACGCCCAGGTCGGTGTCCCGGGCGACCAGGGGGAAGGCGAGCGCGGAGCCGCCCGAAGGGGCCGCGCCGGCGCATTCCGGCCAGGGCCAGGGAGTGCCGGCGGTACGGACCATGTCGACGGGCGGTTCGCCCTCCAGGTCGGCGCGGAGCGGACTGATCCGCCGCTCGTCGACGTGCCAGACGCGGGAGAGCTGCATTCCGCCGCCCTCGACGCTCAGCCAGACGGCGCACCAGTCGGCGAGCCGCGGCACCAGCAGCTGGGCGGCGAGCGCGGTGACCATGTCCTGGTCGAGCTGCCCGGCCAGCAGCTCGCTGGTCTCGGCCAGGAAGGACGGGCCGCCGCGGTCGGCCCACTCGGCGGGGTGGCCGCGCAGATGACCGCGCTGGCCGACGGGGTGGGCCAGGCGTACCGGGGGCTCGGCGCCGCGCGGCTCGGGCGCGGCGCCGACGAGTGCCGACTCCCCCTCGGTCGCCTCCAGCCGGAACCAGACCGTCTTGACCGACTTGCGGTAGGTCACCCCCCAGGACTCCGCCAGTGCGCCGACCAGCTGGAGGCCGTAGCCCGGCTCACCGGTGCGGGCGTCCACTCCACCGCGTACGCCCCGGGCCGGATGGCGGTCGGAGACCTCCACCACCACGCCCACCTTGGCCCGGCCGGCCCCCGTCTCGGCGTCGGGCGGCGGGCCGTGTTCCAGGCGGCAGGTGACGTCGATGTCCGTGCCGGCGTACATCACGGCGTTGGTGACCAGCTCGCTCGTGAGCAGCACCGCGGTGTGGATGAGCTCGGAGCTGATCGCCGCGGCCCCGGGACCCGCCGTGGCGGGCGGCGCGCCCGCCCGTTCGGTCAGCAGCGCGCGCACGAATTTCCGCGCTCCGGAGGCCGCGAGCTGATTGGCCGGCAGCCCCTTCCGGGACACGGATTCCGTCGAGTACGGGGAGGACAGCGCCGCCACTGTGCCCCCTGAGTGTGCCGGGAAAAACTAATTACGAGCGCTTTATACTATGTCATATCCACCCAAGTTGATCATTCTGCAGGAATAGGACCTCTTCACAACGACCACCGGGGGATGGTGCGCCATGGCTCTCGACCCGCCCCCACCCGAATCCGCCTCCGCGCCCGCCGGACGCTCCGTGTCGTCGCGGCCCACCGCGCCGTCGCCGCCCGCCACGCCACCGTCCGCCGCGGCCCGGTCCGACGGGGGCGGACAGTGGGTGCGCACCAGCGAGCTGCGGCCGCTGCTCGCGGCGATGAACGCCCTGCGTGACGGGGACTTCACCACCCGCGTGGAGAGCTTTCCGGACGGCGCCACACCGGACGGTGTACTGGCCGACATGGTCGGCGTCTTCCACCAGATCGTCGCCCGCAACGTCCATCTGGCCTCCGAGCTGCAGCGCGTACGCGGCGAGATCCTCCGCCAGGGCCGGCTCGACGAGCGGATCTCCGCGAGCCCCGGGCAGGGGACCTGGACGACGAACATCGAAGCGGCCAACACCGTGCTCGAAGCGCTGGTCGTGCCGCTCGCCAAGGCCACCCGGGTGCTGGACGCGGTGGCCGACGGCGATCTGACCCAGCACGTCGACCTGCACGACGGCAACCGCCAGCTGCACGGCGATCTGCGCCGCCTGGGCAGCGGGGTGAACCGCATGGTCGACCAGCTCTCGCTGTTCACCGGCGAGGTCACCCGCGTGGCCCGCGAGGTCGGCACCGAGGGCCGGCTGGGCGGCCGTGCGAAGGTCCAGGGGCTGTCCGGCGACTGGCTGCATGTGACCGAGGCGGTCAACACCATGGCGTCGCGACTGACGGCGCAGGTGCGGGACATCGCGGTGGTCACCACGGCGGTGGCGCGCGGCGACCTGACCCAGCAGGTGACGGTCGAGGCCACCGGCGAGCTGCTGGAGCTGAAGATGACCGTCAACAAGATGGTCGACCAGCTGCGGGCCTTCGCCGACGAGGTCACCCGCGTCGCCCGCGAGGTCGGCACCGAAGGCCAGCTCGGCGGCCGCGCCCAGGTCAGAGGCGTCTCCGGGGTCTGGAAGGACCTCACCGACAACGTCAACTTCATGGCGTCCAACCTGACCTGGCAGGTCCGCAACATCGCGCAGGTCACCACGGCGGTCGCCAACGGCGACCTGAGCCAGAAGATCACTGTGGACGCCCGGGGCGAGATCCTCGAACTGAAGTCGACGATCAACACGATGGTCGACCAGCTCTCCGCCTTCGCCGACGAGGTCACCCGCGTCGCCCGCGAGGTCGGCACCGAAGGCCAGCTCGGCGGCCGCGCTCAGGTCAGAGGCGTCTCCGGGGTCTG
>NZ_JBHYJC010000001.1:241900-499344 GCF_042749045.1 Streptomyces sp. NPDC059008 | reverse complement strand
TCCCAGGTCCGCAACATCGCCCAGGTCACCACGGCGGTGGCCAACGGCGACCTGTCGAAGAAGATCGACGTCGACGCCCGCGGCGAGATCCTGGAGCTGAAGGACACCGTCAACACCATGGTCCAGCAGCTGCGGGCGTTCGCGGACGAGGTGACCCGGGTGGCCCGCGAGGTCGGCACCGAGGGCCGCCTGGGCGGCCGCGCCCAGGTCCACGGCGTGTCCGGCGTCTGGAAGAACCTCACCGACAACGTCAACTTCATGGCCGACAACCTCACGTCCCAGGTCCGCAACATCGCCCAGGTCGCCACCGCCGTCGCCAAGGGCGACCTGTCGAAGAAGATCGACGTCGACGCCCGCGGCGAGATCCTGGAACTGAAGACGACCATCAACACGATGGTCGACACCCTCTCCTCCTTCTCCTCCGAGGTCACCCGGGTGGCCCGCGAGGTCGGCAGCGAGGGCCAGTTGGGCGGCCAGGCCCGGGTCGAGGGCGTCTACGGCACCTGGAAGCGCCTGACCACCAGCGTCAACGACCTGGCGCTCAACCTGACCACGCAGGTCCGCGCGATCGCCGAGGTGGCCAGCGCGGTCACCCAGGGCGATATGTCCGGCTCCATCTCCGTGGAGGCCCAGGGCGAGGTCGCCGCGCTGAAGAACAACATCAACCTGATGGTCGCCAACCTCCGTGAGACCACCCGCGCCAAGGACTGGCTGGAGTCCAACCTGGCCCGTATCGCCAGCCTGATGCAGGGCCACCGCGACCTGGTCGAGGTCGCCGACCTGATCCTGCGCGAGCTGACCCCTCTGGTGAACGCGCAGTTCGGCGCGTTCTTCCTGGCCGAGGCGGGCGCCGAGCCGGGTGAGGGGCTCGAACTCATCGCCGGTTACGGCACCGGCCAGCCCGAGGCCCACCGCCGGCTGCCGCGGCTGCGGATGGGCTCCCCCGGCTGGGGCCTGATCACCCAGGCCGCCATGGAGAAGAAGCGCATCGTCGTCGACGCCGTACCGCCCGACTACATCACCATCAGCTCCGGCCTCGGCGCCGCCGCCCCCGCCAGCATCGTCGTCCTCCCGGTCCTCTTCGAGGACCAGGTGCTGGGCGTCATCGAGCTGGCTTCCTTCAGCCGCTTCAGCGAGGTGCACCTGGCCTTCATCGACCAGTTCGTGAACACCATCGGCGTCTCGATCAACACCATCATCGCCAACGCCCGTACCGAGTCGCTCCTTTCGGAGTCCCAGCGGCTGACCGCCGAGCTGCGCCAGCGCTCCGACGAGCTGCAGCTGACCAACGCCGAGCTGGAGGAGAAGGCCGCACTGCTCGCGACGTCGTCGCAGTACAAGTCCGAGTTCCTGGCGAACATGTCGCACGAGCTGCGCACCCCGCTGAACTCCCTGCTGGTGCTCTCCCGGCTCCTCGCCGACAACCCCGAGGGCCGGCTCAACGCGCAGGAGGTGGAGTTCGCCGTCACCATCCACCGCGCCGGCTCCGACCTCCTCCAGCTGATCAACGACATCCTCGACCTGTCGAAGATCGAGGCGGGCCGGATGGACGTCCATCCCAAGCCGCTGCCCCTCATCAAACTCCTCGACTACGTCCGGGCGACCTTCAAGCCGCTCACCGTCGACCGCGGCCTCACCTTCGACGTCCAGGTCGGCGACGACGTCCCCAAGGAGCTGTTCTCCGACGAACAGCGCCTGCAGCAGATCCTGCGCAACCTGCTGTCCAACGCCGTGAAGTTCACCTCCTCCGGCGGTGTGGAACTCCGCGTCCGGCGCGTACCGGGAAGCGAGTTCGAGGAGGAGTCCCTGCGCACCGCCGAAGACGTCCTCGCCTTCTCCGTCAAGGACACCGGGATCGGCATCCCGCCCGAGAAACTCGACGACATCTTCGAGGCGTTCCAGCAGTCCGAGGGCACCACCAACCGCAAGTACGGCGGCACCGGCCTCGGCCTGTCCATCAGCCGCGACATGGCGGCGCTGCTCGGCGGACGGATCACCGCCGAGAGCGAGCCCGACGTCGGCTCGACCTTCACCCTGTACGTGCCCGCCCGCTACACCACCCCGCTCCCCGCCCTCGGCGACGGCTCCGCCCCCACGCCCCGCCCCGTCCTCGCCGAACAGCTCACGTCCCGGCCCACGCCGACGCCCACGACCCGGCCCCGGCCCGACCAGGGCTCCTCACGGGGCGACGTCTTCGCCACCGAGGAAGTGCGCGAGCACGAACCGGCGCCCCATGCCGGACCCCGCACCGGCGACGGCGGCGATGTCACCTGGCCCGAGACCACCCGCCTCAAGGACTGGCTCAGCGGGCGCCCCGGCCAGGTGCTGGCCAACCGCCGGATCCTCATCGTCGACGACGACATCCGCAACGTCTTCGCGCTCACACATGTACTGGGCCGGGTCGGCATCCGCGTGAAGTACGCCGAGAACGGCCGCGAGGGCCTGGAGGTCCTGGACCGGACACCGGACGTGTCGCTGGTGCTGATGGACATCATGATGCCCGAAATGGACGGTTACGAGATGATCAAGGCGATCCGACAAGCCCCCCGATTCGCGGACCTGCCGATCATCGCCCTCACCGCGAAGGCCATGCCGGGCGACCGGGAGAAGGCGATCGACAGCGGGGCCAACGACTACATCCCCAAACCGGTGGACGTGGACCGCCTGCTGTCCGTGATCTGCACACTCCTCGATCCCGAGAACTGCACCCTGCCGCCGGACCCCGACCCCGCCGCCTGCGACGAGGCCGATCCCGCGGGCGCGGACCGGGACGACCGGGGAACGGCGGGGCAGCGGCCATGACGACGACACCGGACACCGCCCCGAGCATCCTCATCGTCGACGACATGGAGGAGAACCTGGTGGCGCTGGAGGCGGTCCTCGGCTCCCTCACCCAGAAGGTCGTCCGGGCCCGCTCCGGCGAGGAGGCCCTCAAGGCGATGCTCCGCGAGGAGTTCGCCGTGGTGCTCATCGACGTCCTGATGCCGGGCATGAACGGCTTCGAGACGGCGGCCAACATCAAGGGGCTGGACCAGACGAAGGACGTGCCGATCATCCTGCTGACCGGCGCCTCGGTCGACCCCAACTACGCCTACCGCGGCTACACGGTCGGCGCCGCCGACTTCCTGATCAAGCCCTTCGATCCGTGGCTGCTGCGGACGAAGGTGAACGTCTTCCTCGAACTGCACCGCAAGAACCGCCAACTGGCCGCCCAGGCAGAACAGTTGAAGCGGCTGCTTACCTCGGACGGCGGCCGTCCCGGCGGCCCGGCGGTGGAGGCGCCGGAAGCCCCGGAGGCGTCCCACGCGCCCCAGGGCCACGCGACCGAGGAGCTGGGCGAGCAGTCCGCGGCGGCCACCGCGTCCACCGAGGCCACGCGCCTGGCGGAGGTCGCCGCCCAGCTCGCCCAGCTCGAATTCCTCCTGCGGGACAGGGCGGGCCGTGAGTCGGGCCCGGAGGACGGCGGTGACGAGACGGACCGGGGCGAGGCGCACGGCGGCGAGCCGGCAGGGGACGCGGCGACCGATCTGGCCGACCGCATCGCGCAGTTGGAAGAAGCGGTGGGGCGGCTGCTGACCAACCGGACCGGGTAGACGCACGCCCCAGGGAGACCGGACCCGAGGACACCGGCCCGAGGAGACCGGGCCCGAGGAGCGGAGAGCGTCAGCTCCTCGCGCTGCGGGCGATGCGGAACAGCACGTTCGGCCGCAGTGGCCCTTCGGGCTCGGAGAGGTCCTCGAAGTCGTCGGCCGGGTCCCGGGTCATGCCGATCCGGCGCATCACCGCCTGCGAACGATGGTTGGTGGCCGTCGTGACGGCGACGATCTCGGGCAGATCGAGATGGTCGAAGCCATGGGCCAGGACCGTCAGCGCGGCCTCGGTGGCGTAGCCCTTCCCCCAGGCCGAGCGGGCCAGCCGCCAGCCGATTTCCACTCCTGTGAACGGCATGTCGTCGTCCAGGTCGTCCAGACCCGCGAAGCCGATGAACTCGCCCGTGGCCCGCACCTCGACCGCCCACCACCCGTAGCCCCGCTGGTCGAACTCGGCCTGGAACAGCGCCACGCAGGCATCGCTCTGTTCGCGGGTGAGCAGGTCGCCCAAGTGCTCCCGAACCTCGGGATCGGCGTTCATCGCCGCCCACGGTTCAAGGTCGGAATCACGCCAACGGCGCAGGACGAGGCGATCGGTACGCAGTTCGGACATGCTGCCAGCCAACGCCAGCCACGGCCCCGAGGCAATCCCTTTTCCCTCCGGACCGCACCGCCCCCAGACGCACGGATCGTTCCCGGGGGATAGGTCAGTTGCCGGCTCTGAGCGCGTCCAGGTGCCGTCCCAGTACCTGCCGGAGCAGCTCGGGCGGATAGCGGTCCGGCAGCAGCGTTGCCTGGAGATTGAGTCCGTCGAGGAGGGCGGCCAGTCGCGTGCTCTCCAGTTCGACGTCCATGTCGGCCGGCAGCCCGCCGGCGCGCCGGGCTTCGTGGAGCACGCGCGACATCAGGGTGTGCAGGTCGGCCTGCATCTCGGCGGCACAGGGCCGCAGTTCGGGGCGGGTGTGTGCTGCGGCGGTGAAGGCGAGCCAGAGCGCGGACTCCTGGCGACGGGCCTCGTCCAAGGGGAGGAACTCGGCCAAAAGCTCTTCCGTTCCGGCTCGGCGGTCGGTGCGGCCGTCGGGAGCCAGGAGCCGCTCGGCGTGGGTGCGGACGCGGTCGCCGATGCGCCGGCTCAGCTCCCTCATCGTGAAGGTCATCAATGCGTCGTGGTCGGCGAAGTAGTGGCGGACCGAGCCGACGGCGAGTCCGGCTTCCTCCGCGACGTTGCGCAGCGACGCATGTTCCAGCCCATGCCGGGCGGCGACGGACAGGACGGCCTGCGCCACCACTCTGCGACGGGCCACGGGATCGACGATCTTCGGCACGTTGGCTTTATAGCACGGTCGGGCTAACATCGTTTTAGCTCAGTCGTGCCATAAAGATGGGTGGTATCTGCGTGGACCCCTGGCTGCTCGCTGCGATCATCGCGGTGGTCGCGATCGCGGTGGTGATCAAACGGATGATCGGTGAACCGGTCAATGCGAGGGACCTCTTCGCAGCCCCGGTGATTCTGACCGGGATCGGCGTCCTGTCCCTCGTCAAGATGACGGATCTGACCGGCACCGACCTCACCTGGGTCATCGCGGGCGCCGCCCTGGGCGCGGCACTCGGCGCACTCCGCGGCGCCACCGTTCAGCTCGTCGACAAGGGCGGTGTCCTGTGGCAGCGGTACACCGGCCGCACCTTCCTCGCCGTGATCGGCACCCTGGCGGTCACGGCCGGCTTCAGTGTCCTGGCGGTGAAGATGGGCATGCACGAGAACGCACGCCCTCTCCAGCTCTCCATCGGCGTGAGCTTCCTCGGCGAGTCCCTCATGGTCGGCCGTCGCGGCATGGCTTCGGGGATCCCCTTCGCCCCGGCACGTACGCGCTGACTCCCCCTAAGGCTCAGTCGCGCCCGGTCCGGCCCCACCCGCCGCGGAACCGGCCCCGCCCGGGACGCTCGGGCGGCCGGGGAATGAACGGCAGCCCGTCGTCCCGCGTCTCGGACGTACGGCTCCACGCGCGGCTCGCCGCCGGCTCGACATAGGTCAGACGGGTACGCGGCGCCCGGGCGGCCTCGAACTCGCGCGGCTCCTGGCCCGCGACCGCCATCAGGTCGAGCAGCATCCGCTCCGCCAGATCCGGCTCCAACTGGACCCCCACCCCTTCGGAACCCCAGCGCAGCACCAGTTCCGCGGCCCTGGTCAGGCCCTCATCCGTAGCGGTGGGAAACGCCAGGGCCAGCGAGGCCCGGACGATCTCCACCGCACTCTCCGCCTGCATCAGCCACCGCCGCCCTCTCCGCTACGCCCACACCCGAAGTCGACGTCCACGTCCACGTTCACGTCCACGCCCACACCCCCCCGTCCACGCCCGCTGCGGCTCACCGTCACGGCCCTCACGGCTTCCGGGCGACACACACCGCACACAGCCCGACCAGCGCCGGGGGCCGCATATGGATGAGCGTCGCGTCCTGCGCCTGCCGCAGGCACTCGTGCCGGTCGAGCTTGGAGAACTGCTGCGTACTCATCGTGTCCCTGATGATGACTTCCCAATGGTCCTGGGCTTTGACCCAGTCGTTGCGATGCGCGATCCGCACAAAGGCGTCCACGAAGACCTGCTCCGCCAGCGTCCCGTGGAAGTAGCTCCCCAGGTAGTCGATCCGCGACGGCGGCCTGAGCCTGTCCCCCCAGCCGCGCTGCTCGAACAGCGTGCTCGTCGCGATGGACTTCACGCTCTGGATACGGGTCGCGATCACGTGACCGGCGACCCCACCGATGACGGCCGGGACGGCCAGCCAGCCGATGACGGACGCCAGCCACAGCAGGGCGTGCTCCGGCGCATCGATCAGGGTGAACGTCTTGTACACCTTGCTGGGGCTCGCCGCCCGAGCGGCGAAGACGTACAGCACGGAGATGCCCGCCGCGAAGGGCAGCCCCCAGTCGATGATCCACTGCGTCAGACCGGCCAGCGCCTTCCTGGAGCGCCAGAGCCGCCGCAGCCTCCCCATGGGACGTTCCGGCGGCAGCGCCAGATCCGTGGGTATAGGGATCGGGTTGTTCAACTGCGCCCCCATTGCCTCGCTCAATACCCCGAGTCTAGACATTCGGGGTGCGCCGGAACCTCGCAATCACCAACCTGGTCAGGGGAGTTGGCGTCGGGCGCCGCCGGCTCACGCTGAGGCCGCCGTGATTCCTCCGCGGCTCTGTGGCGGCAGTCGCGACAACGGCCGGGCGCCGGGGCACGGAAGGCACGTTCGCAGCCGTCGCAGGTCTGGAACGGAGGCAGCTGGGCACGCGCGGGGCCGGCGGGAGCCGCTGCCGCGAGGGGTGGCGGCAGCCCTTCGGCGAGGCGGTGGGCGATCAGGGCCGCGGGACTGCGGAGCGGCTGCGGGAGCCCCGTGGTCAGCGCCCGGCGTACGGAGTCCGGGGCAACACCGCGTTCCAGCCAGGCGGCGACGGCCGGAGCGAGGCGCTGGACGTCCTGCACGGAGAGCAGCAGACGGGGGTCGTCCCGCCGCAGGTTCGCCAGCAGGGCGGACCCGGCGGGGTGGTGTTTGTGCTGGTCGCGGGGTTGGGGGAGGGCGGGTGGGGGTGTCTTCGGTGCGGGCGGGGGCTCGGGGACCGCCGATGGGGCGGGCTCCTCAGGGGCTGGATCGGCTGCGCTCCGGCGAACGGAACGGGCGGCGGCCTCGCGGGCGCGACGAGCGCGAGTGGCTTCAGGGTTGTTGTACGAGATGGTGACGGTGACGAGCCGCCCTTGATCGTTCCGCTGCCGAACCCGCTCCAAGTAGCCGTACGCCTCTAACTCCCGCAGGGCGCCTGCGATGCGATCCCGGCCTTCGCGGGACTGCTGCGCGAGCGTCCGGATATCGACCGGTGCACCCTCGGGAAGCGACTGGATGTACGTGGCGAGCCCTCTGGCGAGGAACGACAGCTCACTGTGCTGAGCGAGATGGTTGCCGATGATGGTGAAGCCTGGTTGCTGGAATTCAGTCACCTTGCGGACTCCGGAGGTGGATCGTCGAACGACGTACTGGGCGCGCGAGGGCGCGTTAAGCTGCGGCTTAGCCATCAGGAAGCCTTCTCTTCCTTGGTGGTCAGGCCCTCGGTCCGGGATGCCCGTCCCAGTCGAGGGCCGTCGCATGTCTGCGGTGTGTGGTGTTCCTGCTACCGAGAGTGCAACGGCGGGACGAGCGGAGGCGAGCCCTCCGCCACTCGATCACCCGAGCGAGTGACGGACATGCGGTCCCCCGGTGGGGTTTGGTGGGTTGGTTCTTTTCACCTGGGGTTATTTGGTCTTTTACGGCCAGTGGCACCGCCAGCCCAGTTCCCGGCCTTCAGCGCCATGGCGGCAGGTCGAACTCCGCCCAGACCGTCTTGCAGGGCACAGGCCCAGGCCAGGTCCCCCATCGATCAGCGAGCGCGTCCACGAGGATCAGGCCGTACCCCGACTCCTCTACACCCGGAGCCGGTTGGACCGGGATCCGGTCCGGGCGCGCGTCCACCAGCTCGACACGGAGCGTGTCCGCGTCAAAGAACAGCACGATCCTGAAGTCGCGCCCCCGTACGCGTCCGTGTGAGGCGGCGTTCGCGGCCAGCTCGGCGACGACCTGAGCGGGCCGTTCGAACGGCAGCCCCCAGACCCGGAGTTGCTCGACGGCGAGCAGCCGCGCAAGGCGGGCCCCTCGACGGGTGGCCGACAGCTGGACCTTGAACCGGAGCTCGGGCTCGGCGATTTGCTGATTCATGTCACTCAGCGTGGTCGGCCGTGTTTACGCTGAACAGTGATGACGCCGGTACGCATGGTGATGTCCGCGGGTTGTCTGCGGGCGTCTTCGCTGTCTAGGAGGCGGAAGCGGATGAGTATTGACGGCGCGGACGAGGCAGGCTGGGACCTCGACCCAGCGAACGATTCAGAGGCCGTCGTGGAGACCGTCGGTCACCAGCTCAGGTTGTGGAGGGAATCCGCAGGTCTGCGACCGGCGGAGTTCGCGAAGGCCCTTGGGTACACGGGTGACCTGATCTACAAGATCGAGCGTGGCGCGCGTATTCCCCGTCCAGAATTCCTCGACAGGGCCGACGAAGTGCTGGGCGCGGACGGGAAGATCGCCGCAATGAAGAAGGACCTGGCGCGGGCGCGGTACCCGAAGAAGGTCCGGGATCTAACGAGGTGGGAGGCCGAGGCGGTCGAGGTGGGCTGGTACGGCAGCCACAACTTCCATGGCTTGTTGCAGACAGAGGAATTCACGCGCGCGCTCTACGAGATGCGACGCCCAGCGCTCTCGCCGGACCACATCGACCGGCTGGTGGAAGCGCGGATGGCTCGTCGGTCGATCTTCGACCGCTGCCCGGCACCCGCGCTCACATTTGTCCAGGAAGAGGTTACGCTGCGGCGCCCGCTCGGCGGCAGAATGGCCTTGCGCCGACAGCTCGAACGTCTGTTGGAGCTCGGACAGTTGCGGAACGTCGAGATCCAGGTGATGCCGACCGAACGCGAGGACCACGCCGGGATGATGGGTGAGATCGAGGTTCTGAAGTTCCCAGATGGTTCGGCAGTGGGCCGCTCCGAAGTGCAGCTCGCCAACCATGCGACTTCTGCTCCGAAGGAGCTCCGGATCCTTGAACTCCGTTATGGGATCATCCGGTCGCAGGCTCTCACTCCACGGGAGTCACTGGCCTTCATCGAGAAACTGCGGGGAGAGACATGACGCTCCGGCCTACTGGCATGTGGACCAAGAGCAGCTACAGCGACAGCAACGAGCGTGACGACTGCATCGAGGTTGCCTGGACCAAAAGCAGCTACAGCGGCAACGGCAACGAGCCCGACTGCATCGAAGTCGCCGCCACCCCCTCCACCATCCACATCCGGGACTCCAAGAACCCCGACGGGCCTCGGCTGCAGCTCCCGCCGGCCACCTGGGTCGACTTCGTCGCGTACGCCGCCGACTCCGCGCGCTGACCGTGCGCCGGGTCGTGCGCGACGGCGCGTAGCGGCCGGGCGTGCAACTGCCGGGGGCTTCCTTCGTGCCGCCGACGGGGTCGGCGCGGCCGTGGCGGGAACGCTGTCGGCAAACGGCAGAAGGGGGAGCCACGGTGCGGCAGTTCGACCTGAAGGCAGAAGCGGAAATGCGGCTGCAGTCCGAGAAGTTCGCCGCGGAACTGGCGCAGAAGCGCCGCGAGAGCCTGGCGGCGGCCGAGGGCAACGCCCCGGCACCCGCATCGGCGGAGGCCACCGGCACACCCACGACCGCGGCGACGGACGCCACCGCCGAAACCGAGTGAGGGCCAGGGGCGATCACCACCCCCGGCCCGGTTGTCAGGGCCTGTCCGACGGGTCGTGCAACCGCACCTGATCGGACAGGCTCGATTCGGCCGCGCCGTTCACACCGCGCGCAGGGCCGCCCACGTCTCCGGGCCGACGACGCCGTCTACCTGGAGACCGTTCACGTCCTGGAAGTAGACCACCCAGCTCTCCGTGCGCGGGCCGAAGCTCCCGTCGACGGCCAGTGGTGAGCCACCGTTCCAGGCGTTGATCACGCACTGGATCTCTCTGACACGGTCGCCATGGTCACCACGCCGGGTGGTGGCAGAGCCGTCGTAGTAGCCGCAGAATCCGGACGCGTCGGCCACCGAAGTGGTGCCCCGCGCCTCGACCGGCGTGGCGGAGGCGGCCGGAGCCAGTGCCAGAAGCAGCCCGCTCAAGGCAGCCGCCGCAGCGAAGACGGCGCGCTGACGTGTACGCATGTGAGGTCCCTTCCCCCAAGTCTTCGGAGATCTCCCGGGCAGGAGCTCCACAAAGAGACTGGCTTCGGGAGCGGTCCGCTACGCCGCTGCCGCCCACTTGTACCCCTGTGGGTGACACCGCGTCGTCCCGCGCGGCACCACGGATGCCGGCCGCTCCAACAGGCCGCACCTCACGACGCGTTGAGGAGCATCTCGGCCAGCGTGCGCCATGCCGTGCGCGGGAAGTCGTACGGGCGGCGGCCGTCCGTGACGACCTGGACCGCTACGTGGTCGGCGCCCGCGGCGAACCGTTCGGCGATGCGGGCGGCGATCCGTTCGGGGGTGCCCCAGGCGAAGACGGCGTCGACGAGGCGGTCGCTGCCGTGCCCCGCGAGGTCGTCCGTGGTGAAGCCGGAGCGCAGCCAGCTGTTGGCGTAGTTCAGCTGGGCGAGGTACGGGGCGAGGGCGGCGCGGGCCGTGGCGCGGGCGGTCGACGGGCTGGTGTCCGGGATCACCGACACCGCGGGAGCCAGCAGCGGGCCGTCGCCGAGGAGTTTGCGGGTGTGGGCGGTGTGGTCGGCGACGGTGAGGTGCGGCTGGACGCCGGCGGTCCGGGTGGCGGCGAGCCGGGTCATCCTCGGACCGTGGGCACCGAGGAAGCGCCTCGCCTTGGGGAGCGGCGGAGCCGAGCCGTCCAGCGCGTCGAGATAGCCGCTGAGCGCCGTGTACGGCCGGTGGTAGCGCTGCTCGACCTGCGAGTGGCTCACCCCCAGGCCGAGGAGCAGCCGCCCGCGTTGGCGGTCGGGTACGGCGTGGTACGCCGCGGCGAGCTCGGACGCGGGCTGGTGCCAGATGGAGACGCAGGCGGGTGCGACCACCGTCCGGTCGGTCGCCGCCAGCAGCTCGGTCGTCGTGACGAGGTCGCCGCGGGGATTGCCCCCGGGATTGCCGCCGAGCCAGAGCGTGCCGTAGCCCAGCTCCTCCAGTTCCGCCGCGGCGTCGCGGGCCTCGCCGCGCTCCCCGTGGGTGAAGGCCAGACTCCAGATGCCGATGCGTCCCAGGCTCAGGCCGTGGTCGAGGTCGTCGAGGTCAGGGGTGAGGTCATGAACGAGGTCAACGGTCATGAATCGTGTGTACCGGCGGGTGGGCGGGGCCGACGGGCGCGCCGGGCGTGGTGGCCAAAATGCGGGCCTATTCGCCCCGGAGGCCGCTCTTGACGCTGGCATAGGGCGGGCGCACGGGTGTCCCGCGCGTTACCGGATCATGGCCAGCTCAGGGTCCTCCCGGAGTTTGGCCAGGGCGCGGGAGACGGCGCTCTTGACCGTGCCGATCGAGACCTCCATGACCTCGGCGGTCTGGGCCTCGCTCAGGTCCTCGTAGTACCTGAGGACGACCATGGCGCGCTGGCGGGCGGGCAGCCGCATCACCGCCCGCCACATCGCGTCGCGCAGGCCTTCCAGCTCGGCGGGGTCGGGGGCCGGCAGCGGGTCCGGCTCGGGGAGCTCGTCGACGGCGAACTCCTCGACCTTGCGCTTGCGCCACTGGGAGGTGCGCGTGTTGATCAGCGCGCGGCGGACATAGCCGTCCAGGGCGCGGTGGTCCTCGATGCGCTCCCAGGCCACATAGGTCTTGGTCAGCGCGGTCTGGAGGAGGTCCTCGGCGTCGTTGGGGTTGGCGGACAGCGACCGCGCGGCGCGCAGCAGGACCGGCCCCCGGGCCCGTACATAGGACGAGAACGACGGGAACACAGCGGCGGTCGAAGCTCTTGTGCACACTGGCGTGGTCATGGGCTCAACGCTAGAAGCGAGGGGGGCTTCGGGGGATCGGTCCCAGGTGCCGAAGGGCTCTCCGCCTCAAGTTGTACGGGTGGGGCCCACCCCACCTCCTTTGGGGGGACGGGACCCTCAGCCCTCCCTATCCGGACCCTGAGCCTTCTGCGCCCGGGACCCTGAGCCGTCCCCGCCCGGGCCCCTCAGCCGTCCCGGCCCAGGACCAACCCCGACGTGGGCACCCCCGTACCCGCCGTGACCAGCACATGGGCGGCGTCGGGGACCTGGTTCGGGGACGTCCCGCGCAGCTGGCGGACGGCCTCGGCGATGCCGTTCATGCCGTGCAGGTACGCCTCGCCGAGCTGGCCGCCGTGGGTGTTCAGCGGGAGCGTGTCCGCGGCGACGAGGTCGGCGGCCTCACCGGGGCCGCAGAAGCCGAACTCCTCCAGCTGCATGAGCACGAAGGGGGTGAAGTGGTCGTAGAGGATGGCGACGGAGATGTCGGCGGGGCCGAGGCCGGCGGTGCGCCAGAGTTGGCGGGCGACCACGTTCATCTCCGGCAGGCCGGTCAGATCGTCGCGGTAGAAGCTGGTCATCTGCTCCTGGGCGCGGCCGGCGCCCTGCGCCGCGGCGGTGATCAGGGCGGCGGGGTGGCGGAGCTCGCGGGCCCGCTCGGGGCTGGTCACCACGATCGCCTGACCGCCGTCCGTCTCCTGGCAGCAGTCCAGCAGCCGCAGCGGTTCGACGATCCAGCGGGAGGCGGCGTGGTCGGCGAGGGTGATGGGTTGGCCGTGGAAGTACGCGGCCGGGTTGCGGGCGGCGTGCCGGCGGTCGACGACGGCGACCTGCCCGAACGCCTCCGGGGTCAGGCCGTAGGTGTGGAGATAGCGCTGAGCCGCCATCGCGACCCAGGAGGCGGGGGTGAGCAGGCCGAAGGGGAGGTTCCAGCCGAGCGCCGCGCCCTCGGCGGACGGCTGCCGCTCCTGGACCCCGGAGCCGAAGCGGCGCCCGGAGCGCTCGTTGAACGCGCGGTAGCAGACGACGACTTCGGCGATCCCGGTGGCGACGGCCAGGGCCGCCTGCTGGACGGTGGCGCAGGCCGCGCCGCCGCCGTAGTGGATGCGGGAGAAGAAGGACAGCTCGCCGATGCCGGCCGCCTGGGCGACGGTGATCTCGGGGCTGGTGTCCATGGTGAAGGTGACCAGGCCGTCGACGTCGGCCGGTGTCAGTCCGGCGTCGTCGAGGGCGGCGTGGACGGCCTCGACGGCGAGCTTGAGTTCGCTGCGTCCGGAGTCCTTGGAGAACTCGGTGGCGCCGATACCGGCGATGGCGGCCCGTCCGGACAGCGAGTCGGGGCGGTGCAGGCTCATGCGGTGCCTCCCGGGAGGCTCACGGTGACCGTGCCGGTGACGTGGTGGCCCAGGGCGTTGGCGCCGGTGATCCGCACCCGGGCGGTGTCGCCGTCGACGTCGGTGACCGTGCCCGTCAACGTCATGGTGTCGCCGGGGTAGTTGGGGGCACCGAGGCGTATCGCGACGGCGCGGAGCACCGCCGTGGGACCGAAGTGGTCGGTGATGTAGCGGCCGACCAGCCCGTTGGTGGTGAGGATGTTCATGAAGATGTCCGGGGAGCCCTTGTCCTTGGCCGCCTCGGTGTCGTGGTGGACGTCCTGGTAGTCGCGGGAGGCGAGCGCTCCGGCGACGATCAGGGTGCGGGTGAGGGGGATCTCCAGGGGCGGCAGCTCGTCGCCGGGCTTGGTGCCGCTCTCGCCACCGGCCTTGCTGCCGCTCTCGCCGCCGGCCGTCACGTCTGACCCTCGCTTGTCATCAAGTCCCCCAGTTCTTCGAGGAGTTGGGATCCCGAGCCGAGATGGGCGTCGAGTTGCCGGCCCCAGAGGAAGTGCCGGTGGACGGGGTGGTCGACGTCGGCGCCGATGCCCCCGTGCAGATGCTGGCCGGTGTGCACCACGCGCTTGCCCGCCTCCGATGCCCACCAGGCGGCGGTCAGCGCGTGCGCGGCGCAGGGCAGTCGCTCGTCGTACCGCCAGGCCGCCTCGTAGGCCGTGACCCGTATCGCCTCGGTGTCCATGTACGCGTCGGCGGCCCGCAGGAGGACGCCCTGGTTGGTGGAGAGGGGGCGCCCGAACTGCTCGCGGGTGGTGGTGTGGGACACGGCGCGGGCGAGGGAGCCGGCGCAGACACCGGCCTGGAGGGCGGCGAAGGCGGTGCGGGCGGCGGCCAGCGTGCCGGGGTAGGCATCGGCCCCGCCCAGCCGCTCGCCGGCCGCGCCGTCCAGGGTGAGCCGGGCCGCCGACCACGGGGCGGTGGTCTCGACCGGCTCCCGCCGTACACCGGTGTCGTCCGTGCGTACCAGCCACAGCGTGCACGAGGCGTCCGGCACCAGGACGTGCGTGGCCTCGCGCAGCCAGGGCACCACCGGGACCGAACCGGTCAGCCGCGCCGTCCCCTCGGCCCGCGCCCCGGCACCCGCCGCGGCCCCCGTCCCGTCCCCCGCCTCCGTCCGTACGCCACCGCGCCGGGCCGGGAACGCCCCGGTCGCGACCGACTCGCCGGCCCGCAGTCCGGGCAGCAGCCGTGCCCGCTGCTCCGCGCTCCCGTGCGCGCCGATCGCCAGCAGGCCGTACACACAGGTCGCGGCGAACGGCACCTGCGCCGTCGTACGGCCCTGCTCCTCCAGCAGCAGGGCGAGCCCCAGCAGCCCGGTCTCCTCGACCGCGCCCGGCAGACCGGCCGCGCACAGCGCCTTCCACAGTTCGGCGTCGGTGGCGCTGCCCAGCCCGGCCAGCCGCTCGGGCGTGGACAGATCGCCGAAGACGTCGGCCGCCAGTTCGCTCGCGGCCCGCTGCTCCTCCGTAGGCGTGAAGTCCATGTCAGCCCGCCACCCCGCCCTCGGGACGGAACACCGGCAACTCCCACTCCTCGTCCACCCGCAGGAATTCAAGCCGCACGGGCATCCCGATCCGCACCTTGTCGTGCGGCACACCGATCACGTTGCTGACCATCCGCACGCCCTCCGCCAGTTCGATGAGCCCGACGGCGTAGGGAGGGTCGAAGGCCGGGAAGGGCGGGTGGTGCATCACGACGTACGAATAGACCGTGCCGGCGCCGCTCGCCTCGACCGTGTCCCACTCGGGCGAACCGCAGCCGCCACAGCCCGGCAGCCACGGAAAGCGCAGCTCGCCGCAGCCGCCGCAGCGCTGGATCAGCAGCCGGTGCCCGGCGACGCCGTCCCAGAACCCGGCGTTGTCCCGGTTGATCACCGGACGGGGCCGCCTGGCCTCGGGCGTCCTCGATGGGCTGCCCGACGGCATCCTCCTGGGAGTCCTCGACGCGGCGGGGGCGTACTTGAGGACCCGGAAGCGGTGCGTCCCCGCCGGCTCGCCGTCCGCCCAGATGTCCATCCGCGTAGTGACGAAGTACCCGGTCCCCAGCTTGGTCGTCTTGCGCGCGGACACCGACTCGATCACTCCGCGGAAGGTGATCCGGTCACCCGGGCGCAGCGGCCGCAGATACTCCTGCTCGCAGTCCGTCGCGACGATCGAGGTGTATCCGGCGCCGTCCAGCAGCCGGGACAGTTCGTCGTACGCCCCCGAGCGGTCGGTGTGGCCCGACAGCCCGCCCATCGTCCAGGCCTGGAGCATGGTCGGCGGGGCGCTCGCGTCCGGCCCGTCGTACGCCGGGTTCGCATCGCCCATCGCCTCGCACCAGTGCCGGATCATCGGGGCGTTGACCAGGTCCTTTCCGACGCCCGCGGTGGAGGACGGCCGCCCTTCGTAGGCCTTCAGCCGCTCGTGCAGCCCGTCGTGCTCGTCAGTCCTCGACCGCTCGTGCGGCCCGCCTCGACCGTGCGGATCGCTCACCGCCGCCCCCTCCGCATCCCCAACCGCATCGTCGCGACGATCTCCCGCTGGACCTCGCTCACGCCGCCCCCGAAGGTGTTGATCTGCGCCGCGCGGTTCATCCGCTCCAGTTCGCCGTCCTGGAAGACGCCCGGCGAACCGGCCCGCACCAGGGCGGCGTCGCCGACCACCTCCTGGCACATCCGGTAGACCTCGACGGTGGACTCCGTCCCCGCGAACTTCACGCCGCTGGCATCACCGGGGCCCAGCGTCCCGGCGCCCACATCGCCGACCAGGCGCCAGTTCAGCAGGCGGGTGGCGGCCAGCCGGGCGTGCGCCTCGGCGAGCCGGGACCGCACCCAGGGATGGTCCGCCGGGCGCTCGCCGGACTCCGGGTCCGGCGTACGGGCGTGCGCCAGCGCCGCGTCGAAGGCGTCCTCGGCCTGCATGCCGAGGGCGGCCAACGCGACGCGCTCATGGTTGAGCTGGTTGGTGATCAGCTGCCAGCCGGCGTTCTCCTCGCCGACGAGGTGGCCGGCCGGGACGCGGACGTCGTCGTAGTACGTGGCGGTGGTCGTCAGTCCGCCGACCGTCTCGATCGGGGTCCAGGAGAAGCCCGGCGCGTCGGTGGGCACGAGGATGATCGAGATGCCCTTGTGCTTGGGCGCGTCGGGGTCGGTGCGGCAGGCGAGCCAGATCCAGTCGGCCTGGTGGGCGTTGCTGGTGAAGGACTTGGCCCCGTTGATCAGCCAGTGGGCGCGCCCGTCGTCGTCATCCGTCCGCTTCACCGCGCGGGTACGGAGCGCGGCGAGGTCGGTGCCGGCCTCCGGTTCCGTATAGCCGATCGCGAAGACGGTCTCGCCGCTGAGGATCCGCGGCAGGAAGTAGTCCTTCTGCTGCGGTGTGCCGTACTTCATGAGGGTCGGGCCGACGGTGTTGAGGGTGACCATCGAGACCGGGGCGCCGGCGCGGTAGGCCTCGTCGAAGAAGACGAACTGCTCGTCGGGGCCGCGGCCCGCTCCGCCGTACGCGGTCGGCCAGCCCAGGCCCAGCATGCCGTCGGCGCCGATCCGGCGGAGCAGCGCACGCTGCGCCTCGGGGTCCTCGGGCAGTCCCTTCGGCCCGTCGGGCAGCAACTGGCGGAAGTACGAACGGAGTTCGGTGCGCAGTTGCTCCTGGCGCGGGGTGGGGGCGAGGTGCACGTCGGCGGCCTCCCCTTCTGGTGGCCGTACGTCCGGCGCGCAAGGGGCGTCCGGACGTACGAACGAGCGAGCGGGTTTCTGACTGTCCGTCAGAAACCCGCTCGCTGTCAAGGCCGGTGCGATTGAACCCCGGAGCAGCCCCATTCGCTCTCGGCGCCGGCCCCGACATCACCCCTCGGTCAGCCGCCACTCCCCAGGGCGGCTCACCGGCTCACCGGCTCACCACAGCTCGGTGAAGTTCACGGTGGTGTTGTCCTGGTCGATGTCCGTGAAACCGGAGCCGTTCACGCTCGCGGTGTTGTTCTGGTTGGAGGCACCGGCACCGTTGGCGACCTGCTGGCCGGTGGTCGAGTTGCCGTTGTTGTCGTGGCCGACGCCAGTCCCCGTCTGGCTCGTCGCCGCCGAACTCGACCCGTTGTTCGCAAAGCCGCCGTTGTCGGCCTGCGCCACGCCGGACAGCAGCGCCACCGCGAAGGGCAGCGCGGCGGCCACGGCCATGATGCGGGCAGTACGGGTGCTTGCCATGTCTATTCCTCCTACGGAACACAACTTCTGGATCTGACCTGCTGGATCTGGTCTGCTGGGCCTGAGCTGCCGGACCCGGCCTGCTGGACCCGCCTGCTCGATCCCGCCCGACACGGATCACGGATTTCGCGAACTCCGCTTGTCCACCGGGCAGTTGGCCGACCACCACGGTGCTTCCTCGACGTCGCGATCTCAGGATTGCCCACGAATCCCCGGCGAACCCGCCACGAAGGGGCGATTCCCTCGCAAGCATGAGGAACCCCGGGTAAACCCCCGCCGCACCACCTCGCGCCGCCCGCCCGTCTCCGTGAGGTCACGGCCTGGGCGGAACCCTTCCCCCGCAAGGGGTACGGACCCCACCCGACCGGCCCACCGACCCGGCGCACGGGCGCCTCGACGCACGCCCCCCTTCCCCTCATCGAACATTCGTACGAAAATAGCGTCATGGCCACGCACCGACGCCATGCCGAACCGCACACCGCCGTCCGACAGGAACCGCGCGCGGACGCCCCCGCCGACGCCCACGCCGCCGCGCTCGCCCATGCCCTGCTCGCCGCCGAGCGCGGCTACCCCGTCATTCCGCTGACCCGCGGCAAACTCCCCGCCATCCGCTCCCCGCACCGCGGCCACCCCGAGGTCCCGCCCTGCCGCGGCGGGTGCGGCCGCATCGGGCACGGCGTACACGACGCGAGCACCGACCCCCTGGCCGTCCGCCGCCTGTTCGCCGCCGCCCCCTGGGCCACCGGCTACGGCATCGCCTGCGGACGGCCCCCGCACCACCTCATCGGCATCGACCTCGACACCAAGAACGGCGCCGACGGCCTCACCGCCCTCCGGTTCCTCGCCGAAGCGCACGGCGTGGCGATCCCGCCCACCGTCGTCGTCCGCACCCCCAGCGGCGGACGCCACCTGTGGTTCACCGGCCCGCCGTCCCCGCCCGTCCCCAACTCGGTCGGCCGGCTCGCCCCGGGCATCGACGTGCGGGGTGCGGGCGGCTATCTGGTCGGTCCGGGCTCGCTCACCGCCCGGGGGCGGTACGTCCTCGCGCCGGACACCCCGCTCCGTCCCGCCCCCGCGCCACGCGCCCTGCTCGCCCTCCTCACCGCCCCGGCCCCGTCCGCCCACCGCCGGTCCGCGCCCGGCGCCCCGGCCCAGCCCGCCGCCGCGCTCGTACGGTTCGTCCGCACCTCACCGGACGGCCAACGCAACGCCCGCCTCTTCTGGGCCGCCTGCCGCGCCTACGAGTCCGGCCTGGGGCGGGAACTCGCCGCACGGCTCACGGAGGCCGCCTGCCACACCGGCCTGCCCGAAGCGGAGGCCCGCGCGACGATCGCATCGGCGGCCCGGCGCGAGTGGGACCGGCAGGATCGGCAGAAGCGGCAGGACCGGCAGGACCGGCAGGATCGGCCGAACCTGCAGGACTGACCCGGCGCCTCGTCCGACACGCAGCAGCCCAGGGCCGCCCCCGGTCGCGCAGAAAATCGGCTGCGTCCGGCACCCGGCCCCCGCTACCCTCCCGACCATGTCTACGCCCCGGATCTCTTAGCTCGGAAACCCGCTTCCACGCCACCGGTGTGTCCGCACACAGGCGTGTCACGCGTAGCCGCAGGCGCGCATCCGCACCCGGCGCGTGCCGGCCGAGGCCACCGCGCGCACCGCGGCAGCCGCCCCCGAGTTCCAAGACCTCCCCTCTTCCTCTCTCCTTCCGGAGCGTTTTCCGTGATCACCGTGCGCGGTGTCGACGTACGCGTCGGCGCCCGACTCCTGCTGTCCGACCTCTCCTTCCACATCGCCCCCGGCGACCGCATCGGCCTCGTAGGCCGCAACGGCGCGGGCAAGACCACCCTGCTGCACACGCTGACCGGCCGGCACCGCCCGGCCGCCGGGGACATCACCCGCACCGGCTCCCTCGGGCACCTCGCGCAGGACTCCCGTACCGCCGACCCCGACACCACCGTCACCGACCGCATCCTCTCCGCGCGCGGCCTGGACCGTGCCGTACGAGCGCTGCGGGCCGCCGAGAACGCGATGGCCCGGGCCGGCGACGCCTCCCAGGAGCGGGGGGCGATGGCCGCGTACGTCCGCGCCGAGGCCGACTTCCAGGCGCGCGGCGGCTATGCGGCACAGGCCGAGGCGGCCCGGATCGCCGCCGGTGTGGGGCTGCCGCCGCGGGTCATGGACCAGCCGGTCGGCACGCTCTCCGGCGGTCAGCGACGCCGCGTCGAGCTGGCCCGGATCCTGGCCGCCGACCACGACACCCTGCTCCTGGACGAGCCCACCAACCATCTCGACGCCGACTCGATCGGTTGGCTGCGCGCCTTCCTGACGTCGTATCGGGGCGGCCTGATGGTCATCAGCCATGACACCGGACTGCTGGCCGGGATCGTCAACCGCGTCTTCCACCTCGACCCCGCACGCGCCACGATCGACGTCCACAACACCACCTGGCAGGCCCACCTCACCCAGCGCGCGGCCGACGAACGACGCCGTACCCGTGAGCGGGCCAACGCGGAGCGCAAGGCCGCGGCACTGCGCACCCAGGCCGACAAGATGCGCTCCCACGTCTCCACGGCCGTCGCCGCGAAGAACATGGTGCGGCGCGCGGACCGGCTGATGGCGGGCCTGGAACCGGCCCGGCGTACGGAGCGGACCGCCCGGATCCGGCTGCCGGAGCCCGCACCGTGCGGCCGTACGCCGCTGGGCGCCATCAGCCTGACCAAGGCCTACGGCGGACATCGGGTGCTCGGCGGGGTGGACCTGGCCGTCGACCGGGGCAGCCGGCTGGTCGTGCTCGGCCTCAACGGCGCGGGCAAGACCACCCTGCTGCGCATCCTCGCCGGTCAGGAGACCCCCGACAGCGGCCGGGTCGTCTCCGGCCACGGTCTGCGCCTGGGCTACTTCGCCCAGGAACACGACACCCTCGACCCGGCGTCCAGCATCCGGCAGAACCTGGCCGCCGCCGCGCCCCACCTCACCGACGGCGAGGCCCGCCGCGTCCTGGGCTCGTTCCTCTTCACCGGCGACGACGCCGACAAGCCCGCCCGGGTGCTCTCCGGCGGCGAGAAGACCCGGCTGGCGCTGGCCGGCCTGGTCCACTCGGGCGCGAACGTGCTGCTCCTGGACGAGCCCACCAACAACCTCGATCCCGCCTCCCGGGACGAGGTACTGACGGCGGTCGACGGCTATCCGGGCGCCATCGTGATGGTCACCCACGACCCCGGCGCGGTCGAGGCTCTCCGCCCGGACCGGGTACTGCTCCTGCCGGACGGCACCGAGGACCTGTGGAGCGCGGAGCACGGGGAGTTGATCGGGCTCTCGTGAGCGGCGGGCGGGCCCCGCGTGCGGAGGACGGGCTCACCCCGTCCTCCGCACCGCCTTGCGCGCCTCGATCAGGAACCGCGTCGTATGCGCCACGAACGGCCCCGCACCGCGGATCAGCTCATCCAGCTCCCGCAGCCGCTCCCGGTACGTGCCGACGGTGAACCCGGGGACGATCCACACCACCTTCCGCAGGAAGTAGACGACCGCGCCGATGTCGTGGAACTCCGTCCGCAGCGACTCCGCGCGCAGATCCACCACCTCCAGGCCGGCCTCCTCCGCCGCCCGGCGCGCCTCCTCGGGATGCCGGGCCCGCCGTACGTCCGCCGGCTGCGGCCCCAGGAAGTACTCGACCAGCTCGAACACGCTGGCCGGGCCCACCTGTTGGGAGAAGTACGTGCCACCCGGCCGCAGCACCCGGGCGATCTCCGACCACCACACGGTCACCGGGTGACGGCTCGTCACAAGATCGAAGGCCGCATCGCCGAACGGCAGCGGCGGCTCGTCCGCATCGGCCACCACGACCGCCCCGCGCGGGTGCAGCAGCGCCGTGGCCTTCGCGATGTTCGGCGGCCAGGACTCCGTGGCGACCATCAGCGGCGGCAGCTCGGCCACCCCGGCGAGCACCTCCCCGCCGCCGGTCTGGATGTCCAACGCCGCCGACGCCCGCGCCAACCGCTCGCCCATCGCCCGCTGGTACCCCCACGAGGGCCGCTCCTCCGTGGCGCGCCCCTCCAGCCACGAGAAGTCCCACCCCTCGACCGATACCGCCTCGGCCTCGGCCACCAGCTCCTCGAACGATCGCGACCCGCTCATACGCCCTCCCCCATCACGAAGGTCAGCGCCGGGCGGTCCCACATCACCGCCGGCGGATTCGCCCGTACCGTTCCGCTCGGCCGGGCACCGACGCTGCGGTAGAAGCCCTCGGCGGGCGGATGCGACACCACCCGTACGCGGTCGATCCCGACGCGCCGCGCCTCGCCCCGCATGTGCTCGATCAGCCGACGCCCTATGCCGTATCCCTGTGCCTGATCGTCCACGAACATCAAATCGAGCTCCGGCGGCTCCACAATGAGCGAATAGAACCCGAGAACCCGCTCCCCGACCCGCTCCCCCTTCATCGCCCCCGCACCGCCGCCGTCGCTCCCAGGAACTCCCTCTCGCACAGCGACGAACACCCGGTGTGCCTCGATGTAGTCCGGCCCCACCTGATATCCCTCGACCATCGCGGAATATCGTCCTTCATAAGCCCCCGAACTCCGCACGAGTCGGGTGAGCCGCCGGGCATCCCGCCGCTCTGCGCGCCGGATCACCACACGACGGTCCTCTTCCACTGCCCCCGCCCTACGAAATCCCACGGCGACCACTACCTGCTTTCCACCGGTCCCCGAAGACGGCCAGGACGGAAATGACCGCTACCCATTCCCCGTACCGTCTCCTCATCCCCCCACGATACCGACCGGGCAAAACGACAAATCGACTCCCCGCCGCGCACAGGCGTTGCACGGCGGGGAGGTCGACGGTTCCTCGGGTCGGATCCTTCAGTCGGAGCCCCACTCCTCAGGCGACGGGCTCGGAACGCGGAGCCGGTCCCAGGACGTCCGCCCCGGAATGCCGTCCGCGTCGGCTCCTGTGAAGCCCAATGTCTGCTGCCACAGGGAGTAGGCCTGCCGGTGCTTCTCGTTCCACCGGGGCCCAGGACCACTGAACCCGTAGGGGGCGCCGCAGTCTTCTTCTACGAGGCGCAGCCCCATGTTCAGGATGATGGGGCTCTCCGTAGGAGGCAGGCTCGTGAAGAAGTCCTTGCCCGGGAACGGAACCAGGCCCGGAGCGGTCGGCGCGGGCGCTCCTCCCCCAGACGCCGCCTTTCGGACGATGAGCCGCTGCCCCACCTGGATTATGTTGGGGTTCGGAATGTTGTTCCAGATCTGAAGCTGCTTCACGGTGGTTTTGAAGTGAGTGGCAATAGCGCCGAGCGTATCGCCCTCAACGACGGTGTAGATCGTGTCTCGTGTTGTCTGTTGAGTGCCCATGCCTCTCACGCTAGAAGCGTTCCCGCGTCCCCGCACGTTCTGACGGACACCGCAACCGACCAGCCACTCCACGAATTCGCCGAACTGCATTTTAAACCCCCCTCACCGCCCTCGCAGCCCAGCGGCTCGCATGAACTTAACCCGCCATCAATCTCCGTCAATTAACCAATCAATCAACGACTCAACCATCCCACCGACCGGCTCACTAACCGACCCACCGACCGACTCACTGAACAACCGATTGGCCATTGAACGACCGTCCCCGAATTCCGCCGCACTGCCCCGCACACTTACGGCTCGCCGCCGGCGCCGTACGAGCGCGAGCAGCCCGAGCCCCCGATCGCGGGGCACTGGGGGGAGGACAACTCCGCCCTCCGGCAAGGTCGTTGCGACCGGGACTGTCAGTGCGAGCGACTACGGTCGGGCCCATGAGTAGGTGGAACTGGAGCGCCAAGGACATCCGCGAAGCACGTGAGTTGGACGTGCTGCGGTCGGAGAACGATGTGCTGCCGCTGTGGTTGCGTGAGCAGCAGTCCCGATTCTCGGCCTGGGTGCACGAGGTCGGCGGCCTGTGGGACTTCTCCCCCGAGTCGCTGGATCGCCTGGAGGCGGCGGTGCGGGAGAGGTTCACCTCGCTGGAGGAGTTCCGGGAGCAGGAGGACGAGGCGTTCCTTCAGGTGGCCGCCTGGTACCTCGGCGAGGTCCACAACCACCACCGGGGGACGCAGTGGCAGGTACACCCCGACGGGAAGGGCCGCTTCCGATGGGAGTGGTACCCCTTCGTCATCCCGCCGTGGGATCGGCTGGACGACTACGAGGACGAGGACGGCATCGAGTACGACGCACGCCCCATAGTCGACCCGCTCAGCAGCCTGCGGGCGGTGCTGCTGGAGCCGTACGAGCGGCCGTTCCCGGGCCAGACGCTACGCAGCGAACTGGACGGCTACGAGCCGAAGACGGCCTGAGGGACGTCGGCTACTTCTCCGGCAGCGGCCGGTCGTCGATCACGTTCTTCATGACGAGGGTGGAGGTCAGGCGCTGGACACCGGGCAGCCTCGCGAGCTGCTGGTCGTAGAGCTGCTGGAAGGCGGGCAGATCGGCGGTGGCGACCCGCAGGAGGTAGTCGGGCTCGCCGAAGAGGCGCTGGGCCTGGATGACGTGCGGGATGGCGGTCACGGCCTCCTCGAAGGCGGTGACGGTGTCGGGGTCCTCCCAGCGCAGGGTGGCGAAGACCAGGGCCTCGAAGTTCAGGCCGACGGCGGCCGGGTCGACGACGGCGCGGTAGCCGCGGATCGCGCCCTCGCGTTCGAGGTCCCGCACGCGGCGGTGGCAGGGCGAGACGCTCAGCCGCACGCGACCGGCCAGCTCCGTGACCGTCAGACGGCCGTCCAACTGCAGCTCGGTAAGAATCTTCCGGTCAAGCGCATCCATGGGAAAAATTCTCCCCCATCTCTCGCGATCACGAGGCAAGAACGCAAACATCTTCGCCCGAATCGAACCTAATCTTCCCCCTCGAAGCAAGGAACGCGAGAGGGAACGACCGATGGATACGACGACCGTGGCGGCTTTCCTGGCAGTGGATCTACTGCTGGTGCTCACGCCCGGTGCGGACTGGGCCTACACCATCTCGGCCGGGCTGCGGGACCGCTCGGTCGTCCCGGCGGTCGCCGGGCTGATAGCCGGATACGCGGGGTACACACTGCTCGCCGTGGCCGGCCTGATGGTGATCGTGGCCGGCTCGGCCACCGTTCTCACCGCGCTGACCGTCGCCGGAGCCGCCTACCTGGTATGGCTGGGCTGGGGTGTCCTGCGCCGGCCGGCCGTCCTGGGCGCGTCCACGCAGGCCATGGCCTCCTCGCGCGGGCAGATCATGCTCAAGGGCGCCGGGATCAGCGGCCTCAACCCCAAGGCGCTGCTGTTGTACTTCTCGCTGTTCCCGCAGTTCATCGACCCCGCCGGAGACTGGCCCACCGCCGCGCAGACCGGGCTGCTCGGCACGCTCCACATGACGGCCTGCGCCCTCGTCTACCTCACCGTCGGCGTCCTCGCCCGCACCGTTCTGAGGACCAGGCCCTCGGCGGCGCGGGCCGTCACCCGCGTCTCCGGTGCCATGATGATCGCCATCGGCGGGTTGCTGCTGGTGGAACGCCTGGCCGGCTGACGAACCCGCCTCACCCGTCCACCGACCGCGAGGTCCTAGGCGCCCATCATCCGCCGGACTGCGGACCGTCGATTTCGCCGACTGCCTCAGGGCATGTGCGGGGCAGGGCCAGAGGTGCTCGGGGTGTGCGTAGTGGTGCCCGGTCCCGTTCCTGTAGTGCCTTCCCCGGCCGGCGGTGTGTGCCGCGGACCCTCACCGTGGTTCGTCGGCGGCGGCTTACTGGGCGCGGAAGGCGGCGCTACGTACCTGCCCCGCTCACCGCACTTGGCTTCGGTCTTGCCGTCAGCGTATCCACGGCTCCAATTCGCTTCGTATCTGGCCAGCACGACTCCCTTGAGGTCGGGTGGCGCGGCGTGGCGCCGTTCACCACACAGCTTTCCGACGTAATAGCCGTCGTTGTAGCCGTAACCACGTTCGTCTTGCGACGGGGCCATGGCCACATTTCCTGGGGCCGGCGCAGCCGAGGCCTGAGTGGCTACGGCCGGCGGTAGTACGAGAGCCCCGAAGAACACCGGGGCGAGCAGCGCGAGACAACGCTTGCGGCGCATGGTCTCCTCCTCTCCATCACGAGAGCGGGAACCTCAGCCCGGAACGCCACCCTGTGCGGACAGGCTCACTGCCGGCGCACGAGAGACCTGACCTCACTCTCGACTCACTCTCGGCCTTGCTCAACCGTGGGGGCAGGTGACGTCAGGACCGTATTTGTGCTGCGGCATCCAGAAGTTTATGAAGCCCTTGCAGTTGAACTTTGGAGGAGCAGGGTGGGCATGCGGCCGCGTCTTTCGGCAATTCTCCTTGTCGCATATGAATCCGGGTTTGCTGGGCGCGCCGGGCTTCACCCAACGACCGCTCCCGTCCCAACTGCGGTCCTTGCCGCTCTTGCCGCCCGGGTCGCTTCCGCCTGGCGCGTCATGGGGTGTGACCGGGCTCGCGGGCTGGCTGTGAGTCGGGGGCGGCGGCGGGTCGGCGGCGAATGTAGGGGTGGCTCCACCGAAAACGGTGACCGCCGAAAAGGCGGTGAGCGCGGCGATTCTGCCGAATCGCTGCGAGAGGGCCATGGCCATACGCCCTCACCTCGATTGATTTATCCGAGTGACGATGCGATTTCGGCCGGTGACGACCAATTCCCCCCGTTTTCCCGCACAGCCATGCTACGCCTGCCCCAAGGACCGCACCGACGCCATTTCGCACGACCGGCGACGCGCGCCCAGCGGGCCAACTCCCGGGCAACGAACGGGCTTTGCCCCCAGCCCCCAGCCCACCCGTACCCCCGTACACCCGTACAGGACGGAATGCGAGGTGGCCATCGACTGGGCGGGCTTCGGGGAGACGGTTCCGGCCCTACTCGGCCACCGAGACCCAGGGGCGTCTTCGCACAGGGCCATGGCAGGATGCCCCCGCATGAGTTCCGGCAGACGGACATCTACGCGAGGGAGATGACCGCTGTCCGAATGATCAAGCGGTTTACGAAGAACCAGGGCGGCCGGGCCGCTTCTGTTCGCCCCAGCCGTGGCCGGAAGAACGACCACGTGATCGAAAGCGTGGAAGAAGGATGCTCGGACGTATGTCAGCGGGCGACGGCCTCGAAACCGACCTCGGCTCCTCATCGCTGCCCTGGATGGTGGTCGGATCCCGTTCGCTCCCAGGCTCGCCCGCCGACATCATGCGGCGGGGCGCGGCCGTGGCCATCGACACGGTCATCGCCGTCGTCGTCGTACTGGGCCCGCTGATCGCCCTCGACCGGATCCTCGTCGCTGCCTCGCTGGATGACGTCTGGCTGCCCGCGGCCGCCGTGTGGTCGCTCAGCTTCCTGCTGCTGTATTCGCCGCTGAGCGTGTCCCGCAAGGGCGGCACGGTGGGCAAGCGGCTCCTCGGCATGGAGGTCGTCCGGGACGCCGACGGTGCACGACTTGCCTACGGCGCCGCGCTCGTGCGCCACCTCGGCAACCTCGTGACGGCCGCTGTCCCGGTGCTCATGGTCGCCAATGCGACGGTGACCAACCTCAACGCGAAGAGGCAGGGCCTGCACGACCGCCTGGTCGACAGCAGGGTCGTCATGCGGGCGCCGGAGCAGCCCTAGCCTCACCTCGCTCCCGAAGCGGTGGCTGCCGTCCGGGGCCGGTGCCGAGGCATCGGGTGTGGACGACCACAGCCAGCCGGATGCATGTAGGCGCATACTGGGGGCAATGACAAAGCCCGCTGCACCGAAGCGTCACTTGCCTACCAGTCCCTTCAAGGCCCCGGCCACGCCGGCCCCCAAGCACTTCGCCATGGGCGACCAGGTCACACACGACATGTACGGCCTCGGCCGGGTGATCGGCATCGAGGACGGAATCGCGGCGCTCGTGGATTTCGGCTCGACGCAAATGCGGATCTTGAGCCCGTACGCCAAGATGACCAAGTTGTAGGACCGCTGTGCCCGGTCACGGCATACCAGGCCCTCTCAGGGGCCTGTAACGAAAGGGAGATCCCTCATCGATCCGACGTCGCTGTTCTCCGCCCTGGAAGGGCAACCCCGCTGCTCCACCGCAGCGTCGCCGCCTCCGACGACAAACCCCTTCCAGGCCCCGGACTTCGGGGAAGACGAAACCCTCCTGCTCAAGGAGGTAGACGGCCCCGCCTCGTAACGGCCGTTCGGCCCCCTACGAGCACCCCTTCGACCAGCAAAGAAGCAGGTCACCGAGGTCCCAGCAAGCCAAACAAGCCCAACAAGACCCGACAAGACGGGCTGAGGCGGGCTAAGACAGGCCAAGACGGGCCAAGAAGTAACCCTAGGTCGGGCCCTGTGGCCGACCTGACAAGTTGTGCCACTCATGGCCGCACCCGCCGGCGCAGTGCAGCGTCCGCCTGCGGGTGTCGGCGATGCTGAAGAGGGCGACGAGCAGGCGGAATGCCTTCGTGAGTTCACAGGCCGGAAGTCGGTCCATCCCGAAGTGCCACTTGGTGAGCATCACCGCCGGCGTGTGGGTCGGGTGCGTACAACACGGACTCCCCCCAGCCGATGCGGCCGACGGTAACTCACGACCACTCGTGATCAGCACGCCTTTTACGCGTTCCACGTGCCTGCCCCCGTCGTCTACGCGCGATCTGAACGCGGCGTGGCGGCGCCGTCCGGGGTCGTTGGGGTTCTGGTGTAGAGGACCTCGCGCCCCTGCTCCGCGGCGCGGATGAGCCCTTCGCTGACGAAGTCGAGGAAGCGGGCGGCATTCTCGAGGCGGGTGGCGGCCGGGGTGCCGTGGCCGAGGACGCCGATGCCCCGCCGCGCGGTCTCGATGAACTGGTCGTTGGCCCGGGCGCTGCGGACCATCGCCTGGTACCAGAGGTCGTCGTCGACGACGTAGCGCTCGCGGCGGCGTTCGTCGCGTTCCCGGCGGACGAGGTCCTGGCTCTCCAGGAAGGTGATCGCCTTGGAGATGGACGCCGGGCTGACCTGGAGGCGCTGGGCGAGTTCGGAGGCGGTGAGGCTGCCGGTGTCGGTGGTGTACAGGCAGCCCAGCACCCGGGCCATCATCTTGGGCAGGCCCGAGGTCATGTAGACGGTGGTGAGGGCCTCCTGGTAGTCGCGTACGGCCTCGGCGTCGCGTCCGTAGGGTTGCGGGAGAGCCTGTGCCCCCGGGGGCACGGCCTTCTTGTGGCGGTGGGTGCGCTGCTGGGTGGCGCGGTGGGCCAGGTCGGCGCGGTAGTCGGCGGGGCCGCCGTTCCGCATCACCTCGCGCGTGATCGTGGAGGTCGGGCGGTCGAGACCGCGGGCGATCTCGGCGTAGGCCAGGCCGTCGGCCAGCCCCACCGAGATCTGCTGACGCTCCTGCTGGGTGAGTCTGCCTCCCGGCATCACGACCCCCTTCATGCCCACGGGTGCTCCATGGCGCTGCTCGTGTTCCCTGACGCCTCCACCATAGCGTTCACCTTCAACACATTGCAACGATCACCTCTCTCAACGTTGCATTAATCGAGAGAACGTTGCAACGATTGATAGGCCCTCACCTGCACAAACGCCCTCTCACCGCAAAGATCTCATTGCACGAATATGGAAAGCAACGTAGCGTTTCCAGCGTTCGGAAACTAGCGGCCGTAAGGCGCAGACAGAGCAGAGGAGAGCACGATGCAGAAGTTCGACACCCCCGCCCCGATCTCCGCCGTCCTGGACATCCCCGCGGGACGCGTGCAGTTCATCGCCGCGGACCGGGCCGACACCACGGTCGAGGTCCTGCCCGCGAACGCCTCGAAGGGCCGCGACGGGAAGGCAGCGGAGCAGACCACGGTCGCCTACGCCGACGGAGTCCTGCGGATCGAGAATCGGGCGAAGGAGCAGTACTTCGGCCCCTCCGGATCCATCGAGGTGACGGTCAAGCTGCCCGCCGGTTCCCACGTCGAGGCCAAGGCGGCCAGCACCGAGCTCCGGACCGTCGGCCGCCTCGGCGACGTCGCCTTCGAAGGCGCGTACCGCCAGATCAAGCTGGACGAGGCCGCGAGCCTCCGTCTCACTGCGGTCGACGGCGACATCGAGGTCGGCCGGCTGGGCGGGGCCGCGGAGATCAGCACCACGAGGGGCGACATCCGGATCGCCGAGGCCATGGGCGGCACGGTCGTGCTCAGCACCCAGTCCGGCGACATCACGGTCGGCGCCGCCGCCGGCGTCTCGGCCGCCCTGGACGCCGGCACCGGCCACGGCCGCATCAGCAACGCCCTCAAGAACGACGGCACCGCCGAACTCGAGATCCGCGCCACCACGCCCCACGGCGACATCACCGCCCGCAGCCTCTGACCGCTCCCTCCAACGGAGCACCCTCAACGCCCCCGGCCAACGGGGCACCTGCGAACTCGCGAACGCCATGGCCGCCGCGCCGCGGAGCCGTCCTGCACGGCGAACCCAGCACGACCACCGCCCGGACCCACCCGAACGACAGCCACCCAAACCTCACCGCGCCACCCACCCACTCCCGCCCCCACCCACCCATACACCCCACAAGGAGCACACAGCCATGTCCCTCAACCTCACCGGCCAGCAGAGCGGCTTCTCCGAAACAGGGCTGCGCAGAGTCCGCGACGTGCTGGCACGGCACGTGGAGTCCGGAAAGATTCCCGGACTCGTCGCCCTGGTCAGCCGGGGCGGTGAAACACACGTCGAAGCGGTCGGGACGATGCGCCACGACGGTGGCGCGCCGATGCGCCGGGACACGCTCTTCCGGATGGCTTCGACGACCAAGCCGGTCACGATGGCGGCGGCGATGGTCCTGCTGGACGACTGCCGACTGCGCCCGGACGACCTGGTACAGGAGTGGCTGCCGGAGCTCGCCGACCGGCAGGTGCTCAAGCGGGTCGACGGCCCGCTGGACGACACCGTGCCGGCGCGGCGGCCGATCACCGTACGGGACCTGCTGACCTCCACCTTCGGGCTCGGCATGGATCTGACGGCGCTGGGCACCCCGATCATGGACGCGGTCTTCGAGCGGGGCGTCTTCAGCCAGGCAGCGCTGCCCGCGCCGGACGAGTGGATGCGCCGACTGGGCACGCTGCCGTTGATGCACCAGCCCGGGGAGCACTGGCAGTACCAGATCAGCCACGATGTGCTCGGCGTGCTCGTCGCCCGGGTCACCGGGCAGTCGTTCGAGACGTTCCTGCAAGAGCGGATCCTGGCACCGCTGGGCATGAAGGACACCGGCTTCCATGTACCCGCCGGCAAGATCGACCGGCTGCCACCCTGCTACATGCCGAACCCGCAGACCGGGGAGTTCACCGTGTGGGACGAGGCGTTGGGCGGGCAGTACAGCGCCCCTCCGGCGTTCCAGTCGGGCGGCGGCGGTCTCGTCTCCACCGTCGACGACTACCACGCCTACTTCCGGATGCTGCTGAACAACGGGACGCACGACGGCGAACGCATCCTGTCCCGGCCGGCCGTGGAGCTGATGACCACCAACTGCCTCACCCCCGAGCAGCAGGCCGCCCGCAACGCCCTGGCCCGCAACAACGTCCACATCTCTTTCGGCCAGGGCCAACACGGCGGCTGGGGCTACGGCATGGCGGTACGCACCTACCGCGGCGACTACGCACCGATCGGCCAGTTCGGCTGGGACGGCGGTACCGGCACCAGCGCCTACGCCGACCCGCACAGCGGGCTCGTCGGCGTCCTGCTCACCCAGGTCGGGCTGTCCCTCCCGGCCCCGGCACAGCTCATCCACGACTTCTGGACCACGCTCTACCAAGCGATCGACGACTGACACCCTGACACCGACGTCTGACACCGACGAGTGATGCCCCTGGCGGCACCACCGCGAGTTGCCTCTCCCCCGCCCGTCCACCGGGGCACCCCGGGGAACCACGGGGCCCCGGGGAACACCGGCCGATCGCGGCACACGGACAAGGCGAAGGCCCCCGACCGAACTTCCTGGTCAGGGGCCATTTCGCTGCGCTGAGCTGCCGAGGCTGTGGGATGTGAACCCACGGTGACGTAGAAGCCGCCGGACGCCATGTCTTGGCCGGAGGCTGGTCGCGCATCTTCCGCAAGGCCGCCCTGCCCAACCAGTCCTTCGCCGTACCACCCGAGATCGAAAGTAGCCACCCGCCTGGCAACAGCCCAGCTCAATGCCCGTGCCTGCCCATGGATTTGGGCCAGACCCGCCCCACCGACCCGGCGCTTACGCCGCCGCTCTGAGTACTGCCTTTGAGGAATCCAGCACTAGCAGGTCGCGACCTCCTTCGAGCCGGGAACGGTGACATTGGCGGCGTACACCCAACCCTCAGCGTTCGTGCCGGCGACCTTGGCGTAGATCCACCAATTCGACCCGTTGAAGTGTTCGCAGTAGAGGTCCATCTTCCAGGAGGACTTGAGGGTGACGACCGTGCCGCAGCTGGCGGAGGGGCCCGTCCTCATCACCACGGTCCTGGTCGAGTCCGCGTAGCCGATGTCCGCGTCCTTGTTCGGGTGTGCGACGGGGACACATCCGGCAGCCGCAGCAGAAGAAGCAGAAGCTTCAGGAGCTGCCACCGTCAGCGAAGCCAGGACGACGGCGGGCGCAGCGATCGCCAGCCACCTGCGGGGATTCTTCTTCACTCAAGATCTCCAAAGTGCCTTGTGCGGAAACGTGTGTGGTGGACGCAAGGGGGCTCCGCACCCTTGCTCTGTCTGAGTTGAGGATCTCGGAATCTCGCCGAAGGGTCGCTAGCAGCCAGTCCACAAGTTCCTTGGCAGTAAGTAACCTCCGGCAAATCGACATTCAGGCGCCTGACCCGGCAAAACGGGCTGGGCGAGGGTGCTTCCATCTCCGCCGGGTGCAGCTACCGGCGTGCCGTCAGCCCGGATCCGGGGGCTGTCAGCTGGACAGCTGTGCTGGCGCCAAGTCGCTCGTGGCTATGGAGGGCCTGGTGCCGGTGGTCGGTGGGGGTGGTGCCGTATGCGGTGCGGTAGGCGCGGGTGAAGTCGGCCGCGCGGGGGAAGCCCCAGCGGGTGGCGATGGCGTGGATGGGGACGGCGTGGAGTGCCGGGTCGGCGAGGTCGCGGCGGGCGGCCTCCAGGCGCAGGCGACGGATCCACGCGGCGACTGTGGCGTCTTCGTCCCGGAAGAGGCGGTGCAGATGGCCGGTGGAGATGTGGTGCGCGGCGGCGATCGTGGTTGGGGTGAGCTGCGGGTCGTGCAGGTGCTTCCGGATGAACGACTTGATGCGCAAGGTAAGGGTCCGCTGGTGGGTCTCCGGGGGGAGGCAAGGGCCGGCATCGAGTATGTGGGCGAAGAGCGCGGCGACCAGATCGGTCACGACCGTGCCCAGCCGGGGCCCGTCGGAGGGCTGGTACGGGGCCGGGTCCGCGGTCAGCTGGGTGAGGAACTGCGCCAAGAGCGCCCCCATCCCCTCCTGGGCCGACACCGGCGCCCCGACCACCCGGGCAGCCATGTCACGCGGCAACGGCAGCAGGGCCTTGGGAACCTCCACCGCCACCGTCGCGACCCCGGTGCTGTGGATCTCGCTCGGCAGCGAGGTGGAGGTGATGAACAGGTCCTGCGGCTTGTACGCGGTTTCCCGGTGCCGCCACACACCTGCCGCGGTCCCGCTCAGGACCAGCGACAAACTGTACGTCTCGGGATCGGACTGCCGGATCATCTTCGGCGTACGCCGGAAGACCTGCGGCGCGAAAGCAGCAGACCAGACAGTGACGGCACCGAGATCCAACACGCGCTGAGAAGCCCGGAAATCGTCAGCGCAGTCACTGCGCAGCTCCATCGGCGCATGAGTACGACCCAACAACTCGACCCAGTAGTCGAACCGCTCCGCCGCAGGAACCTCCGCACTCCGGAACACCCTCTCGTCCAACAACTGTCGTTCACCGTCCCTGAAACCGCTGGTTGAAGGCCCTCCCCCGATGACGGTGTCCTGGACGCCACCGTTCCACTCCCCGACGGCCAGGTGCCGAAGTAGCACCCGACAGCACGAGCCACCGGACACGACCTAACGGCCTGAGCCGGGGATTCCTTGGCAGAGAAGAACCACGCCTTCAGCAAGGGCAACAAGGCGCATGCCGACAAGACCTTCCGCTACGACATGCAGCAGGTATGCAAGTGGCAGCGGGGGCCTTACCCCGACTTCCAGCGAAAGGGATGTCTGAAAGGTGTGCCTTGGAGGGTGGCGCCGGACAGAGCCGGACCGGCCCCCCTTTCAGGGGCTGCGCGCTGGCCTTGAACCGTTTCGCCACTATCTGTTGATGCTGCCGATTGTCACTGCACCGGCGGTGCGGATGTAGGCGCTGAGGGCACGCAGGAGCGAGCGGAAGGCGTGGGTGGGGGGTCGGGAGGCCGACCAGGCGAGCAATGCCGTGCACGGGGGCAGGTCGGTGACGGGGATGAAGCGGACGCCAGGCCAGGGCATGAGATCCCGGCTGCTTTCAGAGACGAAACGGATGCCGTTTCCCAGACTGGCGAGGGAGACGCAGGCCTCCAGCGTCGTCCCTGTCTGGTCGGTGTACCGGACCGGTGTCCCGTCGGGGCGGGGGTCGGCAGCCCAGAAGTCGCGCCATTCCCTGCGCGACTCGGGTGGGAAGCCGATGACAGGCTGGTCGGCCAGATCCGCGAGGGTCAGGGCTTCACGGTCCGCCAGTGGATGGGTGTTGGCCAGGCAGGCGAAACGAGGTTCGGTCGCCAGCTGAAGCGTCCGGATCCCTTCGGGCATGGGCCCGTAGCACGCAACCCCGTGTACCTCCCCCTCCAGCACCACGCGCGCCTGCTCGAGGGGGCTCACGGCGCGCCACTCAACTTCGGGAAGCGCATGGCGTTTACGCAGTTCCTCGACGAGGATCCGCAGAGCGGGCAGGCCGGAGACGTAGCCCCCGAGAATCACCCGGTCCGGTGCCGCTGGGTGCGCTTCCGTCTCTGCGGCGCCGCGAAGGGCGTCGACGGCGTCCACCACGGTCCGCATGCGCGGCAGCAACGCCACCCCAGCCGGCGTGAGCTCCACCCTCCGCGTGGACCGCTCCACGAGCGGCATCCCCAGGTGCTCCTCAAGGGCGCGGATCTGCCGGCTGAACGCGGGCTGACTGATGAACAGCCGCCTGGCCGCGCGTCCAAAATGAAGTTCCTCTGCCAACACCAAGAGCAGGCGCAACTGATGCGCACTCGGATCCGTGGTCATGAATCCCCCCTGTGGACGGCTCACTCGTCCGCGACTTATGCAGGAGAGGGTATCAGTGGCTCATTCAGCCACACTCCTGCGCGGGGGCCATGCCATTGCCGCATCGGTCGCAAAAAGCCAGCACTTCCAGGCAGTTGAATGGGAATGATTACATCCGTCACTCATCCATGGGGCATTGGGCACGACTCTCAGTGCAGCAGCGCATGAACCCATGCGAAAGAATAGGAACCCCAAATGGGTGGCACGTTCATCGCCGGCAGCTCTCGGGGATTTTCTGAGAACGTCGGGCCCGAGCCGTTCCCCGAAGTCGTTGAGGCGGCGTAGGCCGACTTCACCTTTCGAAGTAGTGGCCGTCCGCCACCGCGGCCCCCAGCGCACGGTCGCGATCGAGCGACTCATCCATAGGCTGGAGACATTAGGGCAGCCCGTCGGCGAACGGCTGTCGGAGACCGCGTTGCCCGCGGCCTTCGGGGACGCCCTCTCCATGACGCCAGTCGCCGAGAAAGTCGATCTCTGGCACGAGGCGTATGCCGGTTCGCTCCAGAACCCGCTGGACGACGACGCCAATGGCTTCAGTGAACCCTGCCGCGCTCGCACCCTCGTCGGCGACCAGGGTGTGGTGCAGGTGCGAGACGCGTACGCCCTCGGCAACCGGGCTGCCGAGACCGAAGCCGGCCCGCCGCATCAGCCAGCTCGCACTCACCCTGGTCGAGCCGTCGGGAAAGTAGTTGAGCGACGCGCCCTCGTCCTGGAGCCACCTCGCATGGGCCGGAGACACTTCAGGGCTGAAGAAGACGCTGCCGACCGTCCGGCGGTCGGCGTCGGAGCACCCCAGCACCATGCCCTTGCCCCTCCGGACGGCCAGCACCGCCTGGACCGCCTCGGCCGGCGGCACTTGGCTGCCGACCGGCACCTCGAGCCGCTCGGCGACGGCACGGTAGGTGAGCGGGGCACCGAGCGCGGACTTCCGCAGGGCGAAGACCACCGTCAGCAGAGTCCAGCGACTGGAACCCTTGAAGAGGCTGGTGCGATGCCCGAGCCTGCAAGTCGCCGCGTCGAGGGTGACGCGGCAGCCTGCTACCCAGTCCCAGGCCGTCACCTCGACCAGCACGTCGGAGATCTCCTGGCCGTACGCGCCGACGTTCTGCACCGGTGTGGCGCCGACGGTCCCGGGGATGCCCGCGAGCATCTCCATGCCGATCAGCCCGTGACCGACGGTGGTGTCGACCAGGTCGGACAGGCGGTGGCCGGCCTGTACCTCGACCAGGGTCCGGCCGTCGGCCGTCTCCCCTACGAACCGCACGCCTCTCGTGTTCATCCGCAACACCGGCGACGAACAGCCCGCGTCGGAGACCAGCGCATTGCTGCCTGACCCCAGACTTGTCGGCGCGCCGGGGAAGGCGTCAGTGAGCGCGACGACCTCGGGGAAGTCGGCCAAGTCCTCAAGATCGGCGAACACCGCCGCCGGGCCGCCGATACCCAGGGTCGTCTTTGGGGCAAGCGGTAACCCGTGCGTCACTCTCATGGACGTGGTGTCCTCTCGACGGTGATGAGCAACGTGCCCCCGTGGTCTTACTGGTCATGCCGCGTGCTGAGCGGCATTCGTGTTCCAGATCCGCGAGAATGCCGAACCGTGCCTCCCCTCAGATTGCCTGGTCTTGAGGGGAAGGCGGAGCCTCGCCCCCGCTGTCGATCACAGCAGCCACGTATTCGGGGTCTTCGTCAACCAGGAGATGGCCGTTGCCGGCGACCACGTCGAGGTCGATGCCGAGTGTTCTGTGCACAGCCGGGCCGAGGCGACGCGGCGGAAGGAAGGTGTCGTGCTCCCCCACAATCGCCCAGCGGCGAGCAGTAGTTGCGGGCAGGTCCTCCGCGACACCTGGGGATGCGCTGGAGCGGGCATGTCGCGCGATGAGCGTCATCCACTCAACCAGCTCAGTGCGCGGTCGGTGGCCGGGCGCGTGCATGGCTTGCAGGAGTCGGGCGCTGCGTTTCGGCGTCGGACGCAAGTACCAGGCTGCAGAGGCGGCCATCACGCTGCCGGTCACCCGCAGCCTCGTCAGCCCGCCGGGGGACACGAGAACCTGTCGCTCGACGCACGGTGAAGCGCACGACAAAGCGATAGCGGCGCCGAAGGAATGGCCCAGAACCGTCACGGGCCCAGTAACCGTCACGGGCCCAGTCGACAGCTCCTTCAGCACCTCGCCCAGCCAAGCGCCATACCAGGTCAGTCCGGAGGGTCCGCGTTCTCCGGAGCTGAGGCCAGGCTGCCCCGGAACGTCCAGGAGTAAAACTCGGTGGCCGGCGGTGACCAGAGCCGTCGCCAACGGCAAGGAGGCAGCCGCATTGAAATTGGTACCGGGGACGAACACCACCGTCGTCGAACCGGCGCCCGCAGTCACTACGTGAGTAGGCGCTTCCATAGCGGTCACCATCGTCCGCTCATGCGGCACCGTCCACCGTTCAAGCTGATCGGCGCACCAGTCCTGGATGGATTGCCGACCCAGCTCACTGCGGTAAATCGAGCCCATCCAGCGAGTATGCCGCTACCCGGAGCAGCCCCTTGCACCAGGCGCTCGGCACGGACGCCTACGCACGCCTCCAACCTTGGCAGGACACAGCCAGTGCCGTCTTTTCTCCTGGACATCCACGAACTCGTCGATCTCCAACTGCCATCGGAACCCGTCGACAAACGCTGTTCCTAGAAATGAACGAAGCCAGGAGGAAGCCTGTCAGGGCTTCGGTGCGTTTGGTGTTGCTGGTGTAGGGCCGGTTGTAGGCCCATTCGTCGAGCAGGGTGCGGTTGAGGCGAGGGGAAGCGCCTGGACGCCCTGCGGCTCGTCGGGCCGGGCACGCCGGCGGGGGCGACCCGTGCGGGACCATGGCCCTGCACGCTGCGGGGCAGGAAGGCGGACGTCCGGACGCCCCGGACGTCGGTGCGGGCCCCCGACCATCTCTGTCGGGAGCCCGCACGCTTCGGTGAGGCAGGGGTCAGCTGGGCTGGTCGCCGGTGTATCGGTAGATGTCACCGGCGCTGTTGATGTGCCACGCGTTGCCGTCGGCGCCGGCGGCGATGTCGGTGGCCGTGCCGGGGATCTTGATCCACGGGTTGGTGCCGCTGGCGTCGTTGTTGGTGTACCGGTAAATACTGCCGGCGGGGTCGACGCCCCACACGTTCGTCCGGGAGCCCACCGCGATGCGCTTGAGGCTGCCGGGGACGCCCACCCACGGGTTCGAGGCGTCCTGGTCCCCGGTGTACCGGTAGACCTGGTTGCTGCTGTTGACCCCCCACACTGTGCCGTCCGCGCCGGCGCCGATGTCGCTCAGACCCCCGGGGACCTTCACCCAGGGGTTGGCGTCGTAGTTGGTGTACCGGTAAATGGCGCCGGCGGAGTCCACCCCCCACACGCTCGTCCGGGAGCCCGCGTCGATGCGGACCAGGCTGCCGGAGATGCCCTTCCACGGGTTCACGCCGTCCTGGTCCCCGTGGTACCGGTAGATCTGGTTGCCGCTGTTGACCCCCCACACCGTGCCGTCCGCCGCGGCCCCGATGTCGCTCAGCCCCCCGGGGATGTTGATCCAGGGATTGCCGTCGAAATTGGTGTACCGGTAGACGGCGCTCGCCGCGTTCACCCCCCACACCGTCGTCCTGGACCCCGCCGAGATCGCCGAGAGGCTGCCCGAGACCTTCACCCAATCAGCCATGAAACACCCTTCTTTGCTGCCGTGGTCACCGTCATCATGGGCGGCGGAAGAAGCCGATAAAGCGGTGAATTTCTGTTCTAGAAGCAAATAGGACAGTAAGTCGATGTTTGGTTTCTCGCAGCCCTTGCGGGACCGAGGGACGCGACGGCCCACCTCGGAGCAGATCGGCCCAAAGCACCATCCCTCCCAGGGGTGATCGACAAAATCGTCGGTCCGTGCCTGGACCTCATCCGGCGCACCGCCGGCGTCGGCGACGTTCGAGGCGAACGCCCGGCGAGCCATGTGCTGTGGAGAAGTCCGTTCGTGCGGCGCGCAGCGGCCGCTGACCGCTGCGCCAACCTGCTCCTGCTACCGGGCTTGTGTCGCCTTCTTCTGGGCCGCTTCTGCCGTGGTCATGGTGACGGCAACGCTGACGGCAACGACGACACATGGGCTGACGCCGGCGGACAGCTGAACACGAGTCGGCCGATAAGAAATCGCCGCGGTGCAGCGTTGCCCAAAGCTACGGATCAAGAGGTCGCGGGTCCGACCGATCGGGAGATGTGACCCACCCGTGGCACAACGCCTCACTCAATGAGCTTGAGCGGCTACGCGTCCGCCAGCAGACCCGACCTGTCCTCCACGTCCATCGGCTGGATCACGTACTGTCCCGGTGCACGCTCCACCGACATCCGCCGGATTCTGTCCTCCCAGTCTGGCCGCCAACGCGTGGCCTCGTCCCACTGCAGCCAGGCCAGATAAGCGGTGCCAGGGTCGACTCGCGTCAGGTCGGCACCGGAGAAGTCGTCGGCTGCGGACTCGATGAAGCGCTGCACGGAATCCATCACCTCGTGGATCGCGCTCAACCGCGACTGGGCCTCGGAAAACCCGACCAGACGCACGTACCGCTCCCTGCGGAACATGGCCAGGCCCATGCGCACTTCATCTCCCACCTCGGAGAAAAGTGCCAGTAGCCCGGCCTCGACGCCACTCGCCCCCAGCTCGGTAAAGCGCCCACACACCTGCTCGCGCAGCTCGTCCCAATGTGCGCGCACGTCTTCGCCCAGAACCCGGTTCGTCTGAACGAACCCCGGGCTGTTCGCCATGGCGTCGAACTCCACAACCACGTCAGCGTGCAGGATCAGCCGCTGGATCACCACCTGGAACCGAGTGATGCCGTAGGCCAGCTCGTGCAGGGCGTCCCTGGTCTTGATGCGTTTCTCAGCCGGCAGCTCGACCAACTCCGCACGCAGCCGCTTCGCGCACATGCGCAGCCGGGCACCGCTGGCGGCAATGGCGTTCAAGCGCCGGATGAACGCGCGAGGAGGCGTTTTGCCACGCGGTCGAGCGGGCTGCGGGGGACGGAACGCCGGTCCCCGCCGGGAGACGGCGGCCAAGAACCGACCGGCAAAGGACTCTGCTGCGATCGCCATCACTGAACCACTCCCCCCGGCCCTGGATCCGGCTGAGCAGGGGACGCGGTGCTTGCAGTGCCCGTGGAAAGACTGCCCGGAATCCCCTGCCCGGGAACTGTTGGTCCGGAGGCCGGCGGCGCCTGCGACTGCTGCTGTGCTTGCTGAGCCTGGTGAGCCTGCACCATTCCGACGACGGCGTCCTTGCCGAATCTGACGAGCAAGGGGATCAACGTGAGGATCCGCTCCACGACCATCAGCGAACCCACACCCGAGATGACCGACAGCCACGGCGTGATCGATCCCGCAGGGGCGCTCGCCGCAATGGCACCCGCGATACCGCCGGAGACCACGATCCGAAAGACCGCGGAGGCCAGGTAGGCGCCGAAGCCCGTAGCGGGCAAGTTCTCCTCTCCAGGCCGTACATCCCTATGGGCAGGCGGCTGACTCAGGTCCGAAGAAGCCGACTGGATGTGCCATGGACGTTTGCGATGCCATCGGACCGCTCGGATGAAGTCGAGCGCCTCCATCGCAAAACCACCAAATGCCCCCCAACAGGCGGCAGTTAACCAATCCATGACAAGAGGGTACGGCGTGTAGCCGGGGAGAGGGGAGCCTTCATACAGAACAAGGAGAGTAACCGCGCACCGGAGTTGGCGGGCGTCGCCAAGCACTTGCAGACGCCGCCTTGGGCGGGGTGGCGTGGGAGGGGCGAGCCCTACCCGGAGCAGCCCGCCACGTGCCAGGCGGGGCTCAGTCACACCTTCCGTGCACGTGCCAGGTCCGTGCCGGACAGGGCGGCCGAACGCGGCCAAGAGCGGCCGGCCACGGATCATCGGCCACCGGGAAAGGAAGCGGCCCCTGACCGAGAGTTCCCTGGTCAGAGGCCGTCCACCTGCGGAGGCTGTGGGATTTGAACCCACGGTGACGTTGCCGCCACGACAGTTTTCAAGACGTCCAGCTTCACAGGCAGATGCCCGCCCTGACCTGCAAGGACTCCCGCCAACAGAAAGTAAGTCGCTCCGCTGGCCCGCGCATGTCCCACAGTTCTCGTTCTGTCAGCCGTAGGCCAGCCCACTTACTTCATGCCCTGCAAGGCTCCGAGACCATCGCAGTCCACCCTCGAAAGCGCCGGTCTCATGGATCAGTCCCTGCGTCGCAGAGGGCACTCAGCGACCGCTGACACCCACCGTTGTTGATGTCAGCGATGGATGTCACGAGTGTGATCCGTGGCTTCTGCAGAGATCGGTCGGGGAAGGTCATACCGGTTGCTCAGGAGCGTCTGAGGGAGGTTGATAGTCGGGTGTGGTTGACGGGGTTGCTGCATCTGGTCGCTGTAGAGCTGCCGCAGCCTCACGGGTGCGAGCGAGGTTGTTGCGGGCGTTGATGGTGTCGGGGTGGTCGGGGCCCAGGACCCGCTCGCGATCGACCAGGACACGCTCGCGCAGGTCGAGGGCCTCCTTGACCCGCCCGGCATCGCTGTAGGAGGTGGCGAGGTTGTTGCGGGAACTGAGGGTGGCGGGGTGGTCGGGGCCCAGGACCCGCTCGTAATCGGCGAGGACCCGTACGCGCAGGTCGAGGGCGTGCTGGACTCGCCCGGCATCGCTGTAGGAGACGGCGAGGTTGTGGCGGGCGGTGATGGTGTCGGGGTGGTCGGGGCCCAGGACCCGCTCGTAATCGGCGAGGACCTGTTCGCCGAGGTCGAGGGCTTCCTGGACTCGCCCGGCATCGCCGTAGGAGTTGGCGAGGTTGTGGCGGGCGGTGAGAGTGTCGGGGTGGTCGGGGCCCAGGACCCGCTCGCGATCGACCAGGACACGCTCGCGCAGGTCGAGGGCCTCCTTGACCCGCCCAGCATCGCCGTAGGAGACGGCGAGGTTGTGGCGGGCGCTGAGGGTGTCGGGGTGGTCAGGGCCCAGGACCCGCTCGCGATCGACCAGGACCCGTTCGCCGAGGTCGAGGGCTTCCTGGACTCGCCCAGCATCGCGGTAGGAGACGGCGAGGTTGTGGCGGGCGGTGAGGGTGTCGGGGTGGTCAGGGCCCAGGCCCCGTTCGCGATCGGCGAGGACCTGTTCGCGCAGGTTTAGGGCTTCCTGGACTCGCCCGGCATCGCTGTAGGAGTTGGCGAGGTTGTTGCGGGAGCTGAGGGTGTCGGGGTGGTCGGGGCCCAGGACCCGCTCGCGATCGACCAGGACCCGCTCGCTGAGCTCGAAGGCTTCCTGGACTCGCCCAGCATCGCCGTAGGAGACGGCGAGGTTGCTACGGGCGGTGAGGGTGTCGGGGTGGTCAGGGCCCAGGACCCGCTCGCGATCGACCAGGACCCGCTCGCTGAGCTCGAAGGCTTCCTGGACTCGCCCAGCATCGCTGTAGGAGACGGCGAGGTTGCTACGGGCGGTGAGGGTGTCGGGGTGGTCAGGGCCCAGGCCCCGTTCGCGATCGACCAGGACCTGTTTGCCGAGGTCGAGGGCTTCCTGGACTCGCCCGGCATTGCTGTAGGAGACGGCGAGGTTGTGGCGGGCGCTGAGGGTGTCGGGGTGGCTGTGGCCATGGATGTCGCTGCTCAGACGGACGGCCGTTTTGTCGTACTCGATCGCCTGATGGTGGAGGCCCGCTTCGGTGAGGCTGTAGCTGGCCGCATAGATGCATGGGTGGGTTGTGGGCTGCCACAGGGCCGGGCGGGTGAGCTGGTCGAGGTGGACCACGTTGGCGCGCAGTAGGGCGGCCAGTTCTCGTTCCTGGTGGTCGTGGCGGGGCCACAGGCTGGTGATGGCGTCGGCGGCGGTGCGGGCTGTGGTGGGCAGTGTGCCGTGCGGGATGGTCTCCCGCACGGCTCGGGCGGTCAGGGCGTGCATGCGCAGTGGGGCGGTGGCGGTGTCCTGGTTGATCAGAGCGTAGGTGCGCAGGGATTCGAGCGCGTTGTGCACCTCTGTTTCGGTGACGGGCGGGTGGTGTTTGCGCAGCCGGCGGCGTTGCGGTGGGCGTGCGGTGCGCAGGTGGTTGAGCGCTTCCGGTGTGGTCCATGCGGTGGCGGGGTGGCCGAGGGGGTCCATGAGGGAGGCGAGGTGCAGCAGGGGTCGGGCCAGCTGGCTGGTGTCGGCTTCCTCGACCGCGTCGAGGGAGAGCAGCAGTGAGGCGGTGACGGGCTGGCCGTAGCCTTCGGTGTCTGCGCTCGCCGGCAGCAGGTCGCCCACCCGGCTGCTGGTGTCGCGCAGCCGGGTGAGGTAGTCGGCCATGGTGGGCCGTTTGTTGATGAGATACGCGGCGGCATGGCCGAGTGCAAGGGGGAGGTGACCGAATTCGGCGGCTATCTCGCCTGCCTGGGCGGGGTCGTGCAGGTGGGCGTGACCGGCATCGGTGAGCCGTCGCTGGAAGTACGCGCGGGCCTCGGAATCCGTGTAGAGGCCAATCCGGACCAGGGCGCGGCCCTCTCCGCTGAGCTGGGCGTCCTCACGCCGGCTGGTGGCCAGGACCCAACCGCGGCCGGTCCCGCTGTCGGGCCACCACTCCCGGATGGCAGCCGGGTCGGTGACATCGTCCAGCACCACAAGCCACCGGCGCCCGCTCGCCGCCAGCCACCGCAGAAACCGCCGCGCCGCCCCGTCCTCGTCATCCGGGGACGCTCCGGGAATGTGCAACCGGCCGGCCGCTTCCGCGTACGCGCTGATGACCTGGTCGGTGCTGGTGGCACGCACCCACACCAGCACATCCAGCCCGGCCCCATCGGACCGCTCCTGATCCCGCAGCTCCCGCGCCAACGACGCCGCAAGCTGGCTCTTGCCCACCCCGCCAGGACCGGACAGCACCACATCGCTGCCGCCGCCGCGCGCGGCCTCCACGTCCTTGCGTACCTGTGTGCGCGGCTGGAATGCCGCAGCTGGACGGGGGACATCGCCCACCCACACCGGCCACTCGACTGACGGGCGCTGTACCGGCGCAGGGTGCACATGCATGTCACCTGCCACCTGCGTCACATCCCTGTGCGCCTGCGCCGCCTGACGCGCACGCCGCTGCCCCGAACTCCCCACCACGGTCTCTGGCCCCCTTGCTTCAGACCCGGTTCCCGCCGACCTGATCGATGTCCCCCGTTCCGTCGGAACGGGCCTTCTGCCGCACGTCCTCACACACCGCAGCACCCGGCGCCCCGGCCCCTACACCCTGGCTGCCCCCGGTCTGCCGGATGCGGCCCCCGCCGCGTGCCGACTGCCGCACTCGACGCGCCCCAGCCCCGCCGGCCTGCGACGCCCACCAGCCCAGAGCGGCCAGCACTCCTGCCGCCACCACACCCGCCACCGGGCCGATCACATCCCACGGGTCGTCACCCCCCTTCGAGAGCACCGCCCACGGCACCGCCACCACAGCGAACGACAGAACCGAACCCGCCACCGCCACCAACCACCGCAGAGCAGCCTGCACAACCCACCCCCGAGAAGATTCAGGTCTCAGCCAGCTTCCGGACCGACCATGCTGGCACGCAGCTACCCCCACCCACCGCACGAACCAGCAATCCCCCACCAGTTGGACGGGGAAGGGCGCCTGCCACCCCCGGAATCCTGGTCCGCCGCTGGCCCGAACGCTCTGTTCAGCGATGGAATACAGGCGAACCGGTGAGAGCAGGAGGGACCGGCGCGGCGCCGCGTGGAGCGTCACGCCGGTCATCCCGCCCTCATAGCCGAATAACCCCAATTGACGACTGTGGCCGAAACCCCTCGTGCGCCCGGTGTCTTGCGACCAAGAAACCCAGCAGGAATGCCGCACCTCACCACGGCTTTCCGCTTCATGACGGGCGATAGACAGTGCCCAACGGCCCCTCAGAAGACCTGAGGTTGAGTTCCTCGATTTAGTCGGCAGCGCCGCGCACTGAGGCCGACCACACGTCCGCGCAACGGCGTGCCGTCCGCCTGGCGAATCCGCGCGTTCGACCTCTTCTTCACTGGACCTCAACAAGACGTCTACAGGGCCGGGTTCGGCGCATCAGTCCCCTGACCACGTGTTACGTTCACCGGAACGCCCGGCTCTCGACCATCCGGGCCCAACCCCGGGTGGCTTCCCGACCGGGCGTAGGTTCCGCCGACTCGCGACACCCTGTCGCGTGACGGAACCCTGCGTTTCGGCGATTTCCCGCGCGCCGGGTAGGCGATCGCCCGCCACCGCCGGGAGATCCTCCAAGAAAGAAGAAAATGCAAAAGCTCCTGAAATCAGCAGCCATTGCCGCCACCACGGCGGCCGTGGCGGTCTGCTCTCTTGCCGTCACTGCCCCGACAGCCGCGGCGGACGGTTCCCGGGCCTGCACACGGGACGACCGAAACCGTACGGTCTACGTCCGCAACATCTACAACCCCATACACGAGAGTCCCTACGCCTCCTCCAAGGTCGTTGGCCCCGCGTGGAAGCAGTTCACTATCGTGTGCAGCAAGCCCGGCCACGACGGTCACCGCTGGTGGTACGGGCAAGGCGGCACGACCGGCGACACGACCGGCTGGATATGGGGCGCCTACCTTGTGACTCCGTAAGCCGACTGGTCCGCTTCACCTTTCCGAAGTTGGGTCCGGGGCACTGTTCCGCTGGGCTCACACCAAGGCATGGGCTGTCGGACACACCCTGATACGAAGAGAGCCCCGGCTGGAACCGGGGCTCTTTCGTGCAATGCCACACCGGGGCGATCAAGTCGGGGGCAACCTACGCATGCCCCTGCCAGCTCGCCACCGTGGCCACTCGATGGATCGCCACACTCGTCGGATCAAAGGCCGTCCACCTGTGGTCGGCGTCGCCACCGAGCGAGGCGCTGCGTTCTCCGCTTCCCGAAGGAACCCCTGCGTCGTCCCTCGATCCTCCGCTCGGGCCGCGTCCATTGCCCCAGTGATCGGCGGGCCGGCCACAGTGTGGCCGAGCTCTACCGCGTCTACGCCAAGGTGCTCGACGGAAGGCGTGACCAGGCCGATGCGCTGATCGAGCGGGCCATGCGAGCGGCTGAGCAGGAGAGCGAAGAGGCCTGATCCCCGTCCACGCCCCGTCCACACGCGCTGGTCAAAGACGGGATACCCGCGATCCGGGGTGAGACAGACCGAACGCAGAAGGGGTGCCCGATCCTCTCGGGCACCCCTTCTGACCAGCTACTTCGCTGACCTTGGCGGAGGCTGTGGGATTTGAACCCACGGTGACGTTGCCGCCACGACAGTTTTCAAGACTGTTCCCTTAGGCCGCTCGGGCAAGCCTCCCCGCTGCACCGGCGCGTGGTCGCGCGGGTGTCGCGGGGATCAGACTAGCGCGTCACTTGTCGCCGGTGCGCTGGCCCAGGGTCACTTTGGCGGTGTGCTCCTTGCCGGCGCGCTTGTACGTGAGGGTGACCGTGTCGCCGGGCTTGTGCTGCCAGATCTCGCTGATCAGGGTGGGGCCGCTGTCGATGACGGTGTCGTCGAGCTTGGTGATGGTGTCGCCGGGCTGGAGGCCCGCCTTGTCGGCCGGGCCGTTCGGGGTGACCGCGTCGGAGCCGTTGTTGCCGGTCTGGGCGATGGTCGCGCCGTCGCCGGTGTCCCGCATGCCGACCTGGACGCCGATCTGGGGGTAGACCGGCTTACCGGTCTTGATCAGGTCCTGGGCCACGCGCTTCGCCTGGTCGATGGGGATGGCGAAGCCCAGGCCGATGCTGCCGGACTGGCCGGACTCGCCGCCCAGGCCGCCGTTGCCCGCCGACTGGATGGCGGAGTTGATGCCGATGACGTTGCCGGCGGCGTCCATCAGGGGGCCGCCGGAGTTGCCGGGGTTTATCGACGCGTCCGTCTGCAGGGCGCTCATGTACGAGGCGCTGCTGCCGCCGCCGTCGCTGGAGGCCACCGGGCGGTCCTTGGCGCTGATGATGCCGGTGGTGACCGTGCCGGAGAGGCCGAAGGGCGCGCCGATCGCGATGGTGGCGTCGCCTACCTGGACGTGGGAGGACCTGCCCAGGGGCAGCGGGTTGAGGGTGGCGTCGGAGGCGTTCTTGAGCTTGAGCACGGCGACGTCGTAGCCCTGGGCGTTGCCGACGACCTCGGCGTCGTACTTCTTGCCGTTGGAGAACGTCGCGGTGAGCTTGCCGCCGCCGGCCGCGCTGGCGACGACGTGGTTGTTGGTGAGGATGTGGCCCTGCTTGTCGTAGATGAAGCCGGTGCCCGTGCCGCCCTCGCCGGTGGCACCCTGCGCCTCGATCGTCACGACGCTCGGCAGCGCCTTCTGCGCTATGCCCGCGACCGAGGTGGGCTTGCGGTTCAGCGCGCCGGCGTCACCGGTCGCGGAGACCGTCGTCGAGGCGCTGTCGTTCTGACCCGCGGCCCAGAAGCCGATGCCGCCGCCGATCCCGCCGGCGACCAGTGCGGCCACCAGGACGGCGGCGATCAGGCCGCCGTTGCGCCGCTTGGGGGCGGGGCTGTCGGGCGGCGCGCCCCAGGGGTGGCCACCGTACGGGGGCTGGCCCCAGCCGCCACCGGACGAGCCGTGGCCGGCGGTCGCGTACGTGGGGATCTGGGCGGTCTGCTCGGCTCCGGTCGCGGGCTCGCCTCCGGGGTGGGAGGGGTTCGATGCGTGCCCGGGTGAGCCCGGGGCGCGGTCCTGATCACCGGGGCCGCCGCCGACGGGACCGGTGACGGTCGGGGCGAAGGCCGGCGGCGGGGGCGCAGCGGCGGGCGCGGCCGGCGCGTGGGGAGCCTGGGCGCCGGAGCCGGACGCGGGGGCGCGATCCGGCTGCGGCCCGGTCGGCGGCGTGGCCTCCGGCGGGACGGCGGCTCCCTCGTTCTCGGTGCTCACAGCTCTCTCCTCAGCTTCACGCGGGCCTTACCGGTCCGTACGGGGCCAGCGGCGCCCGTACGGGGTCTTGCGGGTCGTACAGCTCCTTGCCGCGGGTCCACCGGGAACCCGTACCCCGTCACCCAGGATTCAGGATCCGGACGATCCGGGCGAGTCCCGGTGGGCCGGTCCAGGTCCGAAAGGACGGACCGGCCAGTACGGGCAAGTCTGTGTCCCAGCCTTTCCCACCGCGCGTCAGAGCGCTGTAAGCCGAGGCTGTGACTGTCCCCTCATTCTTTATGTCGGACAAAGAAGACACATGGCCCGTTCCGTGCCCCGGGGGTACGCACCGGCGGCCGGTCGGCGAGGGAATGGCACGATAACTCGGTGACCTCTGCACGCCCCACCCAGGACGCCCGCCCGGATCGTCCGACGATCTCCGTCGTAGCCCATCGGGGTGCCTCCGAGGATGCCCCGGAGCACACCCTGGCCGCCTATCGCAAGGCGATCGAGGACGGTGCGGACGCCCTGGAGTGCGATGTCCGGCTCACCGCGGACGGCCACCTGGTGTGCGTGCACGACCGGCGGGTGAACCGCACCTCCAACGGGCGCGGCGCGGTCTCCGCCCTGGAGCTCGCCGATCTCGCCACCCTCGACTTCGGATCATGGAAGGAAGGCGCCGAGGACGGGTTCGGGGAGGCGCCGGACCGGCAGCACGAGGACCCGGAGCGGACGTCCGTGCTGACGCTGGAGCGGCTGCTGGAACTGGTCGCCGACGCGGACCGGCGGGTGGAGCTGGCGATCGAGACCAAACACCCGACGCGCTGGGCCGGACAGGTGGAGGAGCGGCTGGTCGAGCTGCTCGACCGGTTCGGGTATGCAAAACCGGCCAAGCGCCCCGATGGGACATCCCCGGTCCGCGTCATGAGCTTCTCGGCGCGCTCACTGCACCGACTGCGGACCACGGCGCCCGGCATCCCCGGCGTCTACCTCATGCAATTCCTCACCCCCCGCTACCGCGACGGCCGGCTGCCGATCGGTGTGGGCATCGCGGGCCCGGGGATGCGGATCATCCGGGCGCACCCGGAGTACGTCGCCAAGGCGCACCGGGCGGGCCACCGGGTCCATGTGTGGACGGTCAACGACGCCGCGGATGTCGAGCTGTGCCAGGAGTTGGGCGTGGACGCGGTGATTACGAACCGCCCCAAACAGGTGCGAATGCAACTCGGCCTTGGCTAAAGCTCATCACAGGGTGTGCACCGGCGCATTCGACTCGTATTCGATCGTGTCTAGTGCGTCACTGCGTGCCGCTTGGCCGGTTTCCGGTCCAGTCCATTGGGGCATTCATCCCGTGGCGTGGGGCAAAGGAGGTCTCGGGGGTGGCGTTGGTGATGGCACAAGAGGTGCCGACGTCGTCGATCATGGCCGTACCCCATGGCCCAGCGGGTGTGGGCATGGCCAGGCGACGCATGCGAGAAGAGCTGTCGGCAAGCGGAGTTCAGGACAATGTCGTCGATGACGCGGTACTCATCCTTTCGGAGCTGCTGAGCAATTCGTGTCGCCATGCGCGTCCGATATACGAAAGCGGATCACCGGGCTCCGCAAGAGCCGTGGCGGGTGACACGTCGCAGTCGGCACCCAAGGACGGTTCGTCGGGCGCCCCGTTGGCATCCGTACGCGCGTCATGGCGTATCGACGCACAGGGCCGGCTGACCGTCGCGGTCACGGACGGCGGCGGCCCGACCCGACCACTTCCGGCCACTCCGTCGGTCACCGCGCACGGCGGTCGCGGACTGGCGATCATCCGGTCGCTCGCCAAGGACTGGGGCGTACGCGACACCACGGCCGGTGAAGTGACGGTCTGGGCTGTGCTCTCTCTTCAAGGCGCGTTCGCTACGCGCGTGGAGCTGACGCCCGACATGCCGTCGTCGGTCACCGCCGGCGGGCGGCCGGTGATGCCGCTGGGGCCGGCCTTCGCGGACCTCGACGACCTGACGTAGCGGCCGCGCGCCGGGCGCGGGGCTCTCCGGCGGATGCGGCACGATCTCCCGACACGGGGCAGGACACGCCAGGGACACCAGGGCGGGACACGGCGTCGTCCACAGCCGAGCGCGACCTCGTACGCGATCCTCTAGGCTCGCGCCGAAAAGCGTCCGTACGCCCAGGATCGACCAGGAGAAGCCGTCGCCATGGCCAAGAAGCGCCGCCCTCAGCCCCAGGCCGCAGCACACGCCCGCACCAAGGACGGGGCGCCCGGCGGAGCCGCTGATGAGAACTACCCGGTCGTCGGCGCTCGTGAGCCCTGCCCCTGCGGCTCCGGCCGCCGGTACAAGGCGTGTCACGGGCGACGCGCCGCGCACGCCGCCACCGAGCTGGTGCAGCGCCCCTTCGAGGGCCTGCCCGGCGAGTGCGACTGGGTGGCGCTGCGGGAGCTGGTCCCCGCCGCCACCGCGGAGTTGACGCTCAAGGGCGGCCTGCCCGAGGGCGTGCCCTCCGTGACGCTCGCGACCGTACTGCCGATGGCCTGGCCCGCGCTGCGCCGCGAGAACGGCGCGGTGATGCTCGGCCTGCAGAACGACACCGCGTCCGGTGACCTCAGCCGCGGCCTCGCGGACACCCTGCAGCGCGCACTGGCGACGGAACCGGGCAATCCGGTCGCTGCCGGGCGGCCCTCCCCCGACGGACCGCGGCTGCAGGATCTGCTCGACCTGGACGCGGATTTTGAGCCGACCGTCCACACCGGGTTCGAGTTCTGGGTGGAGAACGCCGAGAACGCCACGGGAGAGGTCGCCGCCTCCCTGGAGCGGGCCAACGCGGCCGCCATCCCCACCGCCCGGATCCCCGGCCTGGAGGGCGCCTACTGGTGCGAGGCCCCGGAGAAGAACCATCTGCGCTGGGTCACCTCCCACCCCGAGGAGCAGCTGCTGGACGCGCTGGCCCGGCTGCACGCCGCGGGCACCTCCTCGCTCGGCGAGGGCACCCGGCTGGTGGGCTCGTTCCGCGCGCACGGCCTCGTGGTGCCGGTCTGGGACCTGCCCCGGTCGATGGGCGCCGAGGAGGTCGCCAAGCCGGCCGAGGAGTTCGCCGAGCGGCTGGCCAAGGCCCTGGCGACCGACGCCCCGCTGACGCCCGACGAGCGCCGGGCGCGCGGCGGTCTCACCAACCGTCAGATCACCCTGAGCTGACAGTGGGGGTCCGGGTCCCCCCTGCGCAGCGCGTGGGGGAGGCCCGGTCGTGGGAACCGTACGCCCCTCGGGACACCCTCGTGACACCGGTCACAACTCCCCGTACCTGCCGGTAAATAGGCGTCCGGAAATCCACGATCGAATTTGCTAACCGCCGATCTCTTGTTACGGTTCTAAAAGCCCGGTCGCTGGTGCATCCCCCGTCGCCAGCGACCGGGCGCTTCCATGTCCGGAACCAGGCATTCCGATCGGCCCGGCCGGCCGTCAGCGGCCCGCGTGCCCCCGCCGGTCCGAACCCCCGCCGCCCGCAGCCGAGTTGCTGCCGGAGCGCAGCAGCAGCCGCTCCCCCGCCGCGTCGGCGATCTCCGCCACCGCGCCGTACGCCTCCCGGCCCCGGCGCACGGTCCCCCCGGCCGGCGTCTCGCACAGGCCCGGTGCGTCGGCCGCCGGCAGGTCGCAGTCCACCTGGACGGTCCCGCCGTCCGGCCGCATCAGGGTCAGCACGGCGCGCAGCGGGCTGCCCGTGATGTTGCGGTAGTACGTGCGCGCCCAGGTCCGGCCGCGCTCGGCGAGCACACAGGTCTGCACCTCGATGCCCTGGGCGGAGGCGAGTTCGGGGCCGCAGCGGGTGGTGCGCCCGGAGAGCAGCGGGAGGTCGAGGCCGTCGAGGGGGCCGATCGAGTGATGTGCGTCAGCGGGCTTCTTGCCCGACTTGGCCCCCACTTCCCCCCTGGCGCCCCTTTCCTCCATACGGCTGTTTTCGGCCTTGGCTTTCGCCCCGGACTCGGCGCCCGACGCCGGCTTGTCCGGCATCGACGAGTCCGCCGGACCGGCGATCGCGGCGCCCAGCGGAACGGCGATGGCGAGCACCGCCGCCCCGCCGAGGCCGATCATGCGGAGTTTCTGCGCACGCTGCATGGGCCCACCTGCGATTGAGTTGCCGCCGACGGCGGCTTGACGGTGGGCCGAACCTATCGGCCGGGAAGGGGCCCCCCGACCGCCCGGACACCCGTTTCCCGTAGTGATCCGGGGCGGTCACACCCGTACGGGTGAACCGGGCGCGGGTCGCCCGGCGGCTCAGTACGCGAGCCGGCTGCCGCCGTCCGGAGTGGCGGTGCTCGCCATGACCAGGGCGTCGACGATGGTGTCCACCTTCGGCAGCCAGGGCGCCGCAGAGGTGGCTGCCGGCGGCCGCTCCCAGCGCACCCGGCCGGCGCCGGTCTGGGACGGCGGGAGCACCACATAGCCGCCCTCCCCGTGGAAGCGCAGCGAGCTGGGCACCCAGTCCTGGGAGTACAGCAGCTCACCCAACTCCGGGAGGCCGTAGGGCGATACGAGCAGCGACCAGCGGCTCGGGGTGGCCACCACGGGGCCGAGGCGTACGCCGAAGTGGTCCAGGACCGCCAGGGCGCGGGCGCCGGCGACGGCGGGCAGGCTCACCGCGCAGGGCGCGCGGCCGCCGGTGGCCAGCACGACCGGGGCGTCGGGGCGGTTGGTCCACCACCACCGCACCATCCGGGGATCGGTGGTGGCCGCCAGCAGCCCGGGGTCGAAGGGGTGCGCGCCGGGGACCACACAGTCGGGGTCGAGGCAGTGGCACTGACGGGCGGGCCGCTCGGCGAGGCCGAGCCGGGCGCCCGCCGGCTGGCGGCCGCCGGACCTGAGTCCCACACCGGGAAGTACGGGCCACTGCCACTCGGTGGCGCAGTGCAGCGCCGCACCTAGCAACGCCGACCTTCGGCCGCGCCGGAACAGGAGCTTGCGTCGCCTTCCGAGGATCTCGCGCATGAGCGCTCGTTCCTTTCCGTTAACGCCGAGGGCTTCGTCCATCGCACTACAGGGCACTTCTGGGCACTGCTCACCGGTCCACCTGCGCTTCGCGCCGCGCCGCTTCATGCCGTTGTGTGGCGTCTGTTGCGGCCCGGCCAAGCGCTCCGGGGTCGATCGCGCATCGATCACGCCACGTGGATCTCGGTCACCGCGTGTACAGGGCAGCGCATCACGCCGTACGCCGAGCGGGAAACGTGGCGGGGGGTGGCGCGCGCATGGCGCTTGCGCTTCCGTAGTGCAGTCCCGCCACTTGGGAGTGCGTCGCGGTGGTCGCCTTATGAGACGCCGGTGCCCGCCGGAGAGTTCCGGTGCGGCCCCAACTGGCCCCGCACCTTTCCGATTACGTACCCGCCACTGTGGTGATGACGCGCTGCTGATCGCCGTCAGTCGACCTCAAATTGACGCTCATGGGGCTGTTTTCAGGCCAATCTACAGACCTCGCTGACACCACAAACCCCAGGGGAACAGTGCTGGACATCACATCGCTGGTGCGTGTACATGTGGAGGCATTGATAGCGGAGCAACATGACATGGGGGTTTGCGATGCTATTGACGAATTTGCGCGGCCAAATGTACCGCACAGCATCACTCAACGAAATGCCACACTCCCCGCCAAACTCCCGCCTGACCTGGGGTAATGACTGTCGCGACGATGGCCGCCAGCCATGACCGCGCCACACGTACCGAAAGTGGCTGGAATCGAACCAGCTCTTCCCGCTCCCACGCACACTACGGACCCGCGCGTGGCGCAGCCGCTCGCGGACCCCGCCGCCCGCGCCCCCTCCGGCACCCTTCCGGCCACCCCGCAAGGCGCCGCCGCCCTCCCGTCCGGCACCTCCCCCGAAGCCTCCGCCATCGATCAACTCGCCGCGATCCAGGACCGGCTGGCCGGCTGGATCTCCGACCTGAGCACCCTGCACGACCTGCTCGAACAGCTCGCGCGCACCCGCACGCTCAAGGACGCGCTCCATGAGCTGCTGCGGGCCGGCGCCTCGCTGGTCGGCGCCCGCCGCGGCATGGTCGTGCTCGCACCGGCCGACGGACTCGGCCCCGAGACCACCGTCGGCCTCGGCCTGGGCCACGCCGAGATCGGCCACATCGAGACCATCCCGCGCCGCGCCCTGTCGTACGCGCGGATACTGGACGGCCTCCCCGAGCCGGGCGCCGACGGCGAGGACGCCTCCGAGATCGCCGAGCCCGACATCCCCGGCGAGAAGGACCTCGACCCGCGTCTGCGCGAGGTCGCCGCCCGCCTCGGATACGCCGCCAGCTACGCCGTCCCGCTCACCGCCGACCCCATCGGCCGCACCGGCGCGGCGGTCTGGCTCTACGACGAACCGGCCGAGCCCACCGAACGCCAGCGCCACCTCGTCGGCCTCTACCGCGCGCACGCCGCCGAGCACCTCGCCCGCCTCCTCGAACTCCACCGCACCCGGCAGGCCAACCGCACCCTCCGCGAGGAGCTGCTGCCGCGCCGGCTGCCGCGGATCCCCGGCGTACGCCTCGCGGCGCGGCACAGCAGCGGGCCGCGTGGCGGCGGCGACTGGTACGACGCGCTGCCGCTGCCCGACGGCGCGCTGGGCCTGGCCATCGGTTCGGTGACCGGCTCCGGGCCGAGCGCGGTGGCCGCCATGGGACGGCTGCGGGCGTCGCTGCGCGCGTACGCGGTCATGGAGGGCGAGGACCCGGTCGCGGTCCTCTCCGACCTCGAACTGCTGATGCGGCTGACCGAGCCGGCGCGCAGCGCCACCGCGCTGTTCGCCTTCACCGAGCCGCCGCCCGGCACACCGGGCGGGCCGCCCGCACCCCCGATGCCCGGCGGTATCACCGATCCCTTCGCCCGCAAGGTGGTGCTCGCCGGGGCCGGCCACTGCCCGCCGCTGATCCTCGGCGATCTGCGGACCGAGTACGTGGAGACCTCGCTGTCCGCGCCGCTGGGCATGCTGGGCTGCTGGGAGGCGCCGAGCGTGGAGATCGAACCGGCCGGCGGGGAGACCCTGCTGCTCTACAGCGACGGGCTGCTGCACCGCACCGGTGAGCCCATGGACCGCGCCTTCGCCCGGCTGCACGCGGCCGCCGCGGGCGTCCCCCGGGCGAGCCGCCATGATCCGGAGGCGGTGGCCGATCACATCGTGCGGGCGATGCTGCCGAGGGGCCTGGAGGACGAGTCGTCGGAGGAGGACGTGGCGCTGCTGGTCGCGTACTTCGAGGAGTAGCGCGGCCGAGCGCCTCCGAGACTGCGCGCCCTATAGTCGAAATGCCCGATAAGTCACACCTTCTTACCCCTGGACGGCCTTCCATCCGCACATACGATGGAATGCGGTTCAGTCTTAAAAGGAGGCATAGTGACCGACGAGCTCACGCCGGAGACCCCGGACGAGGACGAGCAGCCGATCAAGCAGCGCAAGAACGGCCTTTACCCGAGTCTCTCGGACGAGCTCGCGGAGAACATGAAGGGCGGCTGGGCCGACACCGAGCTGCGCGATCTGCAGCCGATCGAGCAGGCCCCGAACGCCGCCCGCCGCCGCGCCGCGCTGTCCGCGCGTTTCCCCGGCGAGCGCCTGGTGGTCCCGGCGGGCAATCTGAAGATCCGCTCCAACGACACCGAGTACGACTTCCGCGCCGCGACGGAGTACGTCTACCTCACCGGCGACCAGACCGACGACAGCGTCCTGGTGCTGGAGCCCCGCAAGGGCGGCGACGGCCACGACGCGACGATCTACCGGCTGCCCCGCTCCAACCGCGAGAACGGCGAGTTCTGGCTCAACGGCATGGGCGAGCTGTGGGTCGGCCGGCGCCACAGCCTGACCGAGTCCGAGGCGCTGCTCGGCGTCCCCTGCAAGGACGTGCGCGAGCTGGCCGAGGCACTCAAGGAGGCCACCGGCCCGGTCCGCGTCGTGCGCGGTCACGACGCCGGCATCGAGGCCGCGCTGACCGACAAGGTCACCGCCGAGCGCGACGAGGAGCTGCGGGTCCACCTCTCCGAGGCCCGGGCGGTCAAGGACGAGTTCGAGATCCGCGAGCTGCAGAAGGCCGTGGACTCCACGGTGCGCGGCTTCGAGGACGTCGTACGGGTCCTGGACAAGGCCGAGGCGACCAGCGAGCGCTACATCGAGGGCACGTTCTTCCTGCGCGCCCGCGTCGAGGGCAACGACGTCGGCTACGGCTCGATCTGCGCCGCGGGCCCGCACGCCACCACCCTGCACTGGGTCCGCAACAACGGTCAGGTCCGCTCCGGCGACCTGCTCCTGCTGGACGCCGGCGTGGAGACCACCACCCTCTACACCGCCGACGTCACCCGCACCCTGCCGATCAACGGCCGCTACACCGACCTCCAGCGCAAGATCTACGACGCGGTGTACGAGGCCCAGGAGGCGGGCATCGCGGCGGTCAAGCCGGGCGCGGCCTTCCGCGACTTCCACGACGCGGCACAGCGGGTGCTCGCCGAGAGGCTGGTCGAGTGGGGCCTGGTCGAGGGCCCGGTCGAGCGGGTGCTGGAGCTGGGGCTGCAGCGCCGCTGGACCCTGCACGGCACCGGCCACATGCTCGGCCTGGACGTCCACGACTGCGCCGCGGCCCGTACCGAGGCGTATGTCGACGGCACCCTGGAGCCCGGCATGGTGCTGACCGTCGAGCCCGGTCTGTACTTCCAGGCGGACGATCTGACGGTGCCCGAGGAGTACCGCGGCATCGGTGTCCGGATCGAGGACGACATCCTCGTGACCGAGGACGGCAACCGCAACCTCTCGGCCGGGCTGCCGCGACGGTCGGACGAGGTCGAGGCGTGGATGGCGGGCCTGCTCGCGAAGTAGGCCGCGGCAGCACCCCGTTCCGTCTCCCGGTGGCGTCAGTCGTCGCCGGGAGACGGTCCGTATGACGGCGCGTCGGCCCGCCGCGCGTACGCGCCCGCGCGGGCGGCCGCCCATACGGCGGTGGCGGCGGACTCGGCGAGCGCGGCGTCGACGGGGCGACGGGCGATCAGGATCCGGTAGTAGAAGGGCGCGCCGAGGGCGGCCAGCACCTCCTCCGGATCCGTCTCCTGGGGCAGCTCACCGCGTTCGACGGCCCGCCGCACCATCTGGCCGGCCAGCACCAGCCGTTCGTCGAAGAAGGACCGCAGCGCCTTGGCCGCCTGCGGGTCGCGGGCGGCGGCGGAGACCACCGCCTCGATCAGCCGACTCATCCGCGCCTCCCCGTAGAAGGCGCTTATCGAGCGGGCCAGCACCCGCAGATCCTCCGGCAGCGTGCCGGTGTCCGGCAGCGGCACATCGGCGCTCAGGTCGGTCAGCAGCTCGCAGACCAGCCCCTCGGCGCAGCGCCAGCGCCGGTAGAGCGTCGCCACGTGGATTCCCGAGCGCTGCGCGACCTTCTCCATGGTGAGTCCGGCGAAGCCGCCGTCGTCCAACTCCTGTAAGACGGCGGCCAGTACGGCCTGCCGGGTGCGGGCCGTCCGCCCGCCGGGCCGGGCCGCGCCCGGGACATGGTGCGCTGTCGTCACGACGGCTCCGTATTGCAGTGTGGGTTCACGCCAAGTATTGTCCGAGAAAGACTAACGCGATTGGCTTCGCGTTAGCCCTGGTGTGCGCTGGTCTCGCAGGGACAGGGGACGCCGCGGGGGAGGTCCTCCCACCGCGAGACCGCGCTGCCCCGGGACGATTTCCGGCCAGTCGTCAGACTGCCGATGTTCGCCCCGGTTTGACACTCTCAACGGTAGCCCCGGACAGCAAGCCCCCATGGCGCCCGGAGTCGACGATCCGCCCGCCGTCCAGGACGAGGGCCTCCCGCGACAGCAGCGCCACCTGTTCGCGCCGCCGTTCAACGGGAGTTGACGCAGCGGCACACCCCCGGACCATGACACCGACGCCACGACGCCGACTTCGGGGCGCAGAAGCGCATGAACGGGCTTCGTACGCCCCTCACCACCGCTCACCACCGCTCACCACACCTCACCGCACCCCAATGGCGCCGCCATGGCGCCACGCACGCCAACGTGACACCACAAGGACTTGTCATAGCACCACGGTGATGCCATAGTGGAGCCATGGACCTCACGTCCTAGCTCGCCACCGCTCGGCACCCCAGCACCTCGCCCGGCTCACGTCCGTATCCACCCCGCCTGACCAGCGGGAACGCACCATGGGCCGCCGCGCCCCGCCGAATCGCCACACCACACACAGCACGGAGGATGCCCTGTCATGTCCATGAAGACCCCGTCGTCTGCCGCTCCCCCACCCGCCCCGGCCCGGGCCACCGCCGCACCGGCGATCACCGCCACCGGGCTGTCCAAGTCCTTCGGCGACAAAGTGGTGCTCGACGGCATCGACCTGCGCATCCCCGAGGGCACGATCTTCGCGCTGCTCGGTCCCAACGGCGCCGGCAAGACCACCACCGTCCAGATCCTCTCCACCCTCATCTCCGCCGACGCCGGCCAGGCACGGATCGCCGGGCACGACCTGGGCGGCGACGTCGACGCCGTACGCGCCGCGATCGGCGTCACCGGCCAGTTCGCGGCGGTGGACAACCTGCTGACCGCCCACGAGAACCTGATGCTGATGGCGGACCTGCAGCACCTGCCCCGCCGCGAGGGCCGACGGCGCGCCGCGGAGCTGCTGCACCGCTTCGAGCTGACCGAGGCGGCCAAGAAGCCGGTCGCCACGTTCTCGGGCGGTATGCGGCGCAAGCTCGACCTCGCGATGACCCTGGTCGGCGATCCGCGCATCATCTTCCTCGACGAGCCGACCACCGGCCTGGACCCGCGCAGCCGCCGCACCATGTGGGAGATCATCCGCGGCCTGGTCGCCGACCACGGCGTCACGATCTTCCTGACCACGCAGTACCTGGAGGAGGCCGACCAACTCGCCGACCGCATCGCCGTACTCGACCACGGCAAGCTGGTCGCCGAGGGCACCGCGGACGAGCTGAAGCGCCTGATCCCCGGCGGTCACATCCAGCTGCGCTTCGGCGACGCGCACGGTCTCGACACGGCCGCGGCCCTCTTCGCCTCCGCCGCGCGCGACAGCGAGGAGCTCACCCTCCAGATCCCCAGCGACGGCGACATCCCCACGCTGCGTGCCGTCCTCGACGTCCTGGACAACGCGTCGGTCCAGGCCGAGTCCCTCACGGTGCACACGCCCGATCTCGACGATGTCTTCCTCACCCTCACCGGCCAGGCCCAGTCGGGCGCCGGGGCCGACTCCCAGAAGGAGAGCGTCCGATGAGCTCCCTGTCCTACGCCGTCAGCGACTCGATGACCATGCTGCGGCGCAACCTCAAGCACGCGCTGCGGTACCCGTCCATGACGGTCTCGGTCGTCGCGATGCCCCTGGTGATGCTGCTGCTGTTCAACTACGTCTTCGGCGGCGCCCTGGGGAGCGGGATCGGCGGGATGCCCACCGGCGGCGGTGAGTACATCGACTACGTCGCGCCCGGCATCATCCTGATGGCCGCGACCTCCGGCGCCCTGTCCACCGCCATCAGCGTCTGCTCCGACATGACCGAGGGCATCGTCAACCGCTTCCGCACGATGTCGATCTCCCGCGCCTCGTTCCTGACCGGTCATGTCGTCGGCAGCGTCATCCAGACGCTGTTCAGCGTCGCGCTCGTGGTCGGCGTCGCGCTGCTCATGGGCTTTCGCCCCAACGCCACCGCCGTGGAATGGCTCGCCTTCCTCGGCGTCATGGTCCTGCTCATCCTGGCGCTCACCTGGCTGTCCGCCGCCATGGGCCTGATCGCCAAGACCGTCGAGACCGCCAGCAACATGCCCATGCCGCTGACGTTCCTGCCGTTCCTCGGCAGCGCCATCGTCCCGCCGGAGTCGATGCCCACCGGGCTGCGCTGGTTCGCCGAGTACCAGCCCTTCACCCCCGTCATCGAGACCCTGCGCGGCCTGCTCATGGGCACCGAGATCGGCAACAGCGGGATCGTCGCCCTCGCCTGGTGCGTCGGCCTCACCCTGGTCGGCTACCTGTGGGCGCGCTCGGCCTTCGACCGGGACGCCAAGCGGTGACTCCCCCGCCCCACAAGCCACTTCGCACCATCGCGCACCGCGCCCAGCACCACGCCTTAGCCCACCGCGTCTGACCCCGTATCCGGAGGACACCATGCACCACGAACCGTCGACGAACGCGCCCGAGACGACCGCCGGGGACCCGGCACCGCTCTCCGAGCTGCCGACCAACCGCCCCACGGGCTGCCCCTTCGACCCGCCCGCCGAACTGGCGCGGCTGCGCGAGGAGCAGCCGCTGCGCCGGATGACCTACCCCGACGGCCACGTGGGCTGGCTGGCCACCGGCTACTCCACGGTCCGCGCGATCTTCGCCGACCCCCGTTTCAGCGCACGGTACGAGCTCATGCACTACCCGCTTCCCGGCGGCCCCGAAGGCGGCCTGCCCCCGGCGCCGGTCGGCGACATGACCGGCATGGACGCCCCCGAGCACACCCGCTACCGCAAGCTGCTGGCCGGCAAGTTCACGGTCCGGCGGATGCGCGCCCTGACCGACCGCGTGGAGGAGATCACCGCGCAGCACCTGGACGCCATGGAACGCGAAGGCGGCCCGGTGGACCTGGTGCGGGCGTTCGCCCAGCCCATCCCGGCCCTGATGATCTGTGAACTGCTCGGCGTGCCCTCGTCCGAGCGGGAGACCTTCCAGCGGCAGACGCACACGATCACCGACCTCAGGGCCACCGACGAGGAGCGGTACGCCGCCATGACGGGGATGACGGAGTATCTGCACGCGCTGGTGCTGGCCAAGCGTGCCGAGCCCACCGACGACCTGCTCAGCGACCTGACCACCAGCGATCTCACCGACGAGGAACTCACCGGCCTGGGCAGCTTCCTGCTCGGCGCCGGCCTCGACACCACCGCCAACATGATCGCGCACGGCACCTTCGCCCTGCTGAGCAACCCGGACCAGTTCGCCGCCCTGCGCGACGATCCGGACCTCGCCGAACAGGCCGTCGAGGAGCTGATGCGCTACCTGACCATCGCCCACACCTCCATCAAGTCGGCTCTGGAGGACGTCGAGCTGGACGGTCAGCTGATCAAGGCCGGCGAGACGGTCACCATGTCCATGGAGGCCGCCAACCGCGACCCGCGGCGCTTCCCCGACCCCGACAGCCTCGACCTGCACCGCAAGGCCACCGGCCACCTGGGCTTCGGACACGGCATCCACCAGTGCCTGGGCCAGCAACTGGCCCGCGTCGAGATGCGCGTCGCCCTCCCGGCGCTCGTCACCCGCTTCCCCACGCTGCGCCTGGCCGTCCCGGCCGACGAGGTGCCGCTGCGCACCTTCTCGAACATCTACGGGGTGCGCCGGCTCCCGGTCACCTGGGACAAGGAGTAACCCGATGGCTCTCACCGTCAGCATCGACCGCGACCGCTGCGTCGGCGCCGGAATGTGCGTACTGACCGCCCCCGAGGTCTTCGACCAGGACGACGAGGACGGCCGGGTACTGCTCCGCACCACCGCCCCGTCCGCCGCCCACACCACCGCGGCCCGCCAGGCCGTCGGCTTCTGCCCCGCCGCAGCCATCACCACGACCGAGCGGTAGCCCGGCGGTTCCTCCCCGAGCGGGGGCGAACGCGCCACCCGCCCAACACCGAAAGCCCAAGGCCCAGGTCCCCGGACCTGGGCCTTGTCCGTCTGGGGACGTCCGCCGTGGCGGCGCGCCCGCGCTACTTCTGGCCGGCCAGGCTGATGATGACGAGCAGGACGAGCAGGCCGAGTGCGATGGCGCCGCAGCCGCCGCAGCCGCCTCCTCCGCCGCCTCCGTTGATCTGCTGGGCGCCGCCCGGTACGACGTCCGGATGGTGGCGGGCGTAGTGCTCGACGATCCGCCGTTCGGCCTCGGATTCCTTGAGCCAGGGTGTGATGTAGCGGCACTCACCGCACGCGTTTCTGAACGTCGCCACAACTCCCCCTAGGTCTAGGCCACTTGACTCCAGGGCAGCACGGGGCGAGGCGAATGACAAGCCCCTCGGCAGGCCCCGTCCAGGAGGTTCGGGCAGGCCCCGTCAGTGCCGGGGCGGAGGCCGATCAGTTCCGGCGGCGACGCCGTTGGCCGTACGGGCCGCTGCTGTCGTGGGCGCGCCACTCCTCGTCGTGGAGGTCCCGTTCACCGCTGTCCTGCTTCCCTCCGGGCGCGGCGACCGTCTCGCCTTGGCGGACCTTCTCCAGTAACGAGTCGAGCGGATCGGGCTGCTCATCGCCGTCGCGCTCACGCTCGGGTAACGGCCCGGGAGCGGGCGGCTTGAGAGCGATCCGCTTCACCTTGGACGTACTGCTCATGCGCAGGCCCCCCGCCTCGTCGAGTCGCCTCGACGGCTCGCAAGTTCTCCCCAGAGATCTACCCAGAGCAAGCAGGGAGAAACGGTCGAGACCAGCCCGGAACGGAGGGTTTGCGTACGTCAGCGCCCCATTCCACGGGCGCGACCGGTCACGACGCCATCGGCAGCGCCGCGCCGTCCCGCCACTTGAGGATCTTGTCGAAGCTGACGATCGCGCCGGGGCGGCCCGTGCGGTTGCGGTAGCGGACGTGGTCGGTGAGGGCCTCGATCAGAAAGAGCCCCCGGCCTTCCTCGGCAAACACGGGAGCCTGCGCGGGGGTGGGCACGGGGGCCGGTGTGGAGGCGCGGTCCGCGGCGGTATGGGGAGGGGCCGGGGGTACGGAGCTGCCGTGGAAGCCGGGACCCGAGTCGGCGACTTCGATCCGACAGGTGTCGCCGTCGATGAAGGCCGTGACGCGGTAGTCCTCGGTGGCGGCGTCCCCGCCGTGTTCGACGGCGTTGGCGCAGGCCTCGGAGAGGGCCACCGACAGGTCGTAACAGATGTCCGGGTCGACGCCCGCGGTCTCCATCGTGCCCAGCAACAGGCGACGGGCGAGCGGCACGCTTGCCGCCTCACGCCGCAAGTGGAGTGACCACCAGATGCTCATCGCTCCAGCCTCCTGGCCGCGGCTCGACATATCGTTACCTATTGCCGTGCCACAAGGTCCGTAAGCATGTCCGGGACGTGATACCGCTCATTCGGCGGATGCGAAGACTGAGCGCATCGGTGTAGGTGAAGCGCCGCGTACACGCCCTCGCGCGCCCCGCCTGCCACCCTTGACGCCCGGGGAGGCGCCCCTCGCCACCGCCCTGCCGTAGTCGGCGGGCGAGGGCAGTGGGATGATGGCGCGGCCATGTCTGCCCCATCTGCCCCGAGCGCGCGCGCAGCCGCCGACCTGCGGCTGCTGAGGGCTGCGGTCTTCACCGTGGTCTGCGTCGCGCTGTCCGCGGCCGGGCACATGATCGCGTCGTGCGCGACCGTCCCGCTGTGGACGCTGGGTGTCGCGGCCGTCATGGTGTTCGCGGTGGCGGCCCCGCTGGCCGGGCGGGAACGCACGCTGCCGGGCATCGCGGCGGGGCTCGCGGTGGGCCAGCTCGTACTGCACTCGCTGTTCACCTGGGGGCAGGCCCCCGTCCTTCCGGCGTCCCGTACGGCGGCCATGGCCGGCATGACCGGCATGGCGGACATGGCGGGGACGACGACGAGCGGCCGGGTCGGCAGCGGCTTCGGCGGCGCACTGTCCGATTCGGCGGCGATCGCGCTCGCCCGGCACCTGACCTGCGGGCTCGGTGCGGGCCGGGTGGACGGCGACCAGGCGCGGCGGATGCTCGGCACGGCCGGGCTCGACGCCGCCTCCGCCACCGCACCGGCCGGACACGGAGCGGCCGGTGGCGCGGCCGCCGGCGACCTGTCCATGGCGCACTGCGTGGTGCCGTCCGTGCCCATGCTGTTGGGGCATCTGCTCGCCGCGCTCGCCCTCGGCTGGCTGCTGCGGCGGGGCGAGGCGGCGCTGTGGCGACTGGTCCGGCTGTCGGCTCCGGCGGCGTACGAGATCACCGTAACCGCGCTGGTCGGTGCGCTGCGCGGAGCGCTCGCGCTGGTCCGTGCCCTGCTCGCGGTCCTCGGTGCGGCGCACGACGATGCGCTGCGCGCCTCCGTTTCGTACGGGGATGACAAACCCGGCCCGAAGGACCCCGCGCTCCACCACAGTGTCGTCAGGCGAGGACCCCCCTCCCCGGCCGCCCTGGCCCTCGCGGCCTGACGTCGCGCAGCACGCTCCCACGTGGGGCTCCCTCCCATGCCCGCACGGCCTGGGGGAGGGTACGGGCTCGCGCGCCGTCGCCGTCGCCGTGCGCGCGCCGCCGACCACCGTCACCCGTGCCTTTCCTCTTCCTGTGGAGCGTTTTGATGTCGAATAAGTCTCGTATGTCCAAGTTTTCCCGCCTGTCGCTCGTGGGCGGTGTCGCGGCCGGCAGCGTGCTGCTGCTCGCCGGCCCGGCCTTCGCGCACGTCAGCGTGCAGCCCGGCGAGGCGCCCAAGGGCGGCTATGCGGTCGTCAACTTCAAGGTGCCCAACGAGCGGGACGACGCCTCGACGGTGAAGCTGGAGGTGACGCTGCCGACCGACCACCCGCTGGCGTCCGCCATGCCGCAGCCGGTGCCCGGCTGGAAGGTCTCGGTCACCAAGTCCAAGCTCGCCAAGCCGATCGAGATGCACGGCGAGAAGATCAACGAGGCGCCCTCGAAGATCACTTGGACCGCCGAGGACAAGGGCGTCGAGCCCGGCCAGTTCCAGCAGTTCCCGGTCTCCGTCGGGCAGCTGCCCGAGGACGCCGACGAGCTCGTCTTCAAGGCCCTCCAGACGTACGACGACAAGGAGGTCGTGCGCTGGATCGAGCCGACGAAGGAGGGCGCGGCGGAGCCGGAGAACCCGGCGCCGGTGCTGAAGCTCACCGCGGCCGAGGACGACGGCCACGGCGCCTCCGGCGCGAAGCACGCCGGCGCCAAGAGCGACGCCGAGATGACGACGGCCGCCGCGCAGACGTCCGCCAGCGACACCACGGCGCGCGTCCTGGGCGTCATCGGCATCGTGGTCGGCGTCGCCGGAGTCGGCTTCGGCGTGTTCGCCGGCCGTCGCCGCAGCGCCTGACCACCGCGGGGCCGGCGCCCGACCCGCGCCGGCCCGGCCCCCCTCGGAAGAACGTATGGGATTTATCTGCAATGCGTAGAAGGACCCTGCTCGCGTCCGCCCTCGCGGCGGCCGCGGCCCTCAGCCTGACCGCCTGCGGCGGCGACGAGAGCAAGCCCGCCGCCGTCGTCTCCGGTGGCACGACCGCCAAGCCGATCGTCACCCTCGACACCCCGCTGGAGAAGCCCGACCTGGTCCTGACCGGCACCGACGGCAGGAAGTACGACCTGCTGGAGCGGACCAAGGGCCACCCGACGCTGATCTACTTCGGCTACACCAACTGCCCGGACGTCTGCCCGCTGACGATGGCCAACATCGCCGTCGCCGTGAAGCAGCTGCCCAAGGCCGAGCAGAAGGACCTGCGGGTCGTGTTCGTCACCTCCGACCCGGAGCGCGACACCCCGGCCGCCCTCAAGAAGTGGCTCGCCGGCATCAACAAGGACTTCGTCGGGCTGACCGGCGCGTTCGACACCATCCAGGCGGGCGCGCGCAGCGTGAACATCGGGATCGAGAAGCCGGTCAAGAAGAAGAACGGCGATGTCGTCTCCACCCATGGCGCGCAGGTCCTGCTGAGCTCTCCCAAGGACGACAAGGTCCATTGGATGGGCATGCAGGAGGCGACCTCCGACAACTACACGACCGCACTTCCGAAGATCATCAAGGGACAGAACCCGTGAACCGCCGTACCACCCTCGCCGCCGCCCTCGCCCTGACCGCCTCTCTCGCCCTCGCGGGCTGCGACACCGGGCAGCCCGACCCGCAGATGACCGCCGAGGGCGCCTACATGCCGCAGCCGGTCACCCAGGACATGGCCGGCGGGTTCCTCACGATCAAGAACGGCGGCGCGGCCGACAAGCTCACCGCGGTCACCACCGACCAGGCCAAGGACGTCACGATCCACAAGACCGCCGGCAACAAGATGGAGCAGGTCAAGTCCCTGCCCATACCGGCGGGCGGCGAGCTCAGGCTCGAACGCGGCGGCAACCACCTGATGCTCATGGGCCTCAAGTACAAGCCGACCAAGGGCGACGTCATCCGTGTCCAGCTGCAGTTCGCGCACGCCGAGCCCGTCAACGTGGACCTCCAGGTCAAGGCCGCCGACTACCAGCCGAAGAAGTAACGGGCGGCACAGCAGGTCACGGCAACAGCACTCACACGGCAGTTGAGGGGAGCGATCACTATGGTCACCACCGGGCTACCGCCACGACGGTCCGCCGCGCTGCGGCTGCTGATCGTCGCGGTGGCGCTGGCCGGCGCGCTGTTCGGCGCCGCCGCCCCGGCGTCCGCGCACGCCGCGCTGACCGGCAGCACGCCGGCGCAGGGTTCGGTGGTCGACCGCGCACCCGAGCAGGTGACGCTCACCTTCTCCGAAGGCGTCGCGATGGGCGACGACTCCATCCGGGTCCTGGACCCGCAGGGCAAACGGGTGGACCGCGGCAAGCTGCGCAACCTGTGCAGCGGCAGCGTCGTCAAATACGGCACGGGGCTGCCGCCGGGGCTCCGCGACGGTACGTACACCGTCGCCTGGCAGGCGGTCTCCGCCGACAGCCACCCCGTCTCCGGGGCCTTCACCTTCTCCGTCGGCGCTCCCTCCAAGTCCGCCGCCGCGCTCCCCCAACAGGAGGTCGGCGGCGGGCTGGTCGGCGCGCTCTACGGCATCGCCCGCTATCTGGCCTACGCCGGGTTCGTGCTGCTGGTCGGCGGCGCCGCCTTCGTGGTGGCCTGCCGGCCGGCCGCCGCGCTCGTACGGTCGGTGCAGCGGCTGGTCGTCCAGGGCTGGGTGGCGCTGACCGCCACCACGCTCGCGATGCTGCTGCTGCGCACCCCGTACACCGGGTCCGGTGATCTCTCCGACGTCTTCGACCTCGGTGGCCTCCAGCAGGTGCTGATCACCAAGCCTGGCGCGGCACTGGTCTCCCGGCTGCTGCTGCTCGCGGCCGCGGCGCTGTTCGTCGCGGTGCTCTTCGGGGCGTACGCGCGGCTGCAGGAACCGGAGCGGGCGCAGGAGGAGGCGGCCGAGGGGGACGGGGCCGAGAGGGACGGGACCGACGGGGACGGGACCACCGCAGAGGCCGGCGACGAGGCCGGCGACGGTGGCGGGCAGGCCGCGGACCACGCCGAGGAGGCCAGGCGGCGCAAGGACCTCACCTTCGGGCTGGGCATCGGCGGGGTGATCGTGGCGATCGGGCTCGCCACGACCTGGGCGATGGCCGAACACGCCTCGACCGGGCTGCAGCCCGCCGTCGCGATGCCGGTCGACGTGCTGCATCTGCTCGCCGTCGCCGCCTGGCTCGGCGGGCTGGCGGCGCTGGTGGTGTCCCTGTACTGGGGCCCGCCGGTCGAGCGGACCGCCGTACGCCGCTTCTCGCGGATCGCGTTCGGCTCCGTGGTGGTACTGGTGGCCACCGGCGTCTACCAGTCCTGGCGGCAGGTGGGCACCTGGCACGCGCTCACCGACACCGCCTACGGGCGGCTGCTGCTGCTCAAGGTGGGCCTGGTGGTGGTCCTCGTCGGGATCGCCGCGGTGTCGCGGCGGTGGACGGGGCGCCTGGGCGAGGTCCGCCAGGCACCCGACCGCGAGCCCGTTCCCGCCCTCGTCCCCGATCACGGCCCGGAGGCGGAGCCCGACGAGGACCCGGCCGCCGGATCCGCTCCGGACGCCGCCCGCGCCGCTCAACTGGCCCGTCAGCAGGCCGCCCTGCGCACCGCCCGGACCAAGCGGCTGCGCGACGCGGACCCCGAGCGGTTGGGACTGCGCCGGTCGGTCCTGGCCGAGGCGACGGTCGCGGTCGTCCTGCTGGTGGTCACGACGGTGCTGACCGCCACCGAGCCGGCCCGTACGGAAGAGGCGGTCAAGGCCGCTTCCGGCGGGCAGTCCACCGCGGCCAACCAGCCGCAGGTGCTGACCATTCCGTTCGACACCGGCGGTACGGGCGGCAAGGGCACCGCCCGCCTCGACCTCGACCCCGGGCGCAGCGGCAACGCCAACGAGCTGCGACTGCGGCTCTCCGACGCGTCGGGCAAGGCCATGGACGTTCCCGAGGTGAAGGTCTCCTTCACCCAGAAGTCCCAGAAGATCGGGCCGCTGCCCTTCGTCCCCCGGCACGTCGGCAAGGGCCACTGGCGCGCGAGCGGCGTCCAGCTGCCGGTCCCCGGGCAGTGGCAGCTCTCGCTGCTCGTACGGACCTCCGACATCGACCAGGTGACCGAGACCAAGAACGTGAAGATCGGCTGATGAGCAAGCGAACCGAACAAGCCGGCGCACCCCGGACCACCGGCGCGAAGGCCTCCGACGAGTCGAAGACCTCCGGCGGCTCGAAGACCTCCGGCGACCCGCAGGCCTCGACAGAGCTCTCCCGCCGCCGGCTGCTGGGCACCGTCGGTGCGGCCGGCGCGGCCGGGCTGGTCGTCGGCGGGGCCGGCGGCGCCATCGGTGCCTCCGCCTCCCAGCAGGACGCGCCCAAGGCCCTTGCCACCATCGGGTCGACCGAGGTGCCGTTCCGGGCGGCGCGTGCCCGGCACCAGGCGGGGATCACCACGCCGCTGCAGGCCAACGGGCATCTCGCCGCCTTCGACCTGGCACCCGGCGCGGACCGCAAGGCCGCGGCGGCGCTGCTGCGCCGCTGGTCGCGGACGGCCGAGGAGCTGATGGCCGGACGCACCCCGGACGCCGACACCGGGGTCGCCCTGGACGCCGGCCCGTCCTCGCTGACCGTCACCTTCGGCTTCGGCCACAGCTTCTTCGGCCGTACGGGCCTGACGAAGCGGCGCCCCGTACAGCTCGACCCGCTGCCCGACTTCTCCGCGGACGCGCTGGACCCCGGGCGCAGCAACGGCGATCTGTGGATCCAGATAGGCGCCGACGACGCGCTGGTCGCCTTCCACGCGCTGCGGGCGCTGCAGAAGGACGCGGCCGGCAGCGCCCGGCTGCGCTGGCAGATGAACGGGTTCAACCGCACACCGGGTGCCACCGCGCACCCGATGACCGCCCGCAACCTGATGGGCCAGATCGACGGCACCAACAACCCCAAGCCGTCCGACGAGGACTTCGACCAGCGGATCTTCGTGGGGCGGGACGCCGAGCAGCAGTGGATGCGCGGCGGCTCGTACGCCGTCTTCCGCCGGATCCGGATGCTGCTGGACGACTGGGAGAAGCGTTCCCGGCGCGAGCAGGAGAAGGTCATCGGGCGCCGCAAGGACAACGGGGCGCCGCTGACCGGCGGCTCGGAGACCACCGCGATGCGGCTGGACGCCACCGGCCCGGACGGGCTGCCGATCATCCCGGCCAACGCGCATGCCCGGATCGCGGCGCCGGAGTCCAACCAGGGAGCGGCGATGCTGCGCCGCCCGTTCTCCTTCCACGACGGCTACCGCGAGGACGGCGCCCCGGACGCCGGGCTGCTGTTCATCTGCTGGCAGGCCGATCCGCTGCGCGCCTTCACCCAGATCCAGCGGAAGCTGGACCGCGGGGACGCGCTGTCGCCGTTCCTGCGGCACGAGGCGAGCGGGCTGTTCGCGGTGCCGCCGGCCGCGGAGGCGGGCGACTACGTGGGCCGGCCGCTGCTGGAGGGGTGATCCCGCGGCGGCAGGGGTGATCCCGCGGGCGGCCACGGCCCAGGGGGCCATCCCCCTGGAGCCGTCCCCCTGGGGCCGTCCAGCGGCTGGAAGCCCCGCCCGGCGGCCGGAACGGCTCGGTATCGTGGCAGGGCAGGGAGAAGATCGGCGGGGTGCCCCCGCAGTTGCGCGAGGGAGTGCTCAAGGATGTCGGCCAGCCGCTATACCTATCTCGGCCCCGCGGGCACGTTCACCGAGGCCGCGCTGCGCAGCCTTCCCGAGGCGGCGACCCGCGAGCTGGTGCCGATGGTGTCGGTGCCGGCCGCCCTGGACGCGGTGCGCGCCGGTGAGGCCGCGGCCGCCCTGGTGCCGATCGAGAACTCCGTCGAGGGCGGGGTGACCACCACCCTCGACGAACTGGCCTCCGGCGAGCCGCTGATGATCTACCGCGAGGTGCTGCTGCCGATCGCCTTCGCCCTGCTCGTACGCCCGGGCACGGCGCTCGGCGACGTCAAGACGGTCACCGGCCACCCGGTCGCCCAGCCGCAGGTGCGCAAGTGGCTGGCGGCGCAACTCCCGGAAGCGGTGTGGGAGTCGGCGGCCTCGAACGCCGACGGCGCACGGCTGGTGCAGGAGGGCCGCTACGACGGCGCGTTCGCGGGCGAGTTCGCGGCGGCGACGTACGGCCTGGAGCCCCTGGTCACCGACATCCACGACGCGCAGAACGCGGCCACCCGCTTCGTCCTGGTGGGCCGCCCGGCCCGGCCCGCGGCGCCCACCGGCGCGGACAAGACCTCGGTCGTGCTGTGGCTGGCCGAGGACCACCCCGGTGCGCTGCTGGAGCTGCTGCAGGAGTACGCGGTGCGCGGCGTCAGCATGATGCGGATCGAGTCCCGGCCGACCGGGGAGGGCATCGGCCGCTACTGCTTCTCGGTGGACTGCGAGGGGCACATCACCGACCGCCGGGTGAGCGAGGTGCTGATGGGACTCAAGCGGGTCTGCCGCGAGGTGCGGTTCCTCGGCTCGTATCCGCGGGCGGACGAGACGACGCCGAGTGTGCGGCGGCAGATGACGGACTCGGCGTTCACCGAGGCGTCGGACTGGCTGGCGCGCTGCCTCGACGGGCGGGGCTGAGCCGCCCGCGGTCCCGGCACGACCTGCGGCTTTCCATGGCCTGTGGGTTATCCACAAAGTTATCCACAGGCACGGTTCTCGACCTGTGGGTAAGTCGACATGAAAGCCGTGCGGAGTCGACAAATCGGTCTACTGACACCACATCGTTCCACAGCGCCCTACCACGCCCTCCGTCAGCACAATTCATGCGATCAATCCTTTAGAGCGAGGCAATCCCACACGAAAGAGTGCGTGAACGGGGTTTGGACCGAGAATCCATAGCCGAGCATTTCGACAGCGGAATGATCGACTCCGACTTCCACAGATCTCACACACAGCCTGTGGATAAGGGTCGGAGAACCCTCTCCCCCTGTGGACAACCGAGGGATCTCAGGGGAAAACCGGGGCCCCAACTCCCGCTGTCCACATGAGGGATCACCCGGCACCCACCCCCATGAAAGCCCTCATCGCGGACATCCGGAATTCCGCCGCACACCCCCTCGCACTTATCCGCCGCTTACGCGTCGACCCCTCGCGCATCTCCGTCTCCAGCCCGCGCCCCTAAGGGAATAAGTACCTCAAAACGGGCAAATCGATATGCCGGGGAATATCGCGTCGAGGAGCCGTGCGCGGCCCCGGTAGCCTGGGGGTGTGATTGACCTTCGCCTGCTCCGTGAGGACCCCGACCGTGTGCGCGCGTCCCAGCGCGCCCGTGGAGAGGACGTCGAGCTCGTCGACGCGCTTCTCTCCGCCGACGAGCGGCGCAGGTCCTCCAGCGTCCGCTTCGACGAGCTGCGTGCCGAGCAGAAGGCGCTCGGCAAGCTCATCCCCAAGGCCAGTGGCGACGAGAAGGCCGAGCTGCTGAAGAAGGCCGGCGAGCTGGCCGCCGCCGTCAAGGCCGCCGACGCCGCCCAGGACGAGGCCAAGGAAGAGACCCAGCAGCTGCTGCTGAAGCTCGGCAACCTCGTCCACCCCGACGTACCGGTCGGCGGCGAGGAGGACTTCACGGTCCTGGAGACGCACGGCACGATCCGCGACTTCGACGCCGAGGGCTTCGCCCCCAAGGACCACCTGGAGATCGGCGAGCTGCTCGGCGCGATCGACGTCGAGCGCGGCGCCAAGGTCTCCGGCTCCCGCTTCTACTACCTGACGGGCGTCGGCGCGCTGCTGGAGCTCGCCCTCGTCAACGCCGCCATCGCCCAGGCCACCGCGGCCGGCTTCACGCCGATGCTGACCCCCGCCCTGGTCCGCCCGCGCGCCATGGAGGGCACGGGCTTCCTCGGCCAGGCCGCCGAGAACGTCTACCACCTCGAAAAGGACGACTACTACCTGGTCGGCACCTCCGAGGTCCCGCTCGCCGCGTACCACATGGACGAGATCGTCGACGCGGCCAAGCTCCCGCTGCGCTACGCCGGTTTCTCCCCGTGCTTCCGCCGCGAGGCCGGCACGTACGGCAAGGACACCCGCGGCATCTTCCGGGTCCACCAGTTCGACAAGGTGGAGATGTTCTCCTACGTCGCGCCGCAGGACGCGCAGGCCGAGCACCAGCGGCTGCTGGACTGGGAGAAGCAGTGGCTGACCTCCCTGGAGCTGCCGTTCCAGGTCATCGACGTCGCCACCGGTGACCTCGGCGCCTCGGCCTCCCGCAAGTTCGACTGCGAGGCGTGGATCCCGACCCAGGGCAAGTACCGCGAGCTGACCTCGGCCTCCAACTGCGACGAGTTCCAGGCCCGCCGGCTCTCGGTCCGGATGCGCGAGACCGTCGACGGCAAGCAGAAGGTCCAGCCGCTCGCGACCCTCAACGGCACGCTCTGCGCCGTACCCCGCACGATCGTGGCGATCTTCGAGAACCACCAGCAGGCGGACGGCTCCGTGCGCGTCCCCGAGGTGCTCCGCCCCTACCTGGGCGGCCGGGAGATCCTGGAGCCCGTCGCCAAGTGAGCGCATCGGCTCCGACGGCAGCCGCACCGCTGCCGTACAAGCTCATCGCGACGGATCTCGACGGGACGCTGCTGCGCCCCGACGAGACCGTCTCCGAGCGCACGCGCCGGGCGCTCGCCGCGGCCACCGCGGCAGGCGCGGCGCACATCGTCGTCACCGGCCGTTCGGTGCCCTGGACCCGGCACATCCTCGAAGCCCTGGACTACCACGGCCTCGCGGTGTGCGGCCAGGGCGGGCAGGTCTACCACGCCGGTGAGCAGCGGCTGCTGACCTCGGTGACGCTCGACCGGCAGCTGGCCGGTCTGGCGCTGTCCAAGATCGAGGCCGAGGTCGGCCCGCTGTTCCTGGCCGCGAGCCGGGACGGCCTGGACGGTCAGGTGCTGATCGGCCCCGGCTACCGCGTACAGGCCGGCCCGCTGTCGAACGTCCCGATGGACGACCCCGGCGAGCTGTGGGCCGCGCCGCTGAACAAGGTCTACCTCCAGCACCCGACGCTGGACGACGACGCGCTGGCACAGGCCGCACGCCAGGTCGCCGGTGATCTGGTGGGCGTGACGATGGCCGGTCCGGGCGTCGTCGAACTGCTGCCGCTCGGCCTGACCAAGGCCACCGGCCTCTCGCTGGCCGCCCGCCGCCTGGGCATCACCGCCAAGGAGACCGTGGCCTTCGGCGATATGCCCAACGACATCCCGATGTTCGCCTGGGCCGCGCACGGCGTGGCGATGGCCAACGCCCATGACGAGCTGAAGGCCGTCGCGGACGAGGTGACGGCCTCGCCCGAGGACGACGGGATCGCGGTCGTGCTGGAGCGGGTCTACGGGCTCTGACCCGGCTCCGGTTCCGCCTCCTCGACGACCGCCGCCGCCGGGGTCAGCGGCCAGGCCGCGAAACCCATGACCAGCGCGATGGCATGGCCGAAGTCGGTGAACGTCGCGCCGGTCGTCAGCGGAACGCCGAAGAAGACCAGCACCGCGACGAGGTACACGTAGCGCCAGGGCGGGGGCAGCCGGTAGGTCAGTACACCGGCGGCCGCGGCCAGCCCGTAGGAGACCCCGATGTCGACGACATGGGTCATCGAGCGCGGCAGCTGATGGCCCTCGATGGCCAGCAGGACGAGTTCCTGGCTGGCGAGGGTGGCGGCGACATGCGCGCCGCCGACGATCAGCAGCCAGCGCCAGGTCCCCACCCAGCGCTCGACGTTGGCGTGCACCAGCTCGAACATCACCGCGTAGAGCAGGAACGACCCCGGCCGTTCGATCCAGAAGCCGCTGATCAGCAGCGAGGGCAGCGGATGCTCGTTCAGCTCGTGGATGTTGCTGCTGGTGCGGTGGACGAGGAACTGCCCCAGCCCCTCGGAGGCGGAGGCGATCACGAGGCTGGTGACGCCGATGATCAGCAGCCAGATATGGGTGCCCGGACTCGTCCGCACCCAGTCCTTCACCCGGTCGGCGAGGCCGCGCCCGGACCACCACGACCGGCCGCCGCGCAGCGGCTCCATCAGCGGTCCCCTCGCCGGCGATCGGATACACCGGAGCCGTGGGTACCGCCGAGGCTGTGCATGCTGCCGAAGCCGTCGGTACGTCTGACGGCCTTTCCGTCGGTTTTCACCCTTTGAGGGTAGGCGGTGTCTGCCCGGCGGGAGGGCGGGACGTGCGGGTCGGCACCCGAAACCGTACGGCCGTACGCGGTTCCGGGTTGCCGCCCTGGGCCCTGGGACGATCTTCGCTGCGGCGCCACACCCCAGTCAATCCTCTGGTTTCCTTCCAAAACCCTTAGCCCCAGCTTGGATAGGGCCACTGGAAGGGAGCTACCGTACCCAGGTGACCCTCGACGACCTGCGCGCCTTCGTCGCCGTGTGCGAGACGGGCAGCCTCAGCGCCGTCGCCCGACGTCTCGGCTGCACGCAATCCGCCGTCAGCCAGCGCATCAAACGCCTCGAACGCGAGGCGGGCATCAGCCTGTTGGAGCGCCGGCCGCGCGGTGTCGCACCGACCCAGGCCGGCCGGATCCTCAACCGCGCGGCGGCGGACGGCCTCAGCGGGCTGGACGCGGCCCTGCGGCAACTGGGCGATCTGCGCGCGGGCGACGGCGGCACGGTCCGGGTCACCACCGGTGCCACGACCGTACGGCACTTCATGGCCGACGCGGTGGTCGCCTTCCGCGCCCGCCATCCGCACGTCAACCTGGAGTTCCAGACCGAGAGTTCCAGCCGCCGCTGCTTCGAGGCGGTCGCGGACGGCGGCTCCGAACTGGCCTGGATCACCATCGGCCCACCCGTGCGCGGCATCGAGCAGCATCCGGTCATCGGCCTGCCCTGGGTGCTCGCCGTACGCGCCGACGACCCGCTCGCGACCCGGGAGCGGATCGAGCCGGAGGAGCTGGCCGGCATCCGGCCCATCCGGCTGCCGGAGGACTCCACCTCCCGTATGCGGCTCGACGGCCACCTCAGCCACCGGGACGCAGGGCAGCTGCCGTCCCCGAGCACCACCAGCGTCGCCGACTGGGACACCGCCCTGCTGCTGGCCGAACTCGGCGTCGGCCATGCGGTCGTCCCGCGTCCGCCGGGTCTCGCGACCACCGCCGACTCGCCCCTGCGCCTGGTCCCGATACCCGCGCTGCCCTCACTGGCCACCGGCTGGGCGGTGCGCACCTGGGCGGCGCTGAGCCCGGCGGCGGTGGAGTTCGCGGAGACGGTCACCGCGTGTCTCGGAGATGACCGTGAGCAGCGGTCCGGATCCGGTGCGCGAGGGGCTGCGCGGTCGGCGACGTCCGGGGCCGGGCCGGAGCATCGGGGCCCTGGGGCGCTTTCCGAAGCCGGGGCATCGGGTCCGTAGGGGATGTCGGGGCCGCGCCCCGGGCGTTCCCGGCCGGGATCCGGCCGCGCCCCGGCTGCCGCGCAGCGTCACCGCCGCCCCACAATCGGCCACCACCCGGCAGCATCGCGTCAAACAGTGTCCACAACCCGTCAATGACGCGTCAGCGACTGGCGGAGGGGCTCCTTCCCCGGGCATAGCGTCGTCAGAGCCGAGCCCCGGCACATGCGTCATCCACTGGTCCGGGGCCGCCGATGTCCTGTTCGAGGAGCAACGCCGTGTCCCACCATCTGTACGCGGAAGATCCTGAGCCTTCTGATCGTGTCCCGGCCGGGCCTCTCTTCGTCCCCGTCCGGTCGGGCCCCGCGGGCTGCACGGCCCGCCTGTTCCGCACCCCGCTCGGCGGCCGGACGGCCGTCGGCTTCACCTCCGCCCAGCGGCTCGCCGCGGCTCTGGGCGGCGGCCAGCCCTGGGTCAGGCTGTCCGAGCCCGCGCTGCGTGCGCTGGCCGAGCCCGTCGGCGCGACCGTGGTGACCGTCGACCCGCGGCTCTCCCCCGAGGTGTCCCGTACGGCACGCACCCCCGAGGTCTCGCGCCCCTCGCGCACCCCTGAGGTCCCCCGTACGGCGCGCACCCCCGAGGTGCTCCGTACGGCCCGTACGCACCATCACCTACGGGCTGTCTGAGGGAGGCGCGACACCATGAGCCACAGCACACTGCCCCGGACCGCCCAAGAACCCGTCGTTCCGTCGCCGGCCACCGCGATGGCGCCCACTACGGCGTCACCGGCCGCCGGACCGGACGCCCTGCTCACGTCCCCCGAGGGCGAGCCGCCGGCCGCCGCCCGAACCCCCGCCGACCGCGGCCCGCTCGCCATATGGCCCGGCTCCGCGGCGCCGCTCTGCCACGACGACATCGCCGTGGGCGGCGTCCCGCTCACCGAGCTGGCCGACCGCTTCGGCACCCCCGCCTATGTCCTGGACGAGGACGAGGTGCGCCATCGCTGCCGCGCCTACCTACGGGACTTCCCCGACACCGACGTCTACTACGCGGCCAAGGCGTTCCTGTGCCGCGCCCTGGTCCACTGGGTGCAGGAGGAGGGCCTCGGTCTGGACGTCTGCTCCGCCGGTGAGTTGGAACTGGCCGTCACCACCGGCTTCCCGCCCGAGCGGATCGTGCTGCACGGCAACGCCAAGAGCCCGGCCGACCTGCAGACCGCGCTGCGGCTCGGCGTCGGACGGATCGTCATCGACTCCACGTCGGAGATCGCCCGGCTGGCGGCCGCGGTCCCGGCGGGCTCCCGGCAGAAGGTGCTGATCAGGGTCGTGCCCGGGATCGCCGCGGGCGGCCACGCCAAGATCCGTACCGGGACCGACGACCAGAAGTTCGGGCTGTCGATCGCCGACGGCTCCGCACAGCACGCCGTCACCCGGGTGCTCGCCCAGCCGCGCCTCCAACTGGTCGGTCTGCACTGCCACCTGGGTTCGCAGATCACCACCGCCAAGCCGTATCTGTCGGCCGTACGACGGCTGGTCGGCCTGCTGGCCCGGGTCCGTGAGCAGCACGGCGTCGCCCTCCCCGAGCTGGACCTCGGTGGCGGCCACGGCATCGCCTACCGCCCAGGGGAGCCCGTGCTCGACACCGCCGCGCTCGGCGCCAAGGTGCGCGCGGAGCTGGCGAGCAGCTGCGCGGCGGCCGGTCTGCCGGTGCCCCGGCTCGCCGTCGAACCCGGCCGTGCCATCGTGGGCCCGGCCGGTGTGGTCCTCTACCGGGTGCTGTCCGTCAAACGGACCGGCGCGCACACGTTCGTGGCGGTGGACGGCGGGATGAGCGACAACCCGCGGCCCGCGCTGTACGGGGTGCGCTATGCGCCCCGGCTGGTCGGGCGCGGCTCGCTCGCCGCGTCGGAGCCCGTCACCGTCGTCGGCCGGCACTGCGAGGCCGGCGACGTGCTCGCCACCGACGTGCGGCTGCCGGGCGACATCCGGCCCGGCGATCTGCTGGCGGTACCCGTCGCCGGCGCCTACCACCTCTCCATGGCCTCCGGATACAACCTCGTCGGCCGCCCACCGGTCATCGCGGTCACCGACGGCCACGCCCGCCTTCTCGTACGGCGGGAGTCCCTGGCGGACATCCAGGGGCGGGACGTCGGTCTGTAGGGCGGCCGGGGAGCGGTAATCCCGATAGCGGTAATTCTGTTGCAGCGGGGCCCCTTTGGAGCGGTGGTCCCGTTGGAGCGGTAGCCCTGCTGGAGCGGTAATGCCGTTGGGGGGAGCCCCGCTGGAGCGGTAATGCCGTTGTAGGGGGCAGCAGTTGGGCTCCTCGGGGGCGGCGATCGCAGTACGGCCGCCCCCGAGGAGCCCGTCACTGATGCCCGCACCCCGACGGCTTCCATGTAGCATGCATACATCAGTTGTAGGATGACTGGGCAACCGCACCGGGCGGACAGCAGGCACCTACAGGCAGACGGGCGGACGGAACGGGCATGGCACTGCAGGCGGCAGGACGGCAATCCCTCGTGGACACCGTCGTCGAGGCCCTGCGGGCCCAACTGACCGCCGGGGAGTGGCAGATCGGGGACCGCATCCCCACCGAGCTTGCGCTCGCCGAGCAGCTCCAGGTTGGCCGCAACACCGTCCGCGAGGCGGTGCGGGTGCTCGTACACGCCGGAATGCTGCGCTCACGGCAGGGCGAAGGCACCTTCGTCGTCTCCACCGCGGATCCGGGCGACATCATGCGCGGCGTCCAACGCGCCGGCATCCGCGACGTACTGGAACTGCGGATCGCCCTGGAGGCGGAGGCCGCCCGGCTCGCCGCGCTGCGGCACCGGCCGGACGACCTGGAGCGGATGCGGGCGGCCCTGGACGCCCAGGCGGACCTGTCCGACGCGGACGGACGGCCCGACTCCGGCAACCTGGAGCTCTACGCCGACCACGACATCGCCTTCCACAAGGCCGTCGTCGAGGCCGCGCACAACACCGCGCTGACGGCGACCTACGGCTGGTTCAGCAGCTCGGTACGGGAGGCGCTGGTCAACGCGCTCGACGACCAGGCGATGCCGAAGATCGTGCATGGTGACCACCGCGCCGTCATGGAGGCGATCGCGGCAGGTGACCCGGAGGCCGCGGAGCGCGCCACCCGCGAACTGCTGGAGAGACCGAAGCGGGCCGTGGAGGCCCTGCTGGGCGACGGCCACTGAGGAGCCGGTCTACCTCCTGCTCCGGTCTCCTCTCTCCGCTCTTCTCTCTCTCCGCTCTTCTCTCTCCCGCGCCAGTTCCCTACTCCTCCCCGTCCCCCTCCCTTGCCTCTCTCCCCCTGCACTCATCCGACTCCTTCTCCCTTCCTCTCCCCTTCCTTTCCTCTCCCCTTCCTTCCGGGTTTCCTTCGCGGAACACACTCATGACGAGGTAACGCACGCATGTCAGGGTCCAGGCCCCCAGCACCATTGATCGACGCCGAGGAGGACCTGGTCGCGACACCGCCCGTCGCCGCCGCCCGCCGGCGGTTGCGGGCCGTCCACCCGGCGCTCGTGCTGGGCGGGATCGTGCTCGCCGCGCTCAACATGCGGGCGGCGCTCGCCGGGGTCTCGCCGCTGCTCGGCGAGATCGGCGCGCACTTCCACCTGGCCGCGACCGCCAGCAGTCTGGTGACCACGATCCCGCTGATCTTCATGGGCCTGGGCTCGATCGTCGCGCCGAGGCTGGCACGACGATGGGGCACCGAAGCGGCGCTGTGCGCGGCGCTGATGGCACTGTGCGGCGGCATCGTGCTGCGGATCGCGCCGCCGGTGGTGGCGCTGTTCGCCGGGTGTGCGGTGGTCGGCTCCTCCATAGCCCTGCTGAACGTGCTGATGCCGGGGCTGATCAAGCGGGACTTCCCCGATCGGGCCGCGGGTATGACGGCGCTGTATTCGACGGCCATGATCCTGGGCGCCACGGTCTCCGCCGCCTCCGCGGTCCCCCTGGAGAACGCGCTCGGCAGCTGGCAGGGGGCGCTGGTCTCCTGGTCGCTGCTGGCCGCCGTCGCCGCGGTGGCCTGGATCCCGCAGGCGCTCATGGCCCGCCGCGGCACCCGGCACTGTGCCGCCGCAGCCACGTCCGTCCACCAGGCCACGACGGGGCCGCGGCTGAGCCGCTCGCCACTGGCCTGGCAGGTCACGCTGTTCATGGGCTCGCAGTCGCTGATCGCGTACGTGGTCATCGCCTGGATGCCGACCGTCTTCACCGACCACGGCATGGGCAAGGGCGAGGCGGGGCTGGTCTTCGCCTTCAGCACGCTGGTGCAGATGGTCGGTTCGTTCGTGGTGCCGATGCTCGCGGGACGGATGCGGCGGCAGCGCCTGCTGGGCGTGGCGGTGTCCGCGCTGATGGCCTGTGGCGTCGCCGGTCTGCTGCTGGCGCCGGTGGCGGGCGCGTGGCTGTGGGCCGTCCTTCTGGGCATCGGCCAGGGCGGCGCGCTGGGGCTGGCGCTGACGATGATGGTGCTGCGCTCGGGCGATGCGCACACCGCCGCCCGGCTGTCCGGCATGGCCCAGACGGGCGGCTACCTGCTCGCCGCCGCCGGCCCGCTGGCCCTTGGTGCCGTCCATCAGGCCACCGGTGGCTGGACGGTTCCCCTCGTGCTGCTGCTCGGGGTCTGCGCCGGTCTGGCGCTGCTGGGCATGGGCGCGGGGCGCGACCGCAGGATCGGGGACGCGGGCGGGGCGTAGGGCTGTGCGGGCGTAGGGAGGTGGGGACGTAGGGCTGTGGGGACGTAGGGCTGTGGGGGCGTAGGGAGTAGGGGCATCCGGGGGTGCCCCCGCCTCGCTGTACGGCCGTGGCCTACCGTGCCCCCCATGAGCGACGTTCAGCACACCGCCCGCCGGCCAGGCCCGCGGCTCTCCCGCACCGGCTGGCTCATCGTTGTCGCCGTCCTGGCCGCCCTGGCCGTCCTGGCCGTCCTGCTCGTGCCGCGATTGCTGCGCGGGCCGGGGGGAGAGGAGAAGCTGACCGTGCCGGAGGGGCAGCGGGCCACCCAGGTCTACGCCGCCGTCGACAAGGCACTGCGTCTGCCCAGCGGCTCCACCGCGAAGGCCGCCAAGAGCGCGAAGCTCCCGCTGCCCGACGCGGCACAGGGCAATCCGGAGGGCTACCTCTTCCCGGCGACCTATCCGATCCACGCGGACACCACGCCGGCGTCGCTGCTCTCGTACATGGTCAAGACCGCCAATCAGCGCCTGGCCACGAACAAGATCACCTCGTACCGTACGGTCGTGATCGCCAGCATCGTGCAGGCCGAGGCCGATCGGCCGGCCGATATGGGCAAGGTCGCCCGGGTCATCGACAACCGGATCGCCCGGCACATGCCACTGCAGATGGATTCGACGATCAACTACGCGCTGGGCCGCAGCACGCTCAACACCAGCCACGCCGACACCAGGACCGACAGCCCGTACAACACCTACAAGCACGAGGGCCTGCCGCCCACCCCGATCGACAACCCCGGGGCGGACGCGCTGAAGGCGGCCGGTGCGCCACCCGCGGGCGACTGGCTGTACTTCGTCACCGTCAAGCCGGGCGACACCCGCTTCACCGCTGACTACCAGGAGCATCTGCGCAACGTGCGGGAGTTCAACGCCCAGCAGAAGAACGGTGCCAGCGGCGGGAGCAGCGGGGGTGGCGCGTAGGGCGGCGTCGGTCGGGCGCGGCCAGGACAGCGCAGGTAGGGCGGTGGGGCCCGAGGCGGTCCGGGGCCAACTGGGGCACCCGGGGCACCCGGGGCACCCGGGGCACCCGGGGCACCCGGGGACGGTCCCAGAGCCTGTCCGGCCGTGATTCACCGGGCAGTCCGGCCCTAAGCGGTGTCCGGCCTCCCCGGAGCCACCGGATCAGAGCCGCCGGACCGGTCCCAGCAGATCGGAGCCACCGGGCCGGGACCCACCAGATCGAGCGGCTCTACTCCTCGCCCGCCAGGGTCAGTGCCTTCAGCCGGCGGCCCGCGTACCAGGTCGCGAGAACCGTGAGGGCAACCAACAGGCATATCGCGAGGGGCAGTTGGACGTCGGAGGTGATCGCACCCTCCGCGGCCGTGTGCTGGCCGACCGCCAGCGCCCACTGCTGGATGCTGAGGGTCTTCGCGCCCGGGACGAGGGTGCCGACGAGGGCCTCCCAGACCAGGGCGTAGACCAGGCCGAAGACCACGGCGTGCCGGGTGATCGTGCCGAAGAGCAGGAAGAGCGCGCTGTAGGCGACCGAGGCGATGGCCGCCGCTACCGCGTACCCCACCGCTATCTGCTGGCTGTTGCCGTTGAGGAGGAAGCCGGCGAGCAGCACGGGGACTGCGGAGAAGGCGACCGTGACACCTATGGCCACCAGGAGTTTGGTGAAGATGATCGTCGGCCGGGCCACAGGCTTGGCCAGGAGATAGACCACCGAGCCGTCGTCGATCTCCGGCCCGATGGCGCCCGTACCGGCGATGACGCCGATCAGCGGCACCATCGTGCCCAGCGCGAAGCCGCCCAGGATGCCGCCGGCGGTGGAGTCGTCGGCGCCGGCCAGCGTGCGGACGGCCACCGCGATGACCACCAGAAGGGTGGGCAGCACGAAGAGGATCAGGGCCCGCCGCCGGCCGAGCAGGGCGCGGTAGGTGAGCCGGGCGACGGTCGGGTGGAACAGCGTTGCCTTGGGCCCGGCGGGCGCCGGCGGGGCCGTCGGAGTGGTCGTGGACATGCCTCGGAGCTCCTTTCTGGCCTCAGGCCGCGACGAGGTAGGAGAAGACGGATTCCAGCGATTCATCGGAGGGCGAGACCGTCAGCAGTCGGATGCCGTGGTCCCGGGCGACCCGCGGCAGGAGTTCGGTGAAGCGGCCGAAGTCGACCGCCTGGATGCGCAGCGCGCCCTCGGTGAGGTCGACCTCGATGCCGGACGTCGAGGGGTCGGCGATCAGCGCCCCGGCCAGCGCCCGGTCGTTGTCGGACCGGACGAGGTAGCGGTGCGGCCGGTCGGTCATCAGCCGGCGGATCTTGCGGAAGTCGCCGGACGCGGCATGCCGGCCGGCCACCACCACCTCGATGTGCGAGGCGAGTTGCTCGACCTCTTCGAGGATGTGCGAGGAGAACAGAACCGTGCGGCCCTGATCACCCATCCGCCGCAGCAGCTCCATCAGCTGCATCCGCTGGCGCGGGTCCATGCCGTTGAAGGGCTCGTCGAGCAGCAGCACGGACGGGTCGTGGACGAGCGCGGAGGCCATCTTGACGCGCTGCCGCATGCCCTTGCTGTACGTCGAGATCTTGCGGTCCTGGGCGTACTCCATCTCGACGGTGGCCAGCGCCCTGGCCGCCTCCGCCCGGCCGAGGCCGTGCAACTCCGCGTTGGCGACGACGAATTCGCGTCCGGTCAGGAAGTCGTACATCGCCTCGCGCTCGGGGACGATGCCGATGTGGCGGTAGATACCGGCGTTACGCCAGATCGTCGTCCCGTCGAGGGTGACGGAGCCGTTGGAGGGGGCGAGGAATCCGCCCATCATGTTGATGAGGGTGGACTTGCCGGCGCCGTTGGGTCCGAGCAGGCCGGTGACGCCGGGGCCGATGGTCATGGTGATGTCGTTGACGGCGACGACATTGCCGAACCAGCGGGAGACGTGGTCGATGGTGACAGTGCTCATGGGCGCGGCCCATTCCTTCGAGGGGTGGTGGTGGGCGACGGGCGGGCGGTCACAGGCCGGCCTTCCGATAGCGACGCATCAGCAGGCCATAGCTGCCGGCGATGACGATCAGCGTGACGAGGAGGTAGACGAACCCGGCACCGGTCGTCGGCGCGAGACTGTTGGGGAAGGAACTGGTGCCGCCGAGGAAGGTCGACTGCACCCCGTCGATGAGCGTGATGGGGGAGAACAGCCCCAGCCAGCCGACGGCGGATTCGTTGCCCTGAACGAAGGCGATCCCCTGGACCGCGCTCACCGCGGCGTACGGAATGGTGAGGACGGCGATCACGGCGGCGACACCGAAGCCGCGGCGCGGCGTGAGCGCGGAGATGACCAGGCCTATCCCGGCGAACAGCAGTGAGAGCAGGAGTACGGAGACGAGCCCCTGCGCCAGCCCCTTGGTCTGGTCGAGGAAGTCCATCTTCGCCAGCAGCGCCCCGGCGTAGAGGACCAGCAGCGGCGTCGCGGTGAGGATGAACAGGGCGCTCGCCATGGCCGCGAACTTCGACGCCACATAGTCGCCCCGCTCGATCGGGCGGGAGAAGTACAGCGGTATGGACTTGAAGCGCAGATCGCGTGAGACGGACTGCGGCGCCTGGGAGGCGAGATAGAGGCCGATGACGGCCTGGAGGAAGATGGCGTAGCGGGTGTAGCCGACCGGGAGGCTGGCGGCCTTGGTGAACACCGCCACCGCGACCATGATCGTGGCGGGCAGGCACATCACGGCGAAGAGCAACATCGGCAGCACCTTGCTCTTGGCCGAACGGCCCAGGCCGTAGGCGCCGCGCAGGCTCTGCGAGAACAGCGACCGGCGGGCGTAGGCACGGCCCAGCCGCGGGCCGTCGTAGTGGCGGTAGCCGATGTTGTGGATATAGGCGCCGCCTGGCGTGGCGGATACCGAGGTCGTGGGCTCAGGCGACATCGTGGGCGCCTCCGTCCTGGGGGGCGTACGGGGCGCTCGGGGCGCCTGTGGTGACGGCTTCGGCGGCGGCGTGCGCCGCGTCCGCGTCGCGGAAGACCTCGGCGATCTGGTGGCGGCGCTGTTCCATCCGGACCAGGCCCAGCCCGAGCCCGGCGACGGTGTCCCGCACCAGGTCGTAGGTCTCCTCGCCGGCCGCCTCGACGAACAGCAGATGGCCGGGGGAGGCGAGTCCCTCGGCACCGGCGCTGCGGGTGGTCACCGCGACCCCGGCGCCGGCCAGTGCGCCGCGCAGGGCCTCGGTGCCGTCCGGGTGGGCGTCGGTGTCCGTCACCTCGACCACCAGCGAGGTCGTGACCTGCGTGAACTCATCGGTGGAGGAGGAGCGCAGCAGCTTGCCGCCGTCGATGACGACGACGTGGTCGCAGGTGCGCTCCAGCTCGCCGAGGAGGTGGGAGGTCACCAGGACGGAGATGCCGAAGTCGCTGTGGATGCGCCGGATCAGGCCGAGCATCTCGTCCCGCCCGGCCGGGTCGAGGCCGTTGGTGGGCTCGTCGAGGAAGACCAGCTGGGGGTCGTGGACCAGCGCCTGGGCGAGCTTCACCCGCTGCTTCATACCGGTCGAATAGCCGCCGATGGGGCGGTAGCGCTCCTCGTAGAGGCCGACGTGGCGCAGGGTGTCGGCGGTGCGCTCGCGGGCGGCGGTCGCCGGCAGGCCCGACATCCGGGCCATGTGCACGACGAATTCGGTGGCCGAGACATCCGGCGGCAGGCAGTCGTGCTCGGGCATGTAGCCGACCCGCTCACGAATCGCGCTGCCGTCCTTGGTCACATCCAGGCCGAGGACATGCGCGGTCCCCTCGGTGGCCGGGGCCAGTCCGAGAAGGATCTTGATCAGGGTGGACTTGCCGGCGCCGTTGGCACCCACCAGGCCCGTTACGCCGGGGGCGATGTCAACGGAGAGCCGGTCCAAGGCGGTCACCCGCGGGAACCGCTTGCTCAGGCTTTCGGTCACGATCACAGTCACGTCATCGACGGTAGTGGCGTCCGCCACACCGGTCGTCAACCCAGATGCTGGGATCCGCCTCCCCCTGCGGTATTACGGCCCGTAGGGGATCTCCTGCTTCGAGCGGTCCGGCATCAGGGTCGAAGGGCGCGGGACCGCCTGCCAGCAGCGCCGCGGGGCGGAGACGGCGTCGGGGGTGGATCGAGGCCGGGGGAGAGCCGGGGTCGGGCTCAGGCCGGGATCAAGCCGGGACCGAACCGGGTCGGGGCGCCGGTCCGCGGCGGGCCGGTCCCCTGGTCGGTGCGTGCGCACCTCTTGACGCAGCCGCCGGTCATTGTCACATTCATCAGTGTCAAGTTACGGGCACGTACCGCGATGAACTGCTCACGGACGGACGGTTGGCGATGGCCTCAGTCACCTCAGCGACCTCAGCAGCAGCCGGAGAACTCACCGCTGAGCTAAGGGGGTTCAGAGAGGTCCAGCGGCTCGCCTATGCCTGTGCGGAAGCAGTGGCCGCCCAGCTCAAGCCCGGGGTCACCGAGCGCGCGGCGGCGCGGATGCAGCGCGAATGGCTGCGCGAGCGCGGGGTGCGGGACTGGTTCCATCTGCCGTTCGCCTGGTTCGGCGACCGCACCGCCTTCGTCAACTTCCGCATACCGCTGCAGTTCTTCCCCACCAATCGCGAACTGGAACCGGGGATGGCCTTCATCCTCGACATGGCTCCGGTCCACAACGGCTTCACGGCCGACATCGGCTACTCCGGCTGCCTCGGCCTCAACCCCGTGCACGACCGGCTGCTCGCCGACCTCGAAGCCCACCGGGAGCTGATCCTGCGCGAAGTGCGCGAGCGGCGGCCGCTGCGGGAGATCTATGAGGACGTCGACCGGCTGATGGTGCGGCAGGGGTACGCCAACCGCCACCGCGCCTACCCCTTCGGCGTCATCGCGCACAAGATCGACCGGGTCAGGCAGCGCCGCTGGTCCCCCACTCTCTTCGGGTTCGGCACCCAGTCCCTCAAGGGGCTGGCCTCCGACGCCCTGCACGGCCACCGCGACGGCTGGTCCCCGCTGTGGAGCCCGTACACCTTCTCCGACCACCCGCCGCAGCCGGGGCTGTGGGCGGTCGAACCCCACCTCGGGTTCCGGGGCACGGGCGCGAAGTTCGAGGAGATCCTGGTCGTCACGGACTCCAAGGACCCGCAGGAGAGCGCCTTTTGGCTGGACGACGATCTGCCGCACGTGCGGCGCTGGCAGGAGGAGAAGGCCGCATGAGCACGGGAAGCGAACGGAACAAGGGCCGGGGCCAGGGACAGGTCCGCGGTCGGGAAAGCGCGCCGGGGCAGGGCTCGGGGCTCGCCGGGGCGACGGAACGCCGGGTGCGTACCGGCGGCGTCGAGCTGTGCGTCGCCGAGCTGGGGGATCCGGCACAGCCCACGGTGATGCTGGTGCACGGCTACCCGGACAGCAAGGAGGTGTGGTCCGAGGTCGCCCGCGGCCTGGCCGACCGCTTCCACGTGGTGCTCTACGACGTCCGGGGCTGCGGCCGGTCCACCGCCCCGAAGCCGCTGCGCGGCGGTTTCACCCTGGAGAAGCTGACGGACGACTTCCTGGCCGTCGCCGACGCCGTCAGCCCCGACCGGCCGGTCCATCTGGTGGGCCACGACTGGGGTTCCGTGCAGGCCTGGGAGTTCGCCACGGTGCGGCGTACGGAGGGCCGGATCGCCTCCTTCACCTCGATGTCGGGACCCTCCCTGGACCACTTCGGTCACTGGATCAAGCAGCGGATGGCGCGCCCCACCCCACGGCGGGCCGCCCAGCTCCTCAACCAGGGCGCCAAGTCCTGGTACGTCTACATGCTGCACACCCCCGTGCTGCCCGAGCTGGCCTGGAAGGGCCCGCTCGGCAAACGCTGGCCGCGGATCCTGCAGCGGGTGGAGAAGGTACCGGGCGGCGACTACCCCACCGCGTCGCTGCCGACCGACGCGGCGCACGGCGCCTGGCTCTACCGCGACAACGTCCGCGCCCGGCTCCGCCGCCCGCGCGCCGACGCCTATGCGCACTGTCCGGTCCAGCTCATCACCCCTACCGGAGACGCGTTCCTCTCCCAGCGGCTCTACGACGACCTGGAGCAGTGGGCGCCCCAGCTGGTACGGCGCACCCTCCCGGCCAAGCACTGGGTGCCCCGCACCCGTCCCGACCAGCTCGTCTCCTGGATCACCGAATTCGTCACCGCCAAGGAAGAGGGTGATCCGGCAAAGCAGATCGCGGCGTCGGGCACCTACGCCGACCGGTTCGGCGGGCAGCTGGTGCTGGTGACCGGCGCGGCCAGCGGCATCGGCCGGGCGACGGCGTTCGCCTTCGCGGAGGCCGGCGCACGGATCATCGCCGTCGACCGGGACGCCGAGGGCGCGGCCCGGACCGCCGACATGTCCCGGCTGATCGGGGCCCCGCAGGCCTGGGCGGAGGTGGTCGACGTCGCCGACGAGGCGGCGATGGAGAAGCTCGCCGACAAGGTCGACGCCGAGTACGGCACCGTCGACATCCTGGTGAACAACGCCGGCGTGGGCCTGTCCGGCTCCTTCCTTGAGACCAGCACCGAGGACTGGAAGAAGGTGCTGGACGTCAATCTGTGGGGCGTCATCCACGGCTGCCGGATCTTCGGCAGGCGGATGGCGGACCGCGGGCAGGGCGGCCATATCGTCAACACCGCCTCGGCCGCGGCCTTCCAGCCGTCGAAGATGCTGCCCGCGTACAGCACCTCCAAGGCGGCGGTCCTGATGCTCAGCGAGTGTCTGCGCGCCGAGCTGGCCGGCCAGGGCATCGGCGTCTCGGCCATCTGCCCCGGACTGGTGAACACCGGCATCACCGCCAGCGCCCGCTTCGCCGGTGTCTCGGCCGAGGAGGAGAAACGCCGCCAGACAAAGGCCGCGCGGATGTACGGGCTGCGCAACTACCCACCGGAGAAGGTCGCCGACGCCATCCTGCGTGCGGTGGTCCGCAACCAGGCGGTGGTGCCGGTCACTCCCGAGGCACGCGGCGCCCATCTGCTGTCCCGCTTCGCCCCGCGTGCCCTGCGCGCCCTCGCCCGCATCGAGCCACGGTTGTAACAGCGGCCCGCCCGGCCCCGTCTCCGGACCCGCACCCCCGCGGGTCCGGAGTCCGGATCCGGGGCTCGCAGAAGGGTCAAGGCCCCCGAGAACGGATGACTGCGCACGTCAGGAGTCGCGCATGAGGACCGCGTACCAGCGGGAGAGCCAGCACCAGCACCAGCACCAGCACCAGCACCACGCGATCATGTCGCGCCCGGTGTCGCGCAACGGCCTGCGTCCCACCCGGCATGAGCTGGGAGCGGCGATACCGCGGTGTCTGCGGCGGTCGTACCATCCCTCGCAGGAAGGGCCGCTGCGCACGGCCGTCGCCCACCTGGCGTCCTCCCAGGCCGCGCCGGCCGCGGCGGGTGCGGTGGGCCGGGCGACCGTCTCGTCACGCGCGGCCATCTCGTGAGGAGCACCGCAGTGACCGAGCAGCCGCCGACGGCCGCACCCCGCACGGCCGAATACCGCATCGAGGACCTGGCCCACATCAGCGGCGCCACGGTCCGTACGATCCGCGCCTACCAGGACCGCGGGCTGCTCCCCCGCCCCGAACGCCGCGGCCGCGCCAATGTCTACGGCGATGCCCATCTGGCTCGGCTGCGGCAGATCACCGATCTGCTCGACCGCGGCTACACCCTCGCCAGCATCAAGGAACTCCTCGAGGCCTGGGACGCCGGTCTCGACCTCGGCGGGGTCCTGGGGCTGGTCGCCGAGATCGACGGGCCCTGGACCGACGAGAAGGCATCCCGCATCAGCCGCGCCGATCTGAGCGCTGCCTTCGGGGGCGTCCCCGACGAGGCGGCGGTCACCGAGGCCGTCGAACTGGGCATCCTGGAACGTGTCCCCGGCCGGGACGACGAGTTCCTCGTGCCCAGCCCGCAGGAGCTCGCCGTCGCCGCCGAACTGCACTCCGCCGGCGTCCCCCTACCCGCCATCTCGGGTCACCTTCGGGAACTGCGCGGCCAGGTGGAGCACATCGCCGCCCGCTTCCTGGACTTCACCACCGAGCATGTCTTCCAGCCGTTCCTGGACCACCCACCCACCGATGCCGAGGCGGCGGAGGCCGCCGCCCTGGTACGCCGGCTGCGCCCACTGGCCCAGCAGACCATCGACGCCGAACTCGCCCGCGCCATGCGCACCTTGGCGGCCCGCCATCTGCGCCGTCACCTCAACGGGGCGCTCCTGGAAACGGAGCGGAGGTCCCCCGGGACGCCCGACGTCCGGCCGGTCGCGGACCCCCGTCCCGCGACCGACTCGGAAGCGGCCTCCGAGGCAGTGGTGCTGCCCGCCGAGGCGGTGCGGGCCGTGCGGGCCCTGGTGGGCGCGGAGAACACCGCCGCGTTCATCACCGCCGCCGCCCGCCGCGAGGTGCAGGCCCGCACCATGGACGCGCTGGTCTCCGCCGAGTGCCGCCCGGACGCCCCCGAGGCATAGGGGCTCCCTGGTCGAAGAGAGAGCCCCGGGCCTGCCCGGCCGGGCCGGAGCGCGGCTGACACCTCGGCCTCCCCGCGCCCGTTCTCACCCGCTCTTCAGTTGTCAAGAATCAGTCGAGCGCGGCCGCTCCACGCCCCAGGCCGCTCGCCGTGCCGACTCCATCAACCCACGTCATCCGGCAGCCAGTTGCCATGGAAGCCATAGGGCACACGCTGCGGGAGATGGACCGTGGCGACGGGGTCGGCGGATATGTCCTCGGCGTCGAGCACGACCAGATCGCTGGTGTCGGTGGTGGCGTCATAGACGTAAGTGATCAGCCAGCCCGGACCCCCCGGACGGTTGTCGGCGGGGGCGAAGACCGCCTCGCCCGGAGTGCGCCCCGCGGCGAAGTCGTGCCGGACAACCGCGCCGGTCAGCAGGTCGTAGCGGAGAAGGGCGCCGGGTATCTGCCCGCTCCCGGGGCCCTCGGCCGCTGTGGCATGGCCGAAGCGGGCCGGCTGCCCGGTGAGTCGGTCGTCGACCCTCGGGAATTCGCAGAACTGGTCGTCGAGCTGTTCCTCGCTGACGGTGCCGGCGGCGAGATCGATCGTCCAGCGCCAGAGGCAGGGAGGGGTCCCGCCCCCGAAGTCGGCATAGCGGGAGACATGGAGAACGATGCGGTGATCGCCGTCGTCATGGGCGTTCAGCGCGTGGAAGACATAGCAGGGGTCGAGGGGCAGCCAGCGGACCTCGCCATAGGGGTCGTCACGACGCAGCACACCCAGCCGGGCGCCGTACTCCGGATCCCAGCGGTACGGCATGCCGGGGTGGTTGCGGTCATGGACGAGCGGCAGGTCCATGAAGACGACATGCCCCTCGGTCAGATGGAAGTCATGCATCATCGTGTGCCCCGGGACATCGATGGGGCGGCTGATCACCAACTCCCCCGACGCATCGGCACGGTGATAGGTGAGATAGGGCGGGGTGGAGCCGCCATAGCCGAAGAAGTGCAGCTCACCGGTCGAGGGGCAGGTCTTGGGGTGGGCGGTCATCTGAGTGGTGAGCCGGCCGTCGAAGTCATGGACGCCGATGGTCTCCAGCTCATGGCCGGGCCGGCAGTCGATCTCGTAGGGGAGCGACGACTCGACCAGTGCGAGCGTGCGGCCGGCATGGCGGACGATGTGGGTATTGGCCGCGCCCGCCGTCAGATCGCGGCGGCCTTGGGCGTCCAGGACGGGCGCACCGTCGGTGAAGGTGGAGGTGCGCACCCAGCGGTTGCGGTAGGAGACCGCCCGGCCGCCCTCCAGGCGCAGTCCGTGGACCATGCCGTCACCGAAGAACCAGTGCGGTGTGGCGGCGTCCCGAGGGTTGGGACCGTTGCGCAGGAACCAGCCGCTGAGCTCGGGAGGGATCGTGCCGGTGACCGGGAGGTCGTAGGCGGTCAGCTCCTCCTTGACCGGTGCGAAGTTGCCTGCCATGTGCGGTGCGGGGGCGGTGGATTCGGTTGCGGTGGTGGGGGGTGTGGTGGTCATGACGCCAGGCCTTCCTGGATGTCGGTACGCACACTGGACTGCTGCAGGAATCGAGCCTTGGCTCGCTCCGGGTAGCTGGAGGTGAAGCGGACGGGGAGCACGAACCCGGCGACCTGGATGACGACCGTGAAGACCGTGTTCAACTCGTAGGCGGAGACGACGGCCTGAGCGGTCGCGGTAAGGGTGAAGGACACCGCCCATGCCGCCGTGAGCACCACGTTGATGCGGCGGAAGAGCGGGGTGCGCCAGACCTCCGGCGGGGCCATACGGCGTGCGATCCCCATCGTGAAGGGGCGCTGCACAGCGATCGACACCCAGGCGATGAGAGCCAGCCAGCCCATCGAGAGCGAACTGCCGTACATCTTGAGCCCGCTGTCGGGCTGGGCGAAGGCCAGCACGCTGAGTCCCGCGAAGAAGACGATCGTGCCGTACTCCAGCAGGCGGTAGTCCAGCGACAGGCCGGCGGCGCGGTCGGCTATGAGCAGCACGACCGAAACCACCAGGCCGGCCAGTGCGCCCCACTGCCAGCCGAACGAGCCCACCCCCGCGAAGACCAGCCATGGGATGAAGCCGCGCAAGTAGTTCATGATTCCCCCGATTTCGATCGCGACCGCACGCTTGGAGGCCCGGCCCGCACATTCCAACTTCGACATGTCGAATGTAGAAGCTCCACCTTTGACATGTCAAGAGTGGAAGGTAAAGTGCGAACCATGAGCCTGAGACATGCGGTGCTGGGCCTGCTGGCCGAATCCCCGGCGAGCGGCTACGACCTGATGAAGCTGTTCAACGCCTCGCTCTCGAACGTCTGGCCGGCCACGCAGAGTCAGGTGTACGGCGAGCTCACCAAGCTCACCACCGCCGGCCTCGTCGAGGTCGCCGCCCACGGCCCGCGCGGCCGCAAGGAGTACGCGATCACCGAGGAGGGCCTGGCGGAGCTGCGCCACTGGCTCACCGACGTCCCGCCCGGCGGCCCCACGCGCGACGACAGCGTGCTGCGCGTCTTCTTCCTCGGCATCGTCACCCCGCTCGAAGCGCAGGCGTACCTGCTCCAGAAGGCCGAGTTCGCCGCCCGCGCCCACGCCACGTACGAGCAGATCGCTCAGAACACCGACTGGGACGAGGAGATGATCTCGGTGCACGGGCGGATCGTCCTGGAGTACGGCCTGCGGATGACAGCTGCCCTCGAGGAGTGGGCCCGCTGGGCGGCCGAAGAGGTGACCAGCGCACGGGCGACGAAGGCGAGCGAGCTCGCGCGCGGGAGGCACGAGGCGAAGCCGCACGGGGAAGCCGCCGAAGAGGCGGAGTGACGCCGTTGTCCGGACTCGAATTCAGGTGCCGCCGTCGCCTGCGCGCGGCACCCTGGAGACATGGACAACCAGCGCTCCGTGCGCATCTCGAAGTATCTGGCGAAGCATCTGCGCCATGAACCGGAGCGGATCGGCATCACCCTCGACGCCCAGGGCTGGGTGCCCGTGGAGGAGCTCATAGCGGCCGCCGCTCACCATGGATTCCGCTTCTCCCGGGCGGAGTTGGAGTCGGTGGTGGCCGACAACGACAAGCAGCGCTACGCCATGCAGGACGGCCGGATACGCGCCAGCCAGGGGCACTCCGTGCGGGTGGACCTCGATCTGCCCCCGGCCGTACCACCCCCGTGCCTCTTCCACGGCACGGTGGCCCGCAATGTGGCCGCCATCCGGGCCGAGGGGCTGCGGCCGATGTCCCGGCACGCCGTCCACCTCTCGCCCGACCGCGAAACCGCGACCCGGGTGGGTGCACGGCGCGGCAGGCCCGTGGTTCTGATCGTGGACGCGGCGGCGATGCATCGGGCCGGCCACGTCTTCCAGGTCAGCGCCAACGGCGTCTGGCTCACCAGCCGCGTACCGGCCCGGTTCCTGCGCTTTCCGGGCTGAGCCCCGCATACCCAGGCACCCAGGCGCTCACAGCCCTGGCGCCCCCCACACCGGGAACCACCGCGCCAGGTCCTTCTCGATCGTCAGATCGTCCCCGAGCATCGCCCGCACCTGCAGCTCCAGCGGGTTGTCGCGCTTCTCGCCGCCCTCCTGCTTCGGCGCGAAGGGGTAGAACGTGCCCCGCTTGTAGAGGTAGACCAGCGCCAGCGACCGCTGCCGGGCATCGCGGAAGCCGAGCAGCGAGCACAGCAGCTGCGGCCCGAACCCCGCCTCCTCCAGGGAGGTGTTGACCGCGTGCAGGTCGTTGACCAGGCCGGCCACGTCCTGCGGCGCGTGCCGTACGAGCAGCCACGTATAGCCGTAGGAGTCCTGCGAGAACTCCACCGACCCGTCCAGCAGAGCCCGCGCCTCCTCCTGGATGCGGGCGAACGCACCGCCCTCGACGCTCGCGAAGCACACCGACCCCACGCCGGTGGCTTCGAAATCGGCCGCGGCCTGCAGCGTCACCGCGGCCGACGGCAGCGCGAAGAGCTGGTCCAGGTCGGGGCGTACCGGCTTGCTGCGGCCGAGGATGGCGTCCAGAAATCCCATGCGCGGCTTACTCCTTTCGCTTCCGGCCCGTCACGGCCGACCCAGCTGCGCCGCGATGCGTCCCAACTGCTCCAGCCGCGCCTCCAGCGTCGGGTGCGAGGACAGCAGCCGACTGAAGCTCTCCTTGTTGAACGCCGGGGCGAAGTAGAACGCGTTGAACGGCTGGGCCTTGCGCAGGTCCTCGGTCGGGATCCGCGCGATCTGGCCGGTGACCTTCGTGAGCGCGGCGGCCAGCGCCGACGGCCGGCCGGTGAGCAGCGCGGCGGCCCGGTCGGCGGACAGCTCGCGGTAGCGGGACAGCAGCCGGGTCAGCAGGAAGCTGATCGCGTAGACGGCCACACTGACGGCGGTGACGATGAGCACGGCGATGGCCGCGTTCTGGTCGCGGTTGTTGCGGCCTACGCCGCTCCACAGGGCGGCCCGGGTGATGATGCCCGCCAGTACACCGAGGAAGGACGCGATGGTCATCACCGCGACATCACGGTGGGCGACATGGGAGAGCTCGTGTGCCAGCACCCCCTCCAGCTCCTCCGGCTCCAGCCGTCGCAACAGCCCCGTCGTGGCACAGACCATGGAGTTCTTCTGATTACGGCCCGTCGCGAACGCGTTCGGCACGTCCGACTCGGCGATCGCGACCCGCGGCTTGGGCATATCGGCCAGCGCACACAGCCGGTCGACCGCGCCGTGCAGTTCGGGCGCCTGCTCCGGCGTGACCTCGCGCGCGCCCATGCTGAACGCCGCGATCCGGTCGCTGAACCAGAACTGCGCGACGAACAGGCCGCCCGCGAGCAGCAGCACCACCACCCAGGCGCCCTTGAGCAGCACCACCAGCACGCCGACGACCACGACGTACAGCAGTCCGATGAAGAACATCGTCGTGACCATGCGCGAGGTGAGTCCGCGATCCGGAGCGAATCGGGTCCGTGCCATGGCTCCTCCACAAAAGCCGCACTTCGCGCAGTGCGCCGACCGCCGGTGCGGAGCCCCGCCCTGCGCACCGTGCCCGCGCACTGCGCCGTTGTCCCGATTCTCCCTCTTCCTTGCTATATAGGGGGTAAAGCTGAGGCCAGAGGCGGTCGGGCGCGTCGGGCCACCCGGAGGGCGCCGACGAGCGCGGCGGCCCACCTGGCGCCCGGCCCGGGACGGCCTACTTGCGCAGCTGCGCCAGGCCCTCCGTGGCGATCCGCTCGAAGACCGCGGTGTCGGCCGCGAAGAGCGAGTCGGCGATCGGCCAGTGGATCACCAGCTCGTCGAAGCCCAGCTCGGCATGCCGGCCCGCGAAGTCCACAAAGGCGTCCACGGAGTCCAGCGGACGGTCCGGGGTGAATCCGCTCAGCATGATCTTCTGCAGTTCACCGGCGTCCCTGCCCCCCTCGGCGCAGGCCTTGGCAAGCCGTTCGACCTGCCCTCGGACCGCCTGGAGCGATTCGTCCGACGTACCGCCCCCGTTGGAGACCTTGGGGTCGCCGGTCGTCACCCAGGCCTGGCCGTACTGGGCGGCCAGCTTGAGCCCGCGCGGCCCGGTGGCCGCCACCGCGAACGGAAGCCGGGGGCGCTGCACACAGCCGGGGATGTTGCGCGCCTCGTCCGCGGAGTAGTGCGTGCCCTCGTAGGAGACCGCGTCCTCGGTCAGCAGGCGGTCCAGAAGCAGCACGAACTCGGCGAAGCGGTCCGCCCGTTCCCGCGGCGACCAGGCCTCCTGGCCGAGCGCGGTGGCGTCGAAGCCGTTGCCGCCGGCTCCGATGCCCAGCGTGATCCGGCCGTCGCTGATGTCGTCGAGCGAGATCAGCTCCTTGGCGAGGGTGACCGGGTGCCGGAAGTTCGGCGAGGTGACCAGGGTGCCCAGCCGCATTCGCGAGGTCGCCGCCGCGGCGGCGGTCAGCGTCGGCAGGGCACCGAACCAGGTCTGGTCGCGGAAGGTCCGCCATGAGAGGTGGTCGTAGGTGTAGGCGGCGTGGAAGCCCAGCTCCTCGGCGCGCTGCCACTCCTCCCGCCCACCTTCGGACCAACGGCGGACGGGAAGTATCACGGTGCTCAGTCGCATGCCTCCGAGCGTACGGCGGCCCGCACGCTCGCAACGATCCGCCTTCTTCCCCACCCGTACCACCCCCGTTCGCACCCCTCGACCCGGACGTTCCGGGCTCATCCGCGCAACCCACCGCACGCCTGTGCGCAGTGGTACGGGAAGATGGGGCCGTGACTGATGCCCCCGCCACACCGCCCCGGGCGCCCGGACCAGCCGTTGCGCCCCGGCTGATCGCCACCGACCTCGACGGCACGCTGCTGCATGACGACAAGACGGTCTCCGACCGGACGATCGCCGCGCTCGCCGCCGCCGAGCGGGCCGGTATCGAGGTGTTCTTCGTCACCGGCCGGCCGGCCCGCTGGATGGGCCCGGTCAGCGACCATGTGCACGGTCACGGCCTGGCGATCTGCGCGAACGGTGCGGCCGTGGTCGATCTCCACCGCGGCGGCCGCATCGTCGAGGTCAACCCCCTGGAACGCACGGCCGCACTCCAGGTCGTGGACGCGCTGCGCAACGCGGCGCCCGGCACCTCGTTCGCGGTCGAGCGCACCAGCGGCATCCACTACGAGCCGCAGTATCCGCCGCTCCTGCTGGATCCCACCGCGTGCGTCGCACCGGCGGAGAAGCTGCTGGCCGAGGACTTCGTGGCGCCGCTGGACGGCACTGACGGCGGCGCCCCCGACTTCCCCGACCAGCCCGTCATCAAGTTGCTCGCGCACCACCCCGAGCTGGAGCCCGACGCCTTCCTGGCGCTGGCCCGTAAGGCCGCGGGCGATCTCGCGTCCTTCACCCGCTCCAGCCCGACCGCCCTGCTGGAGATCAGCGGCTCGGGCGTCAGCAAGGCCGGCACCCTCGCCCACTGCTGCGCGGAGCGCGGCATCACGCCGGATGAGGTCGTCGCCTTCGGGGACATGCCCAACGATATAGAGATGCTGACCTGGGCCGGCACCTCGTACGCCATGGCCAACGCCCACCCGGAGGTACTGGCGGCCACCACGCACCGTACGGCGTCCAACAACGACGACGGCGTCGCGATCGTCATCGAGGAGATCCTTCAGGAACACGGACGCCGGCCCTGACCGAGCACGGGCCGGACGGTTTCACGTGAAACATCCCGCGCGTGCAACGTCCGCCTCGACGAGGCGCGCCCTCACAGCGGCGCCTCCCACGTCACCATCGTCCCCGTTCCGTCCGTGCCGAGCCCCGGCCCATACGTGCTGCAGCCGCCCAGCGATTCCGCACGCTTGGCGAGGTTCTTCAGGCCGCTGCGGCGGCCGCCGTCCGGGATGCCGATGCCGTCGTCGGCGACGGTCAGACGGACCCCCTCGGCACCGTCCGGCAGTCTGATCGTCGCGTCGACGACGACCTCGATCCGGGAGGCCTGAGCGTGCCGGAAGGCGTTCGACAGCGCCTCGCGCAGCGCGGCAATCAGGTTCTTGCCGGTCAGCTCGCCGACCCTCGAGTCGACCGCGCCGACGAAACTGGCCGACGGCTGGAAACCGAGCGGTACGGCGGCGGTGCCGATCTCCCGCAGCACGCGGGTGCGCAGCCCGGACGGCGCCTCGGCCGGGCCCTGCTGGAGGGCGAAGATCGCGGTCCTGATCTCCTGGATGGTGACGTCCAGCTCGTCGACGGCCTTGCCGACGCCCTGCACCACCTCGGGCACGACGGATCTGCGCTGGGCGCCCTCCAGCATCATGCCCGTCGCGAACAGCCGCTGGATGACGAGATCGTGCAGGTCACGGGCGATCCGGTCGCGGTCCTGATAGACCGCCAGGCGCTCACGGTCGCGCTGGGCGTCGGCCAGCACCAGCGCCAGCGCGGCCTGCGCGGCGAACTGGGTGGCCAGGGTCCGCTCGGCGCCGGTGAACGGGCGGGCGCCACGGGACCGCGGGGTGGCCAGCGTGCCGAGCACCCGGCCGCCGCTCTTGAGCGGCAGCATCATGCTCGGCCCGAAGCGGGGTGCGAGGGCCGTCACCATGCGCGGGTCGGTGGCCGAGTCGTCCACGAACACCGGCTCCCCGGCGAGGAGTTGTTCGGCCACCGGGCTGTCGGGCGGAATCTGCGTCCCCATGATCCCGGCGGGTTCGTCCGCCGAGACCGCGACGATCTCCAGACCGCCCTCGTCGTCGGGCAGCAGCACGATGCCGGCCGCCGAGTCCGCCAGCTTCCGCGCCTGCTCGGCGACCACCGCGAGTGCGTCGTCGACGTCGCTGCCGGCGAGAAGTTCGGTGGTCACCGCCACCGAACCGTCGATCCACCGCTCCCGCTGCCGGGTCGCCGCGTGCAGCCGGGCGTTGCCGATCGCGATACCGGCCTCGGTGGCGAGCACCCGCACCATGTGCAGGTCCTCCTCGCTGAACTCCCCGCCGCCGCGCTTCTCCGTCAGATACAGATTGCCGAAGATCTCGCCCTGGACGCGGACCGGCACCCCCAGGAACGTCCGCATCGGCGGATGGCCCGGCGGGAATCCGGCCGAGCGGGAGTCCTGGGTGAGGTCGGCGAGGCGCAGCGGCTTGGGGTCGTGGATGAGCGCCCCGAGCAGGCCCTTGTGCCCGTCGGGCAGCGCACCGATCCGCTTGTGCTCCTGCGCGGTCACGCCGTACGTCACGAAGTCCGACAGCCCCTCGCGGGCGTCGTCGATGATGCCGATGGCGGCGTAACGGGCATCGGCGAGCTCGGCGGCGGTCTCCACGATCCGGTCGAGGGTGATGTGCAGGTCGAGACCCGCGCCGACGGTGCGCATCGCCTCCAGCAGCTGCGGCACCCGGGCGGTCAGCTCGGACGACAGCCCCTGCAGGCTGCGGGTGGCCTCGGTGGCGGCGTCCATGGGATCGGGAGCCGGGCTCGCCTCACCGCGCCCGGCGCCCATGGGGTCCGGGCCCGCGGATCCTGCCGTGGCTGCCATGCTCAAGAGCCTAATAAGGGGACATTTACGGAGCCATTTCTACGGATCCGGCCATCGGCAGGGCCGCGTCCACCGCCCGCTCGCGCTCCAGCATCCGCCGGAACGGGCCGTCGGCCGCCGCCAGCTCCGCGTATCCCCCGCGCTGCACGACGTGTCCGCGATCCAGCACCAGCACCTCGTCGACGGCGTCGAGCCCGGTGAGCCGGTGGGTGATCAGCACCGTCGTACGGCCCTCGGTCGCAGCCAGCAGATCGGCGGTCAGCGCATCGGCGGTGGCCAGATCCAGATGCTCGGCGGGCTCGTCCAGAACGAGCACCGGGAAGTCCGCGAGCAGCGCACGGGCCAGGGCCAGCCGCTGCCGCTGGCCACCGGACAGCCGGGCGCCGTGCTCCCCGACCATGGTGTCCAGACCGTCGGGCAGCCCGCGCACCCAGTCGGCGAGCCGCGCCCGGCCCAGGGCGTCCCAAAGGTCCTGGTCATCGGCGTCGCCCAGGTCCGCGCGCCGGTCCCGGCGGGCGAGCCTGAGGTTCTCCCGCAGCGAGCTGTCGAAGAGGTGCGCGTCCTGCGCGCACAGCCCCACCAGCCGCCGTACCGCGTCGCCGTCCAGCGTCCGGGCGTCCGTCCCGCCCAGCGTGTACGCCCCCGACTCGGGGTCCAGGAAGCGCAGCAGCACCTGCGCCAGCGTGGTCTTGCCGGAACCGGACGGACCGACGACGGCGACCCGGCGGCCGGCCGTCAGGGTGAGGCCGACCCCGTCCAACGCCGGCCGGGCCGAGCCGCCGTGGCGCGCGGCCAGATCCCGTACGATCAGCGGGAACGGCGTCTCGGGAGCCGCCGCGGGCGCGGTCGGCTCGTGCACCGGCGCAGGGGCGTCCAGCACCTCGAAGATCCGCTCCGCGGCGTGCCGGGTGCGCTGCCGGTACTGCACCGCCAGCGGCAGCCCGGTCACCGCCTCGAACGCGGCGAGCGGGGTGAGCACGACGACCGCCAGCGCCACCCCGTCCAGTCGGCCCGAGTGCACGGCCTGGACGCCGACGACCGCGGCGGCGGCGACCGTCAGCCCGCACAGCAGCGCCGAGAGCCCGGCACCGGTCCCGGCCACGGCGGCCGAGCGGGAGGCGATCCGGGTCAGCTCGCGGTCCGCGCGCCGCACCGATTCCGTACGGGCCCTGAGCGCGCCGGCCACCGTCAACTCGGCGGTCCCTGTAAGCACCTCGACGACCCGCGTGGCGAGCCGGCCGCGGGCCGGCGCCAGCCGGCGCTCCGTCCGCCGGGCCAGCGCGCCCGAGAGCAACGGCACCCCCGCACCCGCGAGCAGCAGCCCGACGGCGAGGATTGCCCCCGCCTCCGGCAGCAGCCAGCCGGTGAAGCCGACGGCGCCCGCGCCGACCACCACCGCCGCCCCGATGGGCAGCAGCCACCGCAGGAAGTAGTCCTGCACCGCATCGACATCGGCGACCAGCCGCGACAGCAGATCGCCGCGGCTGCGCTCCTTGAGCCCGGCCGGCGCCAGCCGCTCCAGCCGCCGGAAGACGGCGACGCGTACGTCGGCGAGCATCCGGAACACCGCGTCATGGGCGACCAGCCGCTCGGCGTACCGGAAGACCGCGCGCCCGATGCCGAACGCCCTGGTCGCGGTCACCGCCACCATCAGATACAGCACCGGCGGTTGCTGCGCGGCCCGCGAGATCAGCCACCCTGAGGTCGCCATCAGGCCCACCGCGCTGCCCAGCGCGAGGCTCCCCAACAGCAGCGCCAGCCCGAACCTCGCCCGGCGGGCACGCGCCATCCGGCGCAGACGGGTGAGCGCGCCACCGTGGGCGGCGTCCGCCCCGGCCTCGCCCGAGTACGCGGGATCGGCGGGCCCGCCCGGGGCCGCGGCGGAGTCCGGGACCCGGTCGCGGGCCGCGACCGCGACCGGCACCGGTGCCGGCTCCGCGGCGGCTGCCGGATCGGGCAGTCGCACGACCCGGTCCGCCACCGCCAGCAGCGCGGGCCGGTGCACCACGAGCAGCACCGTACGGCCGACCGCGAGCCGGCGGACCGCGGCGACGATCGCCTCCTCGGTCTCGCCGTCCAGATTCGCAGTGGGCTCGTCCAGGAGCAGGATCGGGCGGTCGGCGAGGAAGGCCCGGGCGAGCGCGAGGCGCTGGCGCTGACCGGCGGAGAGCCCGGCGCCGGACTCGCCGAGCCGGGTCGCCGTGCCGTCGGGCAGCGCGTCGACGAAGTCCAGCGCCCCGGCGTCGGCGAGCGCGGTGCGTACCGCCGCGTCGTCCGCGTCCGGCCGCGCCAGCCGTACGTTCTCGGCGATCGAGCCGGCGAACAGATGCGGGTGCTGCGGAACCCAGGCGATCCGCTGTCGCCAGCTGTCGGGGGCGAGGGAGGCGATGTCCCGGCCGTCGACCAGGGCCCGGCCCTCGGACGGTTCGGTGAAGCCGAGCAGCACGCTCAGCAGCGTGGTCTTGCCGGCGCCGGAGGGGCCGACCAGCGCGACGGTCTCGCCCGTCCGGACCTCGAACGAGGTCGCGGGAAGGGAGTCGGCGGCCCGCCCGGGGTGGCGGACCACCAGCTCCTCGACGGCGAGGGCGGTACCCCGAGGGGCGGGCGCGGTGCCGGGCACCGGCAGCGGCGTCTCCAGCACCTCGAAGATCTCCTCGGCGGCCGCGAGCCCCTCGGCCGCGGCGTGGTACTGCGCGCCCACCTGCCGCAGCGGCAGATACGCCTCGGGCGCCAGCACCAGCACCATCAGCCCGGTGTAGAGGTCGAGTTCGCCGTGCACCAGCCGCATCCCGATACCGACCGCGACCAGCGCGACCGAGATGGTGGCGAGCAGCTCCAGCGCGAAGGAGGAGAGGAAGGCGATCCGCAGGGTGCGCAGGGTCGCGCGGCGGTACTCGCTGGTGATGGTTCGGATGGCGGCGGCCTGGGCCTTGGCCCGGCCGAAGACCTTGAGGGTGGGCAGGCCCTCGACGACGTCGAGGAAGTGCCCGGAGAGCCGGGCGAGCAGCCGCCACTGGCGGTCCATCCGGGATTGGGTGGCCCAGCCGATCAAGATCATGAAAAGGGGGATCAACGGGAGGGTGAGGACGATCGTCAGCGCCGAGACCCAGTCGCCGCTGACGATCCGGGCGAGCACCGCGACGGGAACGACGACGGCCAGTCCCAGCTGCGGCAGATAGCGCGAGAAGTAGTCGTCCAGGGCGTCGATACCGCGGGTGGCGAGGGTGGTGAGCTCGCCGGTACGCAGCTCGGTGGCGCCGGCCCGGGACATGGCGGACGCGCCGGGCCCGAGCTGTGCCGCCCGCTCGACCAGCCGCATCCGCAGCTCCGACTTCACCGCCGCACCGGCGCGGTGCGCGGCCAGCTCGGTGAGCCAGGAGATCAGGCCACGTCCGACGGAGACCGCAGCGAGCAGCGCCAGTGGTGTGGTCAGGCCGCCGAGATCGAGGTCGTGCTGGAAGGCGCCGACCACGATCTCGGCGATCAGCATCGCCTGGCCGACGACCAGGCCCGCTCCGGCAAGCCCGAGTACCACCACCGCGACAAGGAAGCCGCGGGTGGCGCGGGCGTATCGGAGCAGACGCGGGTCGACGGGTTTCACGTGAAACATTCCATCCTGCTGAGGCCGCCCCGAGGAGCGGCGGTTCAGCTAGTGGGCATCGGCGATGTGCTGGGTGCCGATTCGCTTGCGGAACACCCAGTACGTCCACCCCTGGTAGAGCATCACGAGGGGCGCGGCGATCACCGCACACCAGGTCATGATCTTCAGGGTGTAGGGACTGGACGAGGCACTGCTGACCGTGAGACTCCAGCTCTCGTTCAGCGTCGACGGCATGACGTTCGGGAAGAGCGTCAGGAACAGCATCGCGACCGCCGCCGCGATGGTGACGCCGGAGAAGGCGAAGGCCCAGCCCTCGCGCCCGAGCTTGTTGGCCCCGAGCGCCGCGATCAGGGCGACCACCGCGACGATCATCGCGATCAGGCTGCTGCCATCGCCCTTGTCGGCCTGAGTCCAGCTCAGGAAGCCGACCGCGAGCACGGCGGTGATCAGTCCGAGGACGGTCGCGGTCCTGCGCGCCCGCTCCCGTATGTCACCGACCGTCTTGAGCGAGGCGAACACCGCGCCGTGGAAGGTGAACAGCGTCAGCGTGACCAGGCCGCCGAGGATCGCATACGGGTTGAGCAGGTCGAGAAGGCTTCCGACGTACTCCTTGTGCGCATCGATCTTCACGCCGCGCACGATGTTGCCGAACGCGACACCCCACAGCACCGCGGGCAGCAGCGAGGTCCAGAAGATCGCCTGCTCCCAGTTGCGCTGCCAGCGCTCCTCGTTCCGCTTGGCGCGGTACTCGAAGGCGACCCCGCGCACGATCAGGCAGACGAGGATGACCAGCAGCGGGAGGTAGAAGCCGGAGAACAGGGTGGCGTACCACTCGGGGAAGGCGGCGAAGGTCGCACCGGCCGCGGACAGCAGCCAGACCTCGTTGCCGTCCCACACCGGCCCGATGGTGTTGATCAGTACGCGCTTCTCACGGCGGTCGCGGGCGAGGAGCTTGGTCAGGACGCCGATCCCGAAGTCGAACCCTTCGAGGAAGAAGTACCCGGTCCACAGGAAGGCGATAAGGACGAACCAGACGTCGTGGAGTTGCACAGTCGCCTCCTAGTACGAGAAGGCCATCGGCCGGTCGGCGTCGGTACTGTCGCCGCCGATCTTGGTGGGCGGGTTGAGGTCGGAGTCGGTGAGCTCCTGGGGTCCGGCCTTGACGTACTTCACCAGCAGCTTGACCTCGACCACGGCGAGGATCGCGTAGAGCGTGGTGAAGACGATCATGGAGGTGAGCACCTCGCCCTGCGAGACTCCCGGGGAGACCGCGTCCGAGGTGCGCAGCACGCCGTAGACGACCCAGGGCTGGCGGCCCATCTCGGTGAAGATCCAGCCCCACGAGCTCGCGAGGAGCGGGAAGCCGAGGGTGACGAAGGCGAGCGACCAGTACGCCTTGCTCAGCCGGGCACCGAGCGCCTTGTTCTTGGTGAGCGCGAGCCGGGGTGGCTCCTCGTCCCCCGTGCGCAGCCCCGGCGCCAGCCAGAACTTCTTGCGGGTGAGCCAGAGCCCGGCGAGCCCGATGGCGAACGACGACATACCGAAGCCGATCATCCAGCGGAAGCCCCAGTAGGCGACCGGGATGTTGGGCCGGTAGTCGCCGGGCCCGAACTTCTGCTGCTCGGCCCTGTTGACGTCGTTGATGCCGGGCACCGGCGAGGAGAAGTCGTTGTGCGCGAGGAAGGAGAGCAGGCCGGGCACCTCGATGGCGACCTTGTTGTGGCCCTTGTCGACGTCGCCGTAGGCGAAGATCGAGAACGGCGCGGGCTTCTCCGTTTCCCACAGCGCTTCTGCGGCGGCCATCTTCATGGGCTGCTGCTTGAACATCACCTTGCCCAGCTCGTCACCGCTGACCGCGGTGAGGGTGCCGGATATGACGAGGGTGATCAGCCCGAGCCGCAGCGATGTCCGCATGACCTTGATGTGCTTCTTGCGCATCAGGTGGAACGCGGAGATGCCGACCATGAACGCGGCGCCGGTCAGGAAGGCCGCGGTCAGCGTGTGGAAGACCACGACCAGGGTGGTGTCCTGGGTCAGCACCTTCCAGAAGTCGGTGAGTTCGGCGCGCCCGTTGGCGGCGTTGTACTTGTAGCCGACCGGGTGCTGCATCCAGGAGTTCGCGGCGAGGATGAAGTACGCCGAGAGGATCGTGCCGATCGAGACCATCCACATGCAGAAGCAGTGGATCTTCTTGGGCAGCTTGCCCCAGCCGAAGATCCACAGTCCGATGAAGGTGGACTCGAAGAAGAACGCGATGAGCGCCTCGAAGGCCAGCGGGGCACCGAAGACGTCGCCGACGAACCGCGAGTAGTCGGACCAGTTCATACCGAACTGGAACTCCTGGACGATGCCGGTGACGACACCCATCGCGATATTGATCAGAAACAGCTTGCCCCAGAACTTGGTGGCCTTGAGGTACTTCTCCTTGCCCGTTCGCACCCATGCGGTCTCAAGTCCGGCCACCAGAGCGGCGAGGGAGATCGTCAGGGGGACGAAAAGGAAGTGGTAGACGGTCGTGATGCCGAATTGCCATCGCGCCAGTGTCTCTGGCGCCAACGCCAGTTCCACGCCTTGCTCTCCTTACGTCGCCATTGCCCTAGGGGCAATGTCCCTTTTGCGCCACATAAAGCGGTACATACCGGGACGGGCTTGTGAACGCGTTCACATTCACAAGCATTATCTCCTATGGCCGAATCGCTACACCCAGGGGGGTGCGTGACCGCGGTCACGCTCGATTCCGTGGCACATGGCCGCTTCTGTCGAACCCGCCGAGCGCGCCTGCACACCCTCTTCCTCAGGGCTTCAACATATTGTTGAATTCATCGCCATGAAGATCCGCATCACATGGCCCGCAGGGCAATTGACCGCCACCCTCGACGACACCCCGACCGCCGCGGCACTCGTCGCCGCACTGCCGGTCGACTCCACCGCCCACACCTGGGGCGACGAGGTCTACTTCGACACCGGCCTCACACCCGCGCTGGAGGCCGACGCCCGCCAGGTCGTCGAACCCGGCACGGTCGCCTTCTGGCCCCCGGGCAACGCCCTCGCACTGCCCTACGGCCCCACGCCGATATCCGAGGGGGACAAGCCGCGCCTCGCCTCCCCCTGCAACGTGCTGGGCCGCATCGACGGCGACCCCCGCGCACTGGCCACCGTCCGCAGCGGCGACCCCATCCACGTCCAAAAAGCCTGAGGCCGCAGGTCAGGGACCCACGGCCTCCGGCAAAGTCTTACGACGGCTTACAGCGCCTTGCGAAACTCCTCCGCGGCCTGCAGGAACAGGTCCATCGCCGGCTTCTCGCCGATCGTGACCCGCACGCCCTCGCCGGGGAACGGGCGCACGACCACGCCGGCCCGCTCACAGGCCGCCGCGAAGTCGGTCGTACGGTCCCCCAGCCGCAGCCAGACGAAGTTGGCCTGCGTCTCGGGGACCGTCCAGCCCTGCCCGAGCAGACCGTCGACCACCCGTGCGCGATCGGCCACCAGCGCGTCGACCCGCTCCATCAGGGCCTGCTCGCTGCGCAGCGACGCCACCGCCGCCTCCTGCGCGAGCTGGCTCACCCCGAACGGCACCGCCGTCTTGCGCAGCGCGGCGGCCACCGGCTCGTGCGCCACCGCGAAGCCGACCCGCAGCCCCGCCAGGCCGTACGCCTTGGAGAACGTGCGCAGCACACAGACGTTGGGGCGGTCGCGGTAGAGGTCGATGCCGTCGGGCACCTCGGCGTCACGGATGAACTCGCGGTACGCCTCGTCCAGCACCACCAGCACATCGCTCGGCACCTGGTCCAGGAAGGACTCCAGCTCCGCACGGCGCACGACGGTACCCGTGGGGTTGTTGGGGTTGCAGACGAAGATCAGCCGGGTCCGGTCGGTGATCGCCGCGAGCATCGCGTCCAGATCGTGCACCTCATCGGAGGTCAGCGGGATCTGCACCGGGGTGGCGCCGGAGATCTGGGTGACGATCGGGTACGCCTCGAACGACCGCCAGGCGTAGATCACTTCATCGCCGGGCCCGGCCGTCGACTGGACGAGCTGCTGGGCCACGCCCACCGATCCGGTCCCGGTCGCCAGATGCTCCACCGGCACCGAGAACCGCTCGGACAGCTCCGCCATCAGGCCCGTGCAGGCCATGTCCGGGTAACGGTTGAAGGAGCCGGCGGCGGTGACCGCCTGCTCCAGGACGCCCGGCAGCGGCGGATAGGGGTTCTCGTTGGAGGACAGCTTGTACGCCACCGGGCCACCGGTCGACGCCGGCCGGCCCGGCTTGTAGGTGGGGATACCGTCCAGCGCAGCGCGCAGCTTCGGGGTCTTCTCGCTCACCGCAGGTCCTCCTCGACCATCCCGCTCCTCTTCAATACTGCACACCTTATGAGGATTGGCCCGTTCGGCGTCAGCCCCGACCGGGGCCCGGATCGCCGCCCGCACCGCGTCCGCCCCCGCCCGGCCGCTTGACGCGACCCCGCGCAAAGCCTCCGGGGCGCGCTCCCCGAACCAGCGCGCGCCGGTGGCTCGCGCCGTGGCGCGCATCCCTCGTCAAGGTGACTTGAGACCGCTTCGAGACCTGAACCGATCGCCAGGCGAGGACGCCAGATCACCCCCCAAACGTTCGATGATGACACCAACTTCCTTTGTTTGATGGGTAGTTGACGACTCATCACCATGCAGAAACGTGCCTTTCCACCGTCTTCGTTCGAGCCCCGCGATTGGGCCTATCGAGCCCTACTATCGGCTCGCCATGACAGCAGCAGGGAAGCACCAGGTGAGCCGGTCGACCGGTCGCCGGCTGGGGCGGGCGGGCATCCGGGACGTGGCCGCCGCAGCCGGTGTGTCGATCACGACCGTCTCCGACGCGCTCAACGGCAAGGGCCGGCTTCCGGATGCCACCCGTAGCCACGTCCGCGAGGTGGCCGACCGGCTGGGCTACCGCCCGTCCGCAGCCGCCCGCACGCTCCGTACCGGCAAGTCAGGGCTCCTCGGCCTGACCGTGACCACGTACGGGGATGAACCTTTCACCTTCACCGAATTCGCGTACTTCGCGGAGATGGCCAGAGCCGCCACCTCCGCGGCCCTGGCCCGCGGCTATGCGCTGGTCATCCTCCCCGCGACCTCCCGCCACGACGTGTGGTCGAACGTCGCCCTGGACGGCACCGTCGTCATCGACCCCGCCGACGGGGACCCCGTCGTCACCGAGCTCGTCCGGCACGGCATTCCCGTCGTCTCCGACGGCCGCCCCGGCGGCACCCTGCCGGTCACCGGCTGGGTCGACAACGATCACGAAGCCGCCGTCCTCGGCCTGCTCGACCACCTCGCCGACGCCGGCGCCCGCCGCATCGGCCTGCTCACGGGCACCACCACCGACACCTACACCCGGCTGTCGACGACCGCCTATCTGAGCTGGTGCGAGCGGGTCGGCCAGGACCCGGTCTACGAGTCCTACCCGGCGCACGACCCGTGCGCGGGGGCCGTCGCCGCCGACCGGCTGCTGGCCCGCCCTGACCGGCCGGACGCCGTCTACGGACTCTTCGACCCCAACGGCACCGACCTGCTCGCCGCCGCACGGCGCTACGGCCTGCGGGTGCCGGAGGACCTGCTGCTGGTCTGCTGCAGCGAGTCCACCGTCTACGCCACCACCGAGCCGCCCATCACCACCCTGTCCCTCAAGCCGCGCCGCATCGGCACCGCCGTCGTCCAGATCCTCATCGACGCCATCGAAGGACTCGACAACGGGCGGCCCATCGAACAGGTGATACCGACCGATCTGATCGTGCGGACCTCGTCCCAGCGACGGTCCCCCAGGACGACGGTCAGTCCGCCACGGAAACCCGCAGGCGAGTGAGCGTGCTGCCATATACGGACGAGCGGGCGTTCCGGCCAATACCGGTCGCCTCTTCGGTCAGGAAAAAACTGGGCGATCACGGGAGAAATCAGCCGTGAACGGCGGGCTCCGCCGGATTGACCACCCCCGGGTGCGTCACAACCCGCGATCGGCGTTCCTATGATGGGCGGACGACACCGCGGACCGCCGTCGACCAGGCAAAGGTCCGAGAGGTGCACGGCGGCGCAACGGTGGAGGGGTCGATGACTCAGGGGGCCAGTCAGGGACCCATGGTGTGGACCATGGGGGGACAAACTCCGGAGTCCGCTCCGTTGCCCGGAATGCCCTCCGGCATGTCCGCCGGATCGCCCGTCCCGCCCGTCCCGCCCGCCGGTCCGCCGCTCCATCTGCCCGCCGGCCCCCCGGCCGCGCCCCCCGTGGTGCCGCCCGCGGCCCAGCCGGTCGAGCTGCCCGAGGAGTACACCCCGACCGCGCGCGATCTGCCGGTCATCACCCCGGGCCGCACCGACACCCTCATCGACCGCCCGGCCGTCGTCCCGGCGCCCGAGACGGCCGACGAGGCCGACGCGCCCGAGGGCATGGGCCCGCTGTACGTCGTCGGCGATGTGCACGGCTACTACGACGAGCTGCGCGAGGCGCTGGCCGCCGAGGGCCTGATCGACGCCGACGGCAACTGGGCGGCCGGCAACGCCCGGCTCTGGTTCCTCGGCGACTTCACCGACCGCGGCCCGGACGGCATCGGCGTGATCGACCTGGTCATGCAGCTCTCCGCCCAGGCCGCGGCGGCCGGCGGCTACTGCAAGGCCCTGATGGGCAACCACGAGCTCCTGCTGCTGGGCGCCAAGCGGTTCGGCGACACCCCCGTGCAGTCCGGTGCCGGCACCGCCTCCTTCCAGGCGGCCTGGCTCCTGAACGGCGGCCAGAAGACCGATATGGACCGGCTGCAGGACCACCACCTCCAGTGGATGGCCCGGCTGGACGCCGTGATGGAGGAGGACGGGCATCTGCTCGTGCACTCCGACACCACCGCCTACCTCGACTACGGCGACTCCATCGAGGCCGTCAACGACAACGTCCACGACGTGCTCACCCGCAGCGACGCCGACGAAGTCTGGGACCTGTTCCGCAAGTTCACCAAGCGCTTCGCCTTCCGCGACGAGTCCGGCTCGCAGGCCGTACGCGAGCTGCTGGACGCCTACGGCGGGGACCGCGTCGTCCACGGCCACAGCCCGATCCCGTATCTGCTGGGCGAGGTCGGCACGGAGGACAGCGAGGGCGACGGCATCGCCGTCGACGGTCCGCACGTCTACGCCGACGGTCTGGCCATCGCCATGGACGGCGGCATCACGATGGCCGGAAAGCTGCTGGTCGTTCAACTTCCGCTGACTGGCTGAGCGTTCCGGGGGCAGGTGTACGTCAAGCCTGGCGGCTGGTCGGCCGGGTCGGAATCGGGGGGCGGCACAGACGGAATCCGGTCGTGGCATTACTCAATTTCCGCAAACTCTCTGTCACCCCATGCCGGAGTCGCTCTACCATCGGGCTATCCGTAGCAGGCTCTCCTCCGTTTCCGCCCACTGCCCGGCCAACGCCGGCCGTACGGCCCTACGGAGCATCGGGGGATGCACATGAACAGCGCTCCGCACCTGCTGAACGAGGATCGCGCGGAATTCACGCGGATCCTCGATGAGGCGCTGCGTACCGCCGAATACCGCCCGGACGACCCCACCGCCGCCGCGGGAAAGCACCTGAGCACCGAGCAGTTGCGCACGATGGCGCTCAGCGCGACCACCGCCATCGCCGCCTGCGCAACGGCCGAATACCAGCGCTATGTGCAGCTCCGCGCCGAGTTGCGCGCGCCGGCGCCCGCAACGTCCGGCGCCGGTCTGAGCGGCGAGGAGCTGGGTGAGGCCGCCGACGGGGGGCTGGGACTGGCCACCGCCACGGCCATGGGCGAGGCCGAAACCACCGGTGCCGGGCTGGCCGCGATGATCACCGTCCTCGCCCCGGTCCTCGCGGGCATCGCCGCGGTCCTCTTCCTCCTCATCGGCTACGTCCTGCGCACCATCAGCCCCGACAAGTCCCTCGCGGAGCCGCTGATCAGCGTCGGCTGGATCTTCGCCGCGCTGGCCGCCGCCGGGACCCTCGTCGCGATGGGCTGCCTGCTCGTCACGGCGCTGCGCAACGGCCCGTCCGCCCGGTCCACCAGAGCCGACGAGCTGGGCGAGGCGCTGGACGACGCCCGCGAAGCCTGGCGGAGCGCCCTCCTGGAGCGCGGAGTGCTGCCCTTCCTCCGTGAAGCGCTGGCCGATCCGGCGGCCGCCCCCGACGACGACCCGGTCCGCTACGTCCCGCGCCGCACCACCGCTCCCGAGAGCCGCATCCCCACCCTCGGCTACACCCGCCCCGAATTCACCAGCCCCGACAGCGGCTCGTCGGGCTCCCGCCCCCGCTACTCCAGCCCGGACTTCACCAGCCCGGATTACGGGAGGCCGGATCACACGCCGGACTAGGGCGGGTCTCTCCGATCTCCGTGGGCCTGCGATGCCCGGCACACCGGCCACGTCCGCCGTCGCTCGGGCATCGCAAGGCCCGATCCGCCGGCGAGCCCGAGGTCCGTCGGCGTCGCTCAGTCAGTGAGGTCGCTCAGCAGCTCCCGGACGCGGGCCCGGATCTCGTCGCGGATCGGGCGGACGGCGGCCACACCCCGGCCTGCCGGGTCCTCCAACTTCCAGTCGAGATACCTCTTGCCGGGGAAGACCGGGCAGGCGTCACCGCAGCCCATGGTGATCACCACGTCGGATGCCCGCACCGTCTCGGCGGTCAGCACTTTCGGCGTCTCGGCCGAGATATCGATGCCGACCTCGGCCATCGCCTGGACGACGGCCGGGTTGACGGTGTCGGCGGGGGCCGAACCGGCCGAGCGGACCTCCACCTTGCCCTGGGCGAGGTCGGCGAGGAAGGCAGCGGCCATCTGCGAGCGTCCGGCGTTGTGGACGCACACGAACAGCACCGATGGCTTGCGGGGGTCAGTCATGGACGTGCTCCTGGTGGCCGGCCGGCACGGCGGCCGGGGCAGGGGTGTCGGGGAAGAGGCGGCGGGCGGCCAGGGCGACGTAGACCAGGCCGATCAGTACCGGCACCTCGATGAGAGGGCCGACGACACCGGCCAGGGCCTGGCCGGACGTTGCGCCGAAGGTCGCGATGGCGACGGCGATGGCGAGTTCGAAGTTGTTGCCGGCCGCGGTGAACGCCAGGGTCGTCGCCCTCGGGTAGTTCAGGCCGACGGCCTTGCCCAGGGCCATGGAACCGGCCCACATGAGCGCGAAGTACACCAGCAGCGGCAGTGCGATGCGTGCGACGTCCAGCGGGCGGGAGGTGATCGCGTCCCCCTGGAGGGCGAAGAGCACGACGATGGTGAACAGCAGTCCGTAGAGCGCGAAGGGGCCGATGCGGGGGATCAGCTTCGTCTCGTACCAGGTGCGGCCCTTGGTCTTCTCCCCCAGGCGGCGGGTGAGGAACCCGGCGGCCAGGGGGATGCCGAGGAAGATCAGCACACTGCGGGCGATCTCCCACACGCCGACGTTCAGCCCGGTCTGTTGCAGGCCGAGCCAGCCGGGCAGGACGGAGAGGTAGAACCAGCCCAGCAGGCTGAACGCGAGGACCTGGAAGACCGAGTTCAGGGCCACGAGGACGGCGGCGGCCTCGCGGTCGCCGCAGGCCAGGTCGTTCCAGATGATGACCATGGCGATGCACCGGGCCAGCCCCACGATGATCAACCCGGTCCGGTACTCCGGCAGGTCGGGCAGGAAGAGCCAGGCGAGCGCGAACATCACGGCGGGGCCGGCGATCCAGTTGATCAACAGGGAGGGGATCAGCAGGCGGCGGTCCCGGGTGACGCTGTCCAGGCGGTCATAGCGGACCTTGGCCAGCACCGGATACATCATCACCAGCAGGCCCAGCGCGATCGGCAGGGAGACGCCGGTGACGGTCACCTTCGCCAGGGCGTCCCCCAGGCCCGGCACCGCACGGCCCAGGACCAGGCCGGCGGCCATGGCCAGCAGGATCCATGCGGCCAGGAAGCGGTCAAGGAACGACAGTCGGGCCGCGACCGGCCCCGCAGCGCTGTTCCGCGTGGTCATGAGGCGGCCTCCGCGGGCGCCTCGGCGGACGGAGTGAGGGGCCGGCCGGCGGGGCGGGTGAGGATGCCGGCCAACCGGTCGGTCATCTCGGGAAGCAGCCGGTAGTACACCCATGTCCCGCGACGTTCGGAGTCGATCAGCCCGGCCTGCTTCAAGAGCTTGAGGTGGTGGGAGATCGTCGGCTGGGACAGGTCGAAGGCCGGCGTCAGATCACACACGCACACCTCGCCGCCGGCCCGGGAGGCGATCATCGACAGCAGTCGCAGCCGCACCGGATCCCCGAGGGCCTTGAAGACCTTCGCCAGCTCGCCGGCCTGATCCTCGTCCAGCGGCGCGGTCAGCAGCCCGGGGCAGCACTCCTGGGTCTGACCGAGCACCTCAAGCTTTTGATTCGACATGCGTCTATGTTGACGAACTTCGATCCACGGCGCAAGCTTGCATCGAGAGACATCAATACAACGTGACGAGGAGGCCGTAATGTCCCGCGTTCAGCTCGCCCTCAGCGTTTCCGACCTCGACGCCTCGGTGGAGTTCTACGCCAGGCTCTTCGGCGTCGAGCCGGCCAAGCGCCGCCCGGGGTACGCCAACTTCGCCCTCGCCGAACCGCCGCTCAAGCTCGTCCTGATCGAGGGCGACGCCGACCAGCAGACCCGCCTGGACCACCTCGGCATCGAAGTCACCTCCACCGAACAGGTCACCGCCGCCACCGACCGTCTCACGGAAGCCGGACTGGCGACGTTCACAGAGAACGACACCTCCTGCTGCTACGCCCTCCAGGACAAGGTCTGGGTCCACGGGCCCGGCAAGGAACCCTGGGAGGTCTACGTCGTCAAGGCCGACACCGAGCAGATGGGCGAGTCGCCCGCGCTTGAGGGGGATGCCTGCTGCGGCAGCGGCCAACACGGGGCGGGTTGAGCCAACACATCTGCTCCGCCGGCTGGTTGATCGCTCCGTAACGGCGGGGCCCCATCTGGGCCTCCGCCGTTACTCTCAGGCGCGGAATTCAGTCCGCCAGCGGCAGATACACACGGTTGCCCGCGGCCGCGAACTCCTTGGACTTCTCCAGCATCCCCGCCTCGATCTCCTCCGGCGTCGCGTCCGCGTCGCCGCCGAACTGCTCGGTGATGCTCCTACTGATCTTCATCGAGCAGAACTTCGGGCCGCACATCGAGCAGAAGTGGGCCGTCTTCGCCGGCTCCGCGGGCAGTGTCGCGTCGTGGAACGCGCGTGCCGTGTCCGGGTCGAGGGCCAGGTTGAACTGGTCCTCCCAGCGGAACTCGAAGCGGGCGTCGGAGAGCGCGTCATCCCATTCCTGGGCTCCCGGGTGGCCCTTGGCCAGGTCCGCCGCATGGGCCGCGATCTTGTACGTGATGACGCCGGTCTTGACGTCGTCGCGGTCGGGCAGGCCCAGGTGCTCCTTGGGCGTGACGTAGCAGAGCATGGCGGTGCCCCACCAGGCGATCATCGCCGCGCCGATGCCGGAGGTGATGTGGTCGTAGGCAGGCGCGATGTCGGTGGTCAGCGGGCCCAGCGTGTAGAACGGTGCCTCTTCGCAGATCTCCTGCTGGAGGTCGATGTTCTCCTTGATCTTGTGCATCGGGACATGGCCCGGGCCCTCGATCATGGTCTGCACGCCGTGCCGCTTGGCGATGGTGTTCAGCTCGCCGAGCGTCCGCAGCTCGGCGAACTGCGCCTCGTCGTTGGCGTCCGCGATGGAGCCGGGGCGCAGTCCGTCACCGAGCGAGTAGGTGACGTCGTACGAGGCGAGGATCTCGCAGAGCTCCTCGAAGTGCGTGTACAGGAACGACTCCTGATGGTGCGCGAGGCACCAGGCGGCCATGATCGAGCCGCCTCGGGAGACGATGCCGGTCTTGCGGCGGGCCGTGAGCGGGACGTAGCGGAGCAGCACACCGGCGTGCACCGTCATGTAGTCGACGCCCTGCTCGGCCTGTTCGATCACGGTGTCCTTGTAGATCTCCCAGGTCAGCTCCTCGGCCTTGCCGTCGACCTTCTCCAGCGCCTGGTACAGGGGGACGGTGCCGATCGGGACGGGGGAGTTGCGCAGCACCCACTCGCGGGTGGTGTGGATGTTGCGTCCGGTGGACAGATCCATGACCGTGTCGGCGCCCCAGCGGGTCGCCCAGGTCATCTTCTCCACCTCCTCCTCGATGGAGGAGGTGACCGCCGAGTTACCGATGTTGGCGTTCACCTTCACCAGGAAGTTCTTGCCGATGATCATCGGCTCGATCTCCGGGTGGTTGACGTTGGACGGCAGCACGGCGCGGCCGGCCGCGATCTCGTCTCGTACGAACTCGGGCGTGACGTTCTCGCGGAGGGCGACGTACTCCATCTCCGCGGTGATCTCGCCGCGCCGGGCGTATGCGAGCTGGGTGACGGCGGCGCCGTTGCGGCCACGGCGGGGCTGGCGCGGACGGCCGGGGAAGACCGCGTCCAGGTTCTTGAGGCCACCGCGCGGTGAGGTGTGCTTGAGGCCGTCGTCCTCCGGCCGCATGGGGCGGCCCGCGTACTCCTCGGTGTCGCCGCGAGCGATGATCCAGTTCTCCCGCAGCGGCGCGAGACCACGACGGACATCGGTTTCGATGTTGGGGTCGGTGTACGGCCCGGACGTGTCGTAGAGCGTCACGTGCTTGCCGTTGGTGAGGTGCACCCTCCGGACCGGGACCCGAAGATCCGGGCGCGATCCGGAGACATAGCCCTTGTGCCAGCCGATCTGCGGCTCGCTGCCGGCACCGTTTTCGTTTTTGGGCGTGCGTGCATCCTGCAGAGTCATGAGACCCAACTCCCTACGCCGGCATTACCCGGTAACAGGTTCGGCGGTCGACACAGCGGCTTCCGTCCATCGACGTTTCACGTGAAACATCACTGGGACGAAGGTCAGCGCCCTCTCAGCCCGGTGCTCCGAGCTCCCGCGATTGCAAAGGTGGCACCACGGTAGCGGCCGACGTAGCGGGGTGAACAGGGGGCCCCATGAGTTGTTGCAATGATCTGTGGGTGAGCTCTCACGAATCCCACCCCCACCCCGCCGCGCACTCGCACGGTCACGGCCACGGCCCTGCCGCGCCCGTCTCGCGGCATCTGCGCAAGGTCATCGCGGCGGTGCTGATCCCGTTCGCCACCGCGGTCGCGGTCGGCCTGGTCGTGCTCTGGCCGGGCGGCGCACCGGGGCACAAACCATCCGGTGTCGGCTTCGACCAACCCACCGAGCAGGCCAGAGTGGTGAAGGTGGCTGAGGTGAACTGCGCGGATGTCCATGCCGAGCAGCAGCCTCAGCCTCCGTCACCGACGGGGCAACCGCCGGCCGGGGGAGCGGCACCGGACAAGCCCTGCCAGCAGGCGACCATCAAGGTCACCACGGGCGAGAACGCCGGGCGCACCTTCCAGACGGTGGTGACGCCGGACGCGCTGCGGCACTACACCACCGGGCAGGAGGTGGTGGTGTCGTACTCCCCCAAGGCACCCAGGGAACTGCAGTACTCGGTCACCGATGTCGACCGGTCTCTTCCGATGTGGGTGCTGGCAGGCATCTTCGCCATCGCCGTCGTGGTCGTCGGCCGGCTGCGCGGGGTGCTCGCGCTGGTCGCACTGGCGGCCAGCTTCGTCGTCCTGACGCTGTTCATCCTCCCGGCGATCCTGCAGGGCTCCAATCCGCTGGTGGTGGCCGTGGTGGGGGGCTCGGCGATCATGCTGATCGCCCTCTACCTGTGCCATGGGCTGACGGCCCGTACCTCCGTGGCGGTACTCGGCACCCTCGCCTCGCTCCTGCTGATCGCACTGCTCGGTTCGGTCTTCATCGGCTGGGCGCTGCTGACGGGCAATACGGACGACACGACCGGGCTGGTGCACGGGCTCTACCCGAACATCGAGATCCGCGGACTGCTCCTGGCGGGGATCATCATCGGGTCGTTGGGTGTGCTCGACGATGTGACGGTGACCCAGACCGCCGCGGTGTGGGAGCTGAAGGAGGCGGACCCGACGGCGGGCTGGCGCAAGCTCTACGGCGCGGCGATGCGGATCGGCCGCGACCACATCGCGTCCGTCGTCAACACCCTTGTCCTGGCCTACGCGGGTGCCGCGCTGCCGTTGCTTTTGCTGTTCTCGATCGCACAGAGCAGCGTCGGTACGGTCACCACGAGCGAGGTCGTGGCGGAGGAGATCGTGCGCACGCTGGTCGGCAGCATCGGCCTGGTCGCCTCGGTGCCGCTGACGACGCTTCTGGCGGCGCTCGTCGTCTCGGCGGACCGCAGGAACGACGGCACACGTCGCGCACAGGGGACAGCGGACCCGGGGGCAGGGAGTGCGGGGGCAAGGGGCGCCGACGATGCGTCGCGCGGCCGGTCGGGACGGCGTGGAGGGCATGGCAGGCGACGCAAGCGGTAGCGGTACGGGCATGCCGCGCACGGGGCCCGGAGGGGCGCGCGGCATGTGAAGTGACCGGCGGACCCGTGTGGCGCCGGTGTGGACGGGGCGTTCGGGCCGGGGTCAGCCGGCGGGCGCCTCCGTGAGGATCCGGTCCAGCACGGCCTCCAACGTGTCGCAGACCTCTTCCTTGCCGAGCGGCACGAGCCGGTCCGTACGGTCCAGGAAGGCGACCAGCGGCGCCGCGCTCACCCGGAACAGGGCGCGCTCGGCGCCTACTTGGAGGCTGATGAAGACATCGCTGAGATGCTCGGGCGAGGCCGGTTCGATCCGCACATCACCCTCACCGGACGGCCGGCTCAAGCCGTCCAGCAGCAGCTCACGCCCGAAGGCCCAGGTGACGGGCGCATCACCGGGCAGGTCGAAGGTGAGGCGGACGGCGTAGGGATCGGCGCTGTCGAAGTCCAGCTCCACCGGAATCCGGAACGCGAGCTCCTCGGAGACGACGAAGCTCATGATCACTTCTGCCTGAACTGTGTCGGTCATCAACCACTGCCCCGCACTTGATCGGAGATGGCCGGGAAACATCCCCCGTAGCCCTATTGCCGCCATCGTCGGCCACGTGCTGGCAGATCACAAGGAGTGAGTTTTCAGATACTGATAGAGAAGGCGAGTGTCGTTAGTGTCGCCTCCGCCATTTTTCGTAGTCGATCCGTAACGGACCGCAATCGGTGCAGTTCGTTGGCGGGAAGTGACACCGCCAACGTCGCCGCGGCCGCACCAACCTGGATGGGGATGGCCGAACACACCGTGCCCAGGGCATATTCCTGTCGCTCGAAGGCGGCCTGACCGCGACGCACCGTATCCAAACGGCGCAGCAAATCGTCCTCAGATCGCAGGGAAAAGGGCGTTATCGACTGCAGGGGATGCCGCGACAGATGCTCCTTCCTCGATGCCTCGTCAAGCTGCGCGAGCAGACACTGCCCGATCGCATGAGCGTGAGCGGTGGTACGAAAATCAACCCATTCCTCCACCGGCGGCCGATCCGGGTTGTCCGCGACCGCCACGACCTCCACTTCACCCTCCCGGTAGACGGCGAAGTAGACGGCGGCGCCCAGCTTCCGGCCCGCCACGGCCAGCGCCTCGGAGATCTGGGCCCGCTGCCGGCGCCTGGCCCCGGCCTTGCCGATGGCCTCCGCCGCCGCACCGATGACGAAGACGCCGTTCTCGCGCTGCAGATAGCCCTCGTAGGTCAGGGTCCGCAACAGGTGGTAGGTCGTCGGCAGCGGCAGCCCGGTTTCTCTGGCGAGTTGTTTGGCCGGCGCCCCATCGGCGTGCTCGCTCACCGCTTCCAGCAGCCGGAGCGCTCGCTGCACCGAACCGATCAAGGTGGGGTGTGAGGTGGATTCGCCGTTCACCATTGCCAACGCCAACCCCCAGATCGGCTCGCCGTGGGGCACGGGGGCCCCGGTCGCGGGACCCGCTCCCACGACCGCGCGCGTCTCCCAGGCTTCCGCGATGACGCCGGCCCGGCCTCGCCTCACCCGGTATTTTCCGGAACGTCACCATCCGGAAGACGCCTGCGATCCGCACTCTAACTCCGCCGATCGGAGCAGTAAGCCGAAAGCCGGGGGAGTTAACCCACCTGGCGCACTAGTTGGCGTGCGGAGGCAGGGGCGGGCCGACATCCGACCTGCGGGGCCGCTGTTGAACGGAGTTGGGCGGTGCGCGCCGGGTGGCGCGTCGGCACGGGCGGGGTCGTCCGGACGCAGTCGTCCGGACGGAGGGTGTGGCTTACCAGTCGCTCTTCGACGAGGACGACGACGAACCGTTGAACCTGCGGACGAGGTAGACGACTCCGGCGATGAGGGCCGCCGCGATGAGGAGCTTGAACAGCACGCCGATCAGGAACCCGAGCGCCGAGGCGATGAATCCTCCGAAGACCACGATCAGGACGACGGGCACCACGACCCAGGTGACCCACCACGGAAGCCCTGCGAATATCCCCTTACCAGCCACTGCTCTGCCCTGCTTTCTGTCTGTAACGGCGTCTGTACCGCGCTATCTGTCCACCGCACTGTCTGTGCGCCGATGGCACCGTCCGCGCGCCGGGCCGCTGCCCGGCCGTCTCCGGTTCTCCCATCACCAACGATGCTAGGGCGCGGAGCACGGCCGCGGGGGCTGCGCAGCCCCGGTCCTCCCCTGAGCCTTCCCCTACGGGTATCGGGCCTCGACCCTTAGCTCTCAGGAGGAGAGAAGACCACCATCACCCTGAGATCCTCGCTGATGTGGTGGAACTTGTGGGGAACCCCGGCCGGCACATAGACCACGCTTCCGCGCGCCACCGGCTCCGTCTCCGCGCCGACGGTGATCGCTCCCCGGCCGCTGACCACGAAGTACACCTCGTCCTGGGCGTGCGGCTGCTGCGGATCGATGCTGCCGGCGTCCAGCGCGTACAGCCCGACCGACATGTTGCGTTCCCTGATGAACTGCAAGTACGCACCGTCGTTGGCGGCCCGCTCCGCTTCCAGTTCATCCAGCCTGAAGGCCTTCATGCCGTTCGCACCCCTTGATGGTTCACACTCGTCTGCGACGATCTCACCATGAAGCATTTTCTGGTCAAGACGATCGCCAACGCCGCGGCGCTTGCCGTGGCCATCTGGCTGCTCAAGGACATCACGCTCACCGGCGAGAACACCGGCCGCCAGGTACTGACCCTGATCCTCGTCGCGCTGATCTTCGGGTTGGTCAACTTCCTCGTCAAGCCCGTGGTGAAGCTGCTGTCCTTCCCCCTGTTCATCCTCACGCTCGGCCTGATCACGCTGGTCGTGAACGCGCTGATGCTGCTGCTGACATCCTGGCTCGCCGGCAAGGTCGACCTCGCCTTCCATGTGAACGGCTTCTGGACGGCCCTGCTCGGCGGCGTGATCATCTCCATCGTCTCCTGGGCGATGCACGTGATCCTTCCCGACGAGGACTGATCCTTGACCGCTGTGTTCCGCCTCTGCTTCGTCTGCACCGGCAACATCTGCCGTTCACCGATGGCGGAGTCCGTCTTCCGCGCCCACCTCGCGGAGGACGGGCTCGACGCCCTGGTCGAGGTGGACAGCGCCGGCACCGGCGGCTGGCACGAGGGCGACGGAGCCGATCCGCGCACGGTCGCCGTGCTGCGCGCGGGCGGTTACCCCTCCGCCCACACCGCACGGCAGTTCCGCGCCTCCTGGTTCGACCGCCTCGACCTGGTCATCGCGCTCGACTCCGGGCATCTGCGCGAGCTGCGGCGGCTGGCCCCCACGCCCGACGCCGCCGCCAAGGTCCGCCTGCTGCGCTCCTACGCGCCAGACACGGCGGGCGATCTCGACGTGCCCGATCCGTACTACGGCGGTCTCGCGGACTTCGAGGAGTGCCTGGAGATGATCGAGGCGGCGAGCGAGGGCCTGCTGGCAGCGGTACGCACCGCGGTCACCGCCCGCGCCGTCGTCCCAGCCCGTGCGCCCGGGCACGACGACCGACGCCCGGCGCAGGTCACGCACCACCCGCAGGAGAAGGAGGGCATGTGACGGGCGACGGCACCCGCGTCGTACGCGCCGGGCTTCCGGAGCCGGAGGCCTTCGAGCCGGCCCTCCCCGGTCCGGTCTTCGCGGCCCACTTCCACCTGCCCGGCGACGCCGTCGGCCCCTACATGTACGGACGGGACGCCAACCCGACGTGGACCCGCCTGGAGAAGGCCATCGGTGAGCTCGAATCGCCGGACGGCAGCGCCCACACCGTTACCTTCGCGTCCGGGATGGCGGCGATCACCGCCGTCCTCTTCTCCCAGCTGCGCTCCGGCGACGCGGTGGTCCTGCCCGGCGACGGCTACCAGCTGCTGCCGGCAGTCCGCACTCGCCTGGAGAGCTACGGCATCGAGGTCCGCACGGCACCCACGGCACATGACGCACAGCTCGACGTGCTGGACGGTGCCCGGCTGCTGTGGATCGAGACGCCCTCCAACCCCGGGCTCGACGTCTGCGACATCCGGCGGCTGGCCGACGCGGCGCACCGGCGCGGCGCCCTCGTCGCCGTCGACAACACCCTCGCCACCCCCCTCGGCCAGCGCCCCCTGGAGCTGGGCGCGGACTTCTCGGTGGCCAGCGGCACCAAGGCGCTGACCGGCCACGGCGATGTCCTGCTGGGGTACGCCAGCACCCGCGATGCCGCGCTGGCCGAGTCCGTACGGCTGTGGCGCAAGACCGTGGGCGCGATCCCGGGCCCCATGGAGAGCTGGCTCGCGCATCGCTCACTCGCCACCCTCGCACTGCGCGTCCGTCAGCAGTCGGCCGGCGCACTGACGCTTGCCACGGCGCTGGCCGACCGCCCCGAGGTCAGCGGCCTGCGCCACCCCGGCCTGCCGTCCGACCCGTCCCACCTCCTCGCCACCCAGCAGATGCGCCCTGGCCGCTTCGGCTCCGTGGTCTCGTTCGTGCTGCCGGACAAGGCGCACGCGGAGCGGTTCCTGTCCGCGCTGGCCCTGGTCGACGATGCAACGAGCTTCGGGGGCGTGCGGTCCAGTGCCGAGCGACGCGCCCGCTGGGGCGGCGACGCCGTGCCCGAGGGCTTCATCCGTCTGTCGGTCGGCGTCGAGGAACCGGAGGACCTGGTCGCAGACGTCCTCCACGCACTGGATATTGCGGCGCGCGAGGCCGCGCAGAGCTGATCGGACGTAACTGGCCGGCAGGGTATCCCCCCTCGTCACCCTGCCGGCCGCGGCTCCGCGTGGACCAAGTCCACGTGTTTCACGTGAAACCAGCTGTTTCACGTGAAACGAACCGCTGAGACAAGGCTAGTTGACTGAGCGTCAGTGTCCAATCACGCTAGCGACACAGCCCTATCGACAAATTTATAGTTGGCCCGCGACCAGGCTTCCGAGGGGCGCAGGAGGTACGCGATGGATCTGGCTCTGCTGCGCACCTTCGTCACGGTGCACCGAGCCGGCTCCTTCACCCGTGCCGCAGCGTTACTCGGGCTCTCCCAACCCGCGGTGACCAGCCAGATCCGGGCGCTGGAACGCCAGTTGGGCCGCCCGCTCTTCCTGCGTTACGCCCGTGGCGTCACCCCCACCACCATCGGCGACGAGCTCGCCCACAAAGTGGCGCCGCACCTGGACGCGCTCACCGAGATCACCGAGACCGGCCTGGACCGGGACTCCGTGACCCGCACCCTCCATCTCGCCGGCCCCCCGGAGTTCCTCGCCGAGCGCGCGCTGCCCGCACTGACCCCGCTCATCGCCCAGGGCCTATCCATACGCACCTCCTTCGGCACCACCGACGAGCTGCTGACGGGCCTGGCCGCCGGCCACCACGATCTGACCGTCACCACCACCCGGCCGCGTGGCGGACTGCTCACCGCGACCCCGCTGTGCGACGAGGAGCACGTCCTGATCGCCGCACCCCGCTGGGCGGCCCAGTTGGGCGGTCCGGCGGTGCTGCAGGCCAGGGGTGTCCGCGTGCTGGACCCCGTACCGCTCGTGGAAGTCCATGAGAGCCTGCCGCTGGTCGCCCGCTATTGGTCGGCGGTCTTCGACGCCAAGCCGGCGGCCTCCGCCGCCGTGATCGCGGCCGATCTCCGGGCGGTGCTGTCCTGTGTCACGGCCGGTGCGGGGCTCGCCGTGCTGCCCCGCTATCTGTGTGCCGAGGCACTGGACTGCGGAGAGGTCGTCGCGCTGCTCGACCCGCCGGTGCCGCCGCTCCGCACCTACTTCCTCGCCGTACGGACCGGGACGCTGGGCCTGCCGCATATCGCCCGGGCGCATGAGTCACTGCTGCGGTGCGCCGTCGACTGGTAGCGAAGGGGCAGGGGTTTCACCAGGCTGCGGTTGCGGCATCTGTCGACTATGACCGTACGGCCAGTCGTCAAACGCACCGCCCGCGCGATTCTGCTCGACGGCGCGGACCTTGTTCTGATCAAGCGCACCAAACCGGGCCGGGCCCCGTACTGGATCACCCCCGGCGGTGGGGTCGAGCCCGAGGACGCCACCGTCATCGACGCCCTCCACCGTGAACTGGACGAAGAGCTGGGCGCGAAGATCAAGGACGTGGTGCCGGTCTTCGTCGACACCGTCGAGCACATCAGCGACGGCGGAGTGGACGGCGTGAAGGTACAGCACTTCTTCGTGTGCCGGCTCGACTCGATGGACCTCGCACGCCGCCACGGACCGGAGGTCGAGGAGCCCTGCGGGGACTACGAGATCGTGCGGGTACCCTTCACCCGAGTCGGGATCGCCTCCGTCGAGGTCGTGCCGCTGTCACTGCGGCACTACCTGGACGGCAACATCGAAGGCGTACGGGCGATGCACGCCCCCGACCTGGGCTGAACCCGCACGACCGCACCGCAGCACCCGCGGCCGCAGCGGATTCGTCAGTCGTCGCGCCGGTCGAACCACCCGCGGAACTCAGGCTCGTCCTCCGCGGGGCGGCGCGGCTGGGCGCGCGCCAGCACCCGCTCGACCCGGTCGAGGAACTCCGCATTCAGCTCCTGCACGAAGTCCTCCCGGCCCGCGCCCCGCGGCGCCGGGACGGTGTCCTCGTGCAGCCCGCCCCGAAGGTGCTCGTTCTTGCGCTCCGCGCGCCGGAACGGCAGCCGCTCGCCGGCCTCGGCCGCCGCGCCGAAGAAGTCGCCGCCCTTGCGCTTGAAGTCGTCCGTGCCCCAGGCCCGCGCCCCGCGCTGGTGCGCCGGGACCTTCTGCAGATGCGGTATGTGCTTGGAGCAGTGGATGTACGCCTCCTCGACCTCGACGGTGACCCACAGCTGGGCGCGGCGGCCGGGGACCGGGTCGACCGGCAGACCGACGTGGCACGCCCGCATCTCGTCGTCCATCACGACCCGCGCCCGGCCGTTGACGTGCAGCCCGATGCGGTCGCGGGTGAAGTCGACCATCAGCATGCCCAGGCGGGGGTTCTCCGAGATGTTGCCGATGGACGCCATGACACCGTTGCCGCGGTACTCCGGGTAGGCCAGCGTCCGTTCGTCGAGCACCTGGAGGAACCCGGGCGGCCCGGCCCGGAACGTCGCATCGCAGTCGCCGTGCCGGTCGGCCGTGGACAGGAAGAACATCTCCTGCCGGGACACGAACTCCTGCATACGGGCGTTGAGATGGTCCAGGACCTGGTCCTGGTAGAACCGGTCGGCGCGCTCGGTCGTGCCAAGTCTCTGCTGCACCAAGTGCTCGCCGTCGCTTCCGGGGCGCGCCTGCGCGCTCATGCCCCGCCCCTCGCCTGTCGGCTCGAATTCACCCTGTGCTGCCAAGACCTCAATCTCCTGCCGAGACCAGCTCTTCTATGGAGTCGTGCCGTATGCGGTCGCTCGGAATACCGACCCCTACCAAAGCGTCCACACCGCTGCGGATCAACCCGGGCGGCCCGGAAAGATAGGCGTCGTACTCCCGGAACGGTCCGTATTGCCGTACTGCGTCCGGAAGCTGACCGGTCTCACTGCTGGTCCCGCCGCGGACCGCGGGCCCGGTGGCGACGACCGGACGGACCGAGAGCCAGGGGTGGGCCTGTTCGAGCTGCAGCATGGTGTCGAGGTCGTAGAGGTCGTGATCGCTGCGGGCGCCGTAGAAGACCTCGACCGGGCGCCGGATACCGTGTTCGGCGACATCCTCGACCAGGGCCTTGATCGGGGCGATACCGGTGCCGCCGCCGACGCACAGCAGGCCGTTGCGGGTGGTGTGGTCGACGGTCATCGAGCCGCCCGGGGCACCGAGCCGGATGACGTCACCGGGCCGTGCGCGGTGGACCATGGCGTTGGAGACCCAGCCGGCCGGGACCGCCTTGACGTGGAACGAGAGCAAGCCGTCCGAGCGCGGCGCGGAGGCGAAGGAGTAGTGCCGCCAGACCCGCGGCCACCAGGGGGTTTCGACGCTGGTGTACTGACCGGCGAGGAACGGGTAGGGCTGGTCGGGGCGGACCGTCACCACCGCGATCTCGGGCGTGCGCAGCTCGTGCGAGACGACCTCGGCCTGCCACCAGGGGGGTGCCACGGCCTCGTCCTCGGCAGCGGCGTCGATCATGATCTGCGAGATCGCGGTGTACGCGCGCACCCATGCGGCCTCGGTCTCCGGGTCCCAACTGGAGGTCGCATACCGCGCGAGCGATCTGAGCAGGCATTCGCCGACCGCGGGGTAGTGGTCGGGTTGGGTGCCGTACTTGCGATGCCCGCGGCCGAGGTTCGACAGGTACGCGGTGAGCACTTCGCCGTTGTCGACGTGCTGGGCCGCGGTGAGCAGTGCCTTGAACAGCCGGTCGCGCTGGGTGTCCATCGAGGCGGGGAACAGCGCCCTCAGGTCGGGGTGCTGGACGAAGAGCAGCGCGTAGAAGTACGAGGTGACCTTGTCCGCCACCGGCCCTATTTCGGCCATGGTGCGGCGGATGAGGATCGCGTCGGGAGAGGCCGGTGCGGCCTCGGAGGACGAGGCTTCCAGAGCGTCGAGGGAGGGCTCCGGGGCAGGCGCGGCGGGGCGCTGAGGGGTGAAGACGGAGGGGGCGGGGGCGGGGGCGGGGGCCGCGTTCTGCGCGTCGGGGCCGACGGGGGCTGCCCGGCGGTGTACCGACTCGTGGACGGGTTCGGGCTCACGGCCCCGGGACGGCTCGCGTTCCTGGGCGGGCTCGGGCACAAGGTGCGGCGGGTCGAACGGAGACGAGGGAGCGCCGTACCCGCGGCCCGCGGCGGCCTGCTCGGCATAGGGGGAAGCGGTGGCCTGCTCGACATAGGGGGAAGCGGTGGCCTGCTCGGCATAAGGGGACGCGGTGGGCCGACGGCCCGTATCGTGCCGCGGCTGAGGAACCTGCGGCGGCTCCGCCTCGCGTTCACGCGTGGCAGCGGTGCCTACCGGCCGGATCGGATTGACCGGCCGGCTGGGTATCCGTTCCCGTTCGTCGGGTTCGTACCGCTCGCCGACGTCCGCGTGTTGACCCCGGTCGTTCACTTCGGCCCGGTCGTCCTGACCCTGCCGGTCCTGGACGTCTTGTCGCTCCTGCTGTTCCCCGGGGGACTTCTTCGGCGGATTGAACCAACCCCAACCGCCACTGTTGCCGCCAGAAGAGCCGCCATCGGCCGACGTGGTGGTCGGAGCGTCCATGGTCTGCCTCGCCTCGAACGTCTTTCGGTTGACTTAGCACTTCCGCGGATCGGAACTGCCCGGAATTCCCCCGTCCTGCCCCGGAATTCTTAATCGACTCAAGCGATTCCGGCAACCCCCTCCAAAGCGGACAGATCTCACTCCCTTGCGACAATGCGGAGCAGACGCCGCGTCAGCAGCATGACAGCCCCGCCCATCACAACGGACAAACAGTCGGAAGTCCGGTCGTCACGGGCCGCTTCACCGCTATGCTGACGAGCTTTGCCCGCGCTTCGTGGCTCACGGAAGCCCTCACCCCGTCAAGCCGGACTCGACCATACCGGCAGTAGTTGAAACCACAAGACCTGATCTTGGAACACTCCGAACGGCCCCTCCGATAAGAGTGTTCCTCCCCACAGAGTGCATTTTCAGCACACACAGTGGGCGAATCCCCGGCAGAAAACTCGGAATTACCGGCCAGTACGCACCAGTTCGTATGCCTCGCGCAGATCGCGCCCCGCGTATGCGTAAAAGGCCAGGTCACTGACGTGGTGATCGGCATTCACGGCCACGGATCGGGGAACCGCCGCGAACAGTTCGGCGTCCGACTGCGAGTCGCCGTACGCCACGCAGTCGGCCCGGGTCAGCCCGTACCTCACGCAGAGTTCATCCGCGATCCGCACCTTCGCCGCCGGCGAGAGGATGCCGGCCGGATCCATCGGCTGCCGGATCGGCACCGCGGGCCAACGCGAGGCGTGCGCGGTGTCGGCCCCCCAGCCCACCAGCCGGTCAACGAAGAAGCTGGGCGAGAGGGAGATCACCGCGCACCGTTCACCCCGCGCTCGGATATCCGCCCAGACCTCCTGAATTCCGGCCAGCCAGGGCGCGCCCTCGAAGGCCGCGGCCACATGGAGTTCGGTGAGCTCGGCGGCCCAGAGATCACATGCCCGCTGCGCGTACTGCAGCGGCGTCAGCTCCCCCGTCACGAACCCGCGCTCCAACTCGGCGATCTCCCGGTCCAGCCCGAGCTGCCGGGAGATCTCGATGGCGGCCGCGGACCCGTGGAGCAGAGTCCCGTCCATGTCGAACAGATGCAGCGTGCTCATGGGGCGGAGCTTAGGGCCTGGGCGTTCTGGCCCCTCGGACGGGACCAGGTCCCGTAGGGGAGCGGACGCGGGCGCCGTACTCAGGTGCGCGTAGGCGCGGATACTCCCGGCGGCAGATGTACGGCGGGGCCACGGACGCCACCGTGGACCGTATGCAGCAGCTTCGCCGGCCCGCCCGCCGGGCCCTCCTCGTCCTCCATGTCGCCGTATCCGTCAGCTGGCTCGGGCTCACTCTCGGGCTTCTGACCCTCAGTGTCACCGGCTTCACCGCCGGCTCCCCCGAGACAGCGGCGGTCGCCTACCGGGCGATGAAGATCTTCAGCGACTGGCTGGTCCTCCCGATCGCCCTTGTCACGTTGGTCAGTGGACTGGTGCTGTCCCTGGGCACCGCATGGGGGCTGGCCAGGCACCGCTGGGTCTTCATCAAGTTCTGGCTGACACTCGTCACCGTGCTGCTGACGGTCTTCTCCCTCCGCCCGGGCATCGACCAACTGGCCGCCGAGGCGGCCGCGGGCAGCGCCGTCCCCGACGTCGGCCTCGTCGTCGCACCGGCGGTCGCCACGGCCACCTACCTCTTCATCACCGCGATCTCCGTCCTCAAGCCCTGGGGGCTGACCAAACGCGGCCGCCGACTGCGCGCGGCGCAGTCGACCGGGACCCGCACCCCCCAGGCGCGAGGGAGCGGCAAGGAGGGTGCGGGCGTCCGCTAGCGGACAGGGCAAGACCGTCGTCAGGCGAGGTCGGCCTCCGCTATCGCCGTGGTGGCGATCCGGTGGTCCTGGTCCGGGGCACCGCCGCCGACGCCGATCGCGCCGATCAGCCGGCCGTCCCTGTGCAGCGGCACGCCGCCCGCGAGGAAGAGCAGCGGCCGGTCCAGCGCCGTGGGCAGCGTATGGAAGAGGCCGTCAGGCCGTACGAGATCAACGAGGTCGGCGGTCGGCGCGTCCAGCTGCAGGGCGGTGTAGGCCTTGCGGGTGCTGGTCTCCCCGGAGATCAGCACGGCCGTGTCGTCCCGCCGGAAGCCGAGCAGATGGCCACCCGCGTCGACGACGGACACGCTGCCTCGGACCCCGAGGTCCTCGGCGGCCCGCCCAGCGGCCTCGATGAGGACATCGGCATCGCGGGCCGTGAGGGGGCGGACAGCGGGGGCGGCATCTGCGGTGGAGGAGGGGCCGGAGGCCTGGGAGGTGGAGGCCTGGGGGGTGGAGATGCTCATGAGAAGTGTCCTTGGGGGTGTGGTGCTGGTGGCGCTTGGGGCGCCGCTGGTGCTGGTGTTGCGAGTAGTGCGGAGGGGCGTCTGCCGGCGCGGTGTCCGGAACCGTCAGCCCTGCGCCGCCGGCACGGGCTCGCCGGCGATCGCGCCGGGAAGCCCGGTGGCCACGACCTGGCCACGGCCCGTCTGACGCCGCTCCAGGGCGGAGGCGAATATCGCCACCACGAGCGCCGCGACGGTCATCAGCGCACCGACCCAGTTGGGTGCGGTGTAGCCGAGGCCGGCCGAGATGACGATCCCGCCGAGCCAGGAGGCCAGTGCGTTGCCGAAGTTGAAGGCCGCGATGTTGCCGGCCGAGGCCAGGGTGGGCGCCGCGGCCGCCTGGTCCATCACCCGCTTCTGCAGCGGCGGCACGGTCGCGAAGCCGAAGACCCCGATCAGCGCGATGGTGAGGGTTGCGGCGATCTTGTTGTGCGCGGTCAAGGAGAAGGCGGCCAGCGAGAGGGCCAGACCGGTCAGCGACACGTAGAGCATCGGCATCATGGCGCGGTCGGTGAAGCGGCCGGAGACCAGGTTTCCGCCGACCATGCCGAGGCCGAAGATGGCCGTCAGCCAGATGACGGAGGACGGTGCGAAGCCGGTGACCTCGGTCATCATCGAGGCGAGGTAGGTGACGGCTGCGAAGACACCGCCGAAGCCGAGGATCGTCATCAGCATCGCGAGCCCGACCTGGGGGTTGCGGAAGACCGCCAGTTCGCTGCCTATGGGGGAGGCCGCCCTCGCCCGCTGCGCGGGAACGAGCTTGACGATGCCCAGCAGGCCGATCACACCCAGCGCCGTGATGGCGTAGAAGGTGGTGCGCCAGCCGAACTGCTGGCTGAGCATCGTGCCGGCCGGGACACCCACGACGTTCGCGATGGTCAGGCCGCTGAACATCAGCGAGATGGCGCTGGCACGCTTCTGGGGCGCGACCAGGTCGGCGGCCACGAGCGCGCCGATGCCGAAGAACGCGCCATGCGTGAACGCGGAGACGATCCGGCCGGCCAGCATGATGCCGAAGTTGGGCGCGATGCCCGTGAGCAGGTTGCCCACGATGAACAGGCCCATCAGCAGCATCAGCATCTGCTTGCGCGTGAAGCGCGTGCCGAGCGCGGTCATCAGCGGGGCGCCTATGACCACACCGAGGGCGTAGAGGGTGGTCGCGTATCCGGCGAGCGGGATGGAGACACCGAAACCGGCCGCCATGTCGGGCAGCAGGCCCATGACCGCGAACTCGGTCGTTCCGATCCCGAAGGCGCCGATGGCAAGGGCCAGGAGCGCGAGAGGCATGACGGATCCCTTCAGATCGTTGCGTCCGTCCTTTACAAGCGTTCACAATAGTTGCAGACGCGGGTTAAATGCAAGCGCCGTATATTTCGAAAGTGCTCTATCCTGGTTCGTGCGCCCCTTGAGGAGGTCTTCGATGACGCAGCAGACGCGGGAGCAGCTGGAAACGCGGGAGCAGGCGGCAGCCCAGCAGCCGGCGACAGCCGAGCCCGCTTGCCCGCCGGCGTCGCCCCCCGGGCTCGCGCAGGGCTGGTGCGCGCTCTCCGCCCTGCACGGCCGGATCGAGTCGCACATCGAGCGCGCACTTCAGGCGCAGCACGACCTCAGCGTCCGCGAGTTCTCGGTCCTCAACGTGCTCAGCGAGCAGCACGACGGGCCGGGCGGCCATCTGCGGATGCACCAGGTGGCGGACTCCGTCGTCCTCAGCCAGAGCGCGACCACCCGCCTGGTCACCCGGCTCGAGGAGCGGGGACTGCTCTCGCGCTACCTGTGCCCCGACGACCGGCGCGGCATCTACACCAACGTCACGCCCGACGGGCTCGCGCTCCTGGTGGAGGCCCGGCCGACGCACGACGGCGCACTGCGTGAGGCCCTCCACGACGCCGCTCAGCGTCCTGAGCTGGCGCCACTGGTCACCGCCGTCGAGACGCTCGCACCGTCGACGGAGCACTGACCGCAGGCACTGACCGCAGGCACGAGCAGGGACGAGCAGGGGCGATTGCGATCCGGGGGCCGGGCGCCCGGCCCGGTCACCCGCCTGCCGCCCTGTGAGCGCGCGGCATAGGGTCGCGCCCATGAGCGACATCGAGATACGCCGCGCGACCGAAGCCGACCTGCCCGCCATCGTCGCGATGCTCGCCGACGATCCCTTGGGCGCCGCCCGCGAGTCGCCCGACGACCTCGCCCCGTACCACGCCGCATACGCGGCACTCGCCGCCGACCCGCAGCAGCACCTGGTCGTCGCCGTGCGCGAGGGGCGGACGGTCGGCACCCTCCAGCTGACGGTCATCCCCGGCCTGTCACGGCGCGGCGCCACCCGTTCGATCATCGAGGGCGTACGGATACACCGTGACGAGCGGGGCGGCGGCCTGGGCAGCCAGCTCATCGAGTGGGCGGTAGCGGAATCCCGCACGCTCGGCTGCCAGATGGTGCAGCTCACCTCCGACGCGACCCGGATCGATGCACACCGCTTCTATGAGCGCCTCGGGTTCGAGGCCTCCCACCTGGGCTTCAAGCTCACTCTCTGAAGGATGCGCTCACTCCGATGGGCGCGTTCACTCCGCGTGGCATTCAGCTCCGCCGCGTACGCCGCCGCGCCCGGTGGGCCTTCTGCCGGCAGGCGCCGCCGCAGAAGCGCGCGGGCCGTCCCGTACGAGCCACGGCAATCGCCGTACCGCACACCTCACACCGCGATTCGTTACGGTTCGCCGCTCCAGGTGGAAGTTTCGTTACAGCAGGGCCCGCCCGCAGCGCATCACACATCAGCACCGTCATCCGCCCCTGCGCCGCGGACTCCGGATCCGCCGCCGATGCGGCCTGCTCCATGGCTAGACAGCCCACCAGCAGCGCCCTGAGGTCCGTTATCCCGACGTCCTTCCGCACCGCTCCCGCCTGTTGAGCCCGGGCGAGCAGGGCCTCCAGCGCCTCGTCGAAGTCCCGCCCCACCCCTGGCGACGGCTCGAAGCGCCCTGCGCCGGCCGCCGCCAGCGCGTCGCACAACGCCTTGTTTCGTGAGGCGAGCCGCACCACCGACGACAGGAAGCGAAAGAAGACCCCACCGGGGTCCTCGACATCGATCAAGTCCCTTGCGGTGTCGGTGAAAAGCTCGATCCGTTCTACGATCGTCGCCCTGAACAGGGCTTCCTTGGAAGGGAAATGGCGGTAGACGGTGCCCGCCCCGACGCCCGCGCGGCGTGCGATCTCCCCGAGTGGAACCCCCAACCCCTTTTCCTCGAAGGCGAATCGGGCTGCCTGGAGCACCAGCGCCCTATTGCGCCGCGCATCCGCACGCGCGTACGGGACACCACGCGCGGCACCGCCGTCCGCCATTTCACGGGCCTCCTGAGAACCATCGACGTCCGCGTCGAGAACCGCCGATTTAAACGGGTCGACTATTCCGATTCTACGGGAGGGATCTACACATGATCCTTAAGGGTCGGGCGCGGTCGCGCCGACCGGTCGACCAAACGGGCGCCGTAAGCACGGTCAGCGGGAGGAGCAGGCGAACAGAGGAAGCACGGCGAAGAGGAGGGAGCGCAGAGGAGAGGAGGGAGCGCAGAGAGGAAGAGGAAGCAGGGCGCACAAGGGCGCGGTGAACCACCGCCTGATGGCGGACGGCGGAAAGCAGGCGGCGGGCAGCGAACGGCGGGCATCGGGCATCAGGCAGCGAACGGCGAACGGCAGACTACGGAGCGCAGATGACGGGTGGTGAATGACGGATGTCGGGCGGCTGACCAGTACCGGCGCCCCTCGCCTCACCCCGCGAGCCCAAGGCCGGCGACCGTGACCGTCACCCACCCACTACCACCCGCTACCGGCCGCCACCGGGCCCACCTGCCGCAACGCCGTCGGCGTGTCCCCCAGGCGTACGCGCCTCGACCACGCGCCTCTACCCCCAGCGCCCAACTCGGGCCCAACTTGGGCTCAGAATACGGACCTTGACGAAATAGTCGTCCGCCTAGGAGCCCGTCCGCGGCCTCGGGCTATACGAAACGAGGCGGCTGCCCCTCGCGGGAGCCCGAGTCCCGTTTCACGTGAAACGAAGCCGCGTTGCACCTCCACACGGCCGTGTTGCGCATACACACGTGGGGCCGTGTTTCACGTGAAACACGGCCCCACCCATGCCTTCAGCTACCGATGGCCTCGTCCCAGGCCTCGCCCGCAGCCACGGCAGCGCCCTCAGCGTCCACGGACACCCCCAGCGCACGCAGCCCGCCCGCCAGCGCCATCAGTGAGGCCCTGACCACCGCCTGATCAGCCGCGCGACCATAGTGGTTGACCCGGATCATCTCCTTGGCCAGCGTGCCCGCCGCGGCCTGGACCGGCACTGCGGCGTCCACCGCGAGTGCAGCGGTCACGATCTCCCGGGCGTCCGTTCCCTCCGGCGCACGGAGCGTCGTCGCAGCCGGCGCCGCGTCCTCATCGCGCAGGACGTACGGCGCGAGCCCACCCATCGCCCGCACACCGGCGCGGGTAGCCGCGGCCGCCGCCCGGTGCCGGACGATCACCGCATCCAGCCCCTCGGCGTCGATACGGTCGGCTGCCTGCTCCAGAGCAAGCATCTCCAGCTGCGCCGGAGCGTGCGGCAGCGCGGCGCGGCCACCGTCGATCCAGCGCTCCTTCCAGTCCAGCAGCGAGAGGTACGAGCGGCGTGGAGCCTGCTCGTTGGCGGCGATCCGCTCCCACGCACGGGCACTGACCGATACCGCGGACACGCCGGCGGGGCCGGCCATCGCCTTCTGCCCGCCGATCACGCACAGGTCCACGCCCCACTCGTCGGTCAGCAGCGGCTCGGCGCCCACGGACGCGACCGCATCGAGCATGAACAGCGCACCGTGCTCCCGCACCACCGCACCGATCTCACCGACCGGGTTGGTGTTGCCGGTGGCGGCCTCGGCGTGCACCAGGCTCACGAAGTCGATCTCGGGGTGCTTCCGCAGCGCATCCGCCACCTGCTGCGGGGCCACCGCACCCGTGAACGGGGCACTGATGGTGATCACCTCGGCGCCGCAGGACCGCAGCCAGCCGCCGAAGGTCTCCCCGTACGGTCCGGTGATGATGTTGAGCGCCGTGCTGCCGGGCCGCACGGCCGAGCGGATACAGGCTTCCAGGGGCAGCAGCGCCTCGCCCTGCATCGCCACGACATCGCAGCGGGTGCGCATCAGCGCGGCGACCTTGTCCTCGATCCGCGCGAAGTGGGACGCGGTGAGAGGAGACAGGTCGAGCAGGTCCGGGGCGGCGGAGTTCGCGGTCGGGTCAGACACGGCAGTCACAGGGCCTTCCAGCGGTAGCGAGCCGCCTCGACGCGGCTCCTGACGTCTCGCTCGACTGTACGGCCCGATGCCCGCACCCTCACCGCACGGTCCTCGCACCCAGCGCACGGGCCTCACACCCGCCAACCCTCCGGATCCACGCCCCCAGGCACCGGCTCCGCCGGCTCGTACGGACCGCGGGTGAAGACGAAGGTGCCGAGATCCAGATGGCTGACCGAACCATCCGGCTCGCGCACCACTCGCAGGGTCTCGCCCGCGTAATAGCCGTCCAGTCCGGTCCAGGTGCCATCCCCCTCGGCCCGGAACCGCGAAGACCGCCCCGACCGGGACAGCGGAGCGAGTTCAAGTCCGCGCTCGGCCCGCAGCCGCAGCGTGTGCGGGTTCGCTCCCCAGTACCAGAGGCCGGTCAGCGCCAGCAGGTCCGGATCCAGCGGGCCGGGCAGCGGTCGCCAGGGCTCGGGAATCCGGGGTTCGTGCTCGATCACGATCCCGGTGAGATCTGCGGCGATCGCCGAAACCGCCGGGCCGGAAGTGCAGTTGGCGAGCACGATCCCGGCGACGTCCTCCTCGACGTCGGCCCACAGTCCCGCCAGGAAGCCGGGCATCGAGCCGCTGTGGCCCACCAGTGTCCGCCCTTCTCGGCGCACCAGCTGAAGCCCCAGCCCGTACCCCGCCTCCCACCCGCTCCCCTCCGGTGGCACGGCCGGTGTCCGCATCTCGGCGAGACTCGCCGCGCTCAGCACCCGCTCATCGCCCCTGAGCAGGAACGTCGCCCACCGGCACAGATCATCCAGCGTGGACCACAGCTGCCCCGCCGGACCCATCAGACCGGTGTCGTGCGCCGGTTCCGGCAGCATCACATCGGCCCACGGGTGCACCGCCCAACCGCCCGCGTGCGGCATCTCCGGCTGCGGCGTCGTACGGCCCATTCCCAGCGGTTGCAGCACCTCGCGCCGTAGCACCTCGTCCCATGGCGTACCGCCCCGAAGGCGTTCGACCAGCGCACCCAGCAGCGCATAGCCGGGGTTGGAGTAGTGGTGCCGCCGCCCGGCGGGGAGCCGCTGCGGCCGGTCACCGAACAGATCGGCCGGCTCCGGCCGCAGTTCGCCCGAGGTCCGCTCCCACCAGGGGGCCCTCGCCTCCGCCGCCAACCCCGAACTGTGCGCGAGCAGTTGAGCGATCGTCGCGTCGGGCGCTGGAGTGCCCTCCAGATGCCTGCCGACCGGGTCCTCCAGCCGCAGCAACTCCTCGTCCCGGAGCCTCATCACCAGCACGGCGACAAAGGTCTTGGTGAGCGAACCGATCCGGTACTGCACATCGCCGTGCGGTACCTCTCCCTCCACCGAGGTCCTGGCACCGCTCCACACCGCTCGGCCGTCGCGGACCACCGCGCCCATCATCGAGGGCGCCCGCCCCTCCGCCTGCCCGATCGCCAGCCGCCGCAGCAGCGACCGCCGTGTCTGGGGCAGCAGCCCCACGAAGGCTTCGCAGGTGTCGACCGGCACCGGCGCATGGCCGACCGGCGCGGGCTCCTCCGCTCCGGGCTCCTGAGGCCCGGCGGACTGGGTGATGGTCATGGTGCTCCTCAACGGCGGATCCGATGCAACCGATCAAATCAGGCGGACAGCTTCGCCTGTCCGGCCCCGGCCGATCCAGCTCAGCCGTTCCCCCGTTCCCCCGTTCGCCGGTTCGCCCACCCCCGCTCCTCGGCTATCCGCGCAGCGCCGCCGCCCCGAGCACGCTCCCCAGCTCGGTCTGTTCCGCCTCCGGAAGCCAGCGCGCCGCATGCACCATGTGCAGCGCGGTACGCAGCCGCATGCGGTCCTCGTCCGTACCGAGGTACCCGAGGTAGGCCGGGAGCGTCAGTCCCAGCGCCTTGAGATCGGCCCGCGCACACCACCGCGACAGCAGCTCACGGACGCGTGCGTCGACCACCGGGTCGAGAGCCCATGGCGCCGCGTCCGCTCCGGTTTCGCCGCCTTGCCCGGCTCCCTGCTCGCACGGCGCAGAAGCCGTACCCCGCAGGCCCTCCGCGATCGCGATCCGGTTCCAGTCGCCGTACTGCCCCTCGGGGGCGTCCCTCACCCGTTCCGCGGCGCGCAGGAAGTACGCATGCGCGAAAGCCGGTTGGCCGAGTTGCCGATAGGCGAGCCCCAGGTTCACGTACAACGACGGGTAGAACCCCTGGACGCGCTCGTCGCCCACCCGGTCGGCTCGGGTCAGGCACTCCTGGTTCCACCGCAGCGTCTCTTCGGGCAGGGTCTGGTGCCGGGCAAGATAGTGCGCGGCGACGCACGCCTCATAGTCGTCGGCGGCGATGTCCCAGGCCCGCTGGAAGAGTCCGAGCGCCACCTCGGCGTCTCCCTCCGCCTCGGCCTGCATCCCTTCCACGCACAACCGCACCACAGGCAGTTCCGGATCCATCGGCCCATTCCCCTCAGCAGTCACCAGCAGCCACCAGCAGTCAGTCCTTGGTCTCGGTCTCGCGCACCGGCATCACCAACGTGGTGAAACTCCCCTGGTCGGCGGAGCGGACCACGACGGGACGGTCGGCCGAAACGCTCTCCAGCAGCACATCGGGCCCCACCCCGGCCTCCAACGCGGGCACAAGTACCGCCGGATCAAAGGCGATCCGCAGCCCAGGCCCCGTACGAACCATCCGCAGCAGGACGGGCTCGCGCCCACCGCCCGACACCTCCAGCGCCTGCCCCTCGGCCATGGCGCCGGCCTGCTCAGCCGTGGGCGCAGGCGCTGTTTCACGTGAAACAACGCTCTCGCTGCGGCCGCCTGCACCGTCCCCGGCGTCGTCCCCCGCAGCGGTCGACAACGACACCACCCGCGCCCGTCCTGCCACCGCATCCCGTAGCGCCAAACGATCGACGATGACGCGATGCCGCCCGGACGCCAGGCCTTCCAGCATCAACCGGTAGTCCGGAAACACCTCGGCTGCCTCCGCGCCCTGGCGTCGACCCGCGCTCTCCATCACCTCGCGGCAGTCCGCCTCGCCCCGAAGCCGGACGCCCACACCGTCGTTCGCACAGTCGTCCGCGCACTCCACATCGACCGCCACCTGCCGTACGGCCCACTCCGCCAGATTCCGCGCCGTCTCCGCACCGATCAGGACCTGTCGCGGTCCGCCCTCGAACTCCGTCGGCCGCAGCACCCGCACCGCCAGGCAATAGCGGTCGGTGGCCACCAACCGCACCTCACCGTCGACGAGTTCCAGCAGCACACAGCCCAGCGGCGGATACTTCTTCCGGGACGCCCCGGTCGCGACCGCGGGCGCCACCTGCCGTACGGCACTGGCGAGTTCGGCACCGCCCACCCGCGCCCTGGCCCAGCTCCGGCCGCTCAGCGAACCGCCGACCGCCTCCCGGAGAAGCCCCTCCACCACCGCCCGCGCCGCGTCCGCCGTGCGCCGCGTCCGCTCCAGGTGTGCCCGCAGCACGTCCCGCGCCGCATCCTCCCGCCCGTCCAGCACGACCGCGGCATCCACCAGCGGCAGGCCCGCCTCCCGCAACCGCCGCAGCCGTACCGCCCGCGCCGCCTGCCTTGCCGCATAGCGCCGGTAGCCCGTCACGGCATCCACCTGAGCCGGCCGCAGCATCCCGCAGTCGTCGTAGAACCGCAGAGCACTCGGCGCCAGCCCTACCCGTCGCGCAAATGCGCCGATGCTCAGCAGGTCTTCGCTGTCGTCCATGGACGCGATTGTGGGGCTTCAACCAGCTTGAAGGTCAAAGCCCATACCGCGGCGGCGGTGCTCCACCTGGCCGACCGCTGTTGCCTCCGACTCCGCTCCGACCAGCGGTATCTCACGCCGCAGGCCTCCGCCCAACACCGTTGCCAGCGCGTGCAGTTGGGATTTCCGTTGAGGGGCGGCGCTCTCAATTCCGTTCGCCGAGTGGCCAACTGACTCCGTCACCCACAGGGCGGAGCACCGACACCCGCTGCTGTCCAGCCCCCTCGCCGCCGCGGCCAGAGCCCCGAGAACCCGGATGGCAGTACCGATGCGCGGTGCGGCATTTTTCATATTAGCATCCCAGTCACTGTACGCAGTGGATCTGTCACAGATCGCATCCGTTCAATCTATGGAGGAGAAATGCGCAAGCTTCACAAGGCTGCCGTCGTGGCCGCCATCCTCGGCACCGTCAGCTTCCTCGGCGCCGGCACGGCCTCCGCCCGAGGCGGAGGCCACGGTAACTGGTGCCGGTCGCACGACCTGAACGTCGACGTCCTCGGCCAGGTCGGGATCCTCAACGGCCTGCTGGGCAACGCGCTCAACGGTGAGGGCGGGCCTGGCGGACAGTTCGGCGGGGTCGGCTCGAGCATGGGCTGCAACGGCTGACAACTGGCACACGTCCCGGCGTCCGAGCCGACCGGCTCGGCGCCGGGGCCCCTCCCCGACCTCCATCAGGGCCTGGGCGCAATCCGGTGCGCCGCGCATGACGCCCCGGCATCGATCGCAAAGGAACCCCGCACATGTTCAGTCGAAAGAAGATCGCAGCCGTCTCGGTGCTCCTGAGCGGCCTCGCCGTGACCGGCGCCGGTGCCACCCAGGCCTACGCCGCAGCAACGCCCAGCGACTGCACCCGCACCGCGCAGGGCATCACCTGCATGCACAAGAGCCAGTCCGTCTACACCAACAAGGACGGCAAGCGCATCGTCAGGCAGACGCACGAATGCTCGTCGAACTCCCGGCACATCCTGGTGCTGCCGCGTATCGGCGTGCTGAACGAGGCCCCTCAGACCACAAGGGTCGGGCCCGTCATGAGCTGCTCCAACAAGGTGCCGCCGTCCAAGGACTTCAAGGAGGACAGCCGGAACGTCCGAGTGCACCCGGCGGCCCCCCGCAACCGCAACGAGGAGGGCCTGGTCCAGCTCATCGCCAGACGGCTGCTCTGACCTGGGCGTCCCCACCCCGTGTCGGATGCGCTAGGCCGTTGCCCGCCGGACTCGGTAGTTCCAGCGCGTGAGCGACCGGACGACGGTTTCGGCCCCGATGGGGTTGGCGCTGTGCACGAAGACCATGCCGATGTGGAAGGGCCGTCCGCTGAAGGCGGCCTCTTCCATCAGGGTCACCACGGGCATGATGCTGTCGTCGCCGCCGAGATCGTGATCGAGCCAGAGTTCGTCGATGAAGGCGTCACGGTGCTCTTGCAGTAGCCGGACGCCTTCGCGGCTGGTGCGGGCGATCCGGGTGGCTCTGGGGATCGGTCGGAGGTCGTCAATGCCGAGGATGACGGGCGTCGGTGCGGCTGGGGCCTCTTTCACCTCGTCATCCTCACAGTAGAGCGGCCGCGAGATCCTCGGGGTGCCAGGTTGTTCTGAGAGCACCGATGACCGGTGCGCTCAAACGGCCTGGCTGCCTCGGGCGGGCCGGCCACCGATCGCCGGCCGGACGCGGTGTCCACAGTGCGCCCCGGGTGCCGGAAAGGCGCGATCGACGAACGCCCCTGGGCCTCCTGCTGACAGGTCGTGTGCCCGCGCTGTTCTGCCGACGGTGAAGACCGGCCCACCCGGGCTCGACGATCACTACAGTCCGATCCCATGACGATGGTCACCACGCGCACGGTCGAATACCCGGCCGACGGCCTGACGATGATCGGGCACCTCGCACTCCCCGCCGGTGTCGACCGCCGGCCCGCAGTCCTGATCGGGCCCGAGGGGATGGGGCTCAGCGACGTCGAACGCCGCCGAGCCGATGCCCTGGCCGAGCTGGGATACATGGCGCTGGCCTTCGACCTCCACGGCGGGCGTTATGTGGACGATCCCGAGGAGATGCTGGCCCGTTGCATGCCGCTGCTCGCCGACCCCGACCGGATGCGGGGCATCGGCCACGCGGCGCTCGATGTGCTGCGCGCCGAACCGCGGACCGACCCCGACCGGATCGCCGCTGTCGGCTACGGCACCGGGGGCGCGATCGTGCTGGAACTCGGGCGCGACGGCGTCGATCTGCGCGCGATCGGGACGGTCAACGCGCTGACCACGGGCCGACCGGGCGAGGCCGCGCGCATCCGTTGCCCCGTGTGGGCCGGGGTCGGGTCGGAGGACCCGATCATGCCCGCCGAGCAACGGGACGCCTTCGCCGCCGAGATGCAGGCCGCGGGCGTCGACTGGCGCCTCGCGGTCTACGGCGGAGCCCTGCACGCCTTCCACCACCCACCGGTCGACCACGCCGCGCCCCCCGGCGTCGGCTACCACCCTCAGCACGCGCAGCGGGCCTGGCACGACGTCGTCGGCCTGCTCGCCGAGTGCCTGCCCGTCACGGAGTGAACGGGACGGCTGCCTCAGGTTGGTGTCATCTCCTCGAACTGTCCGGCAGGCTGCACCGCTGCCCGGGGGGCGTCACGAACCTGCATCGGCCGCCATCCGTTCCACCCACTCGCGCACGGTCACCGCTCGCTCGATGCGGCTGACGATGTCCTTCTCGGCCGCCGTGTCCAAGGTCTCCGGAAGTTCATCGAAGGTGCCGGGAAGGACATCGAGCAGACCCCAGATCTGCTCGCCGGTGCCGACGGTCAGCAGCTGCTGGCACCTCCACTGCAGCGGCACTTCGGGACGGTGCGTGAGCCGCTGCACGAGCGTGGGGAACAGGTAGTGCGTCGCCTCTGCGGCGAGGTGCTCTTGGAGCCAGTCGACCGGGAGGCGCTGGCTGAAGCCGTACCTGGCGGCCTCTTGGGCCAGGTCCAGGAGCTGCGCGGTGTCGACGGCTCGGACAGTGCGGGGAAGGGCCGGGCTCATGCCGCGATGATGCCAAGAAGCCGCCACGGGGCGGGAGGTCAGCCGGGCCGCATGCGAGACGCTGCAGCGTCCGCTCAGGTCTGTGCCATGTCCACGAAGCGCGAGTAGTGGCCCTGGAACGCCACCGTGATCGTGGCCGTGGGGCCGTTACGGTGCTTGGCCACGATCAGGTCGGCCTCGCCCGCCCGGGGGGACTCCTTCTCGTAGGCGTCCTCGCGGTGCAGCAGGATGACCATGTCGGCGTCCTGCTCGATCGAACCGGATTCACGGAGGTCGGAGACCATCGGCTTCTTGTCCGTGCGCTGCTCGGGGCCACGGTTCAGCTGGGAGAGCGCGATGACCGGCAGCTCCAGCTCCTTCGCCAGCAGCTTGAGGTTTCGGGACATGTCCGAGACCTCCTGCTGGCGGCTCTCGGCGCGCTTCGAACCGCCGGACTGCATCAGCTGGAGATAGTCGATCACCACCAGCTTCAGCTCATTGCGCTGCTTGAGCCGTCGGCACTTGGCACGGATCTCCATCATCGACAGGTTCGGCGAGTCGTCGATGTACAGGGGCGCGGCCGAGACGTCGGGCATCCGCCGGGCCAGCCGCGTCCAGTCCTCGTCCGTCATGCTGCCGGAGCGCATGTGATGCAGCGCCACCCGTGCCTCGGCGGACAGCAGACGCATCGCGATCTCGTTGCGCCCCATTTCCAGGGAGAAGATCACGCTCGGCAGATTGCTCTTGATCGAGCAGGCCCGCGCGAAGTCCAGCGCGAGGGTCGACTTACCCATCGCCGGACGCGCCGCGATGACGATCATCTGCCCCGGGTGCAGACCGTTCGTGAGGGAATCCAGGTCGGTGAACCCGGTCGGCACGCCCGTCATCTGGCCCTGACGTGAGCCGATCGCCTCGATCTCGTCGAGAGCGCCCTCCATGATGTCGCCGAGCGGCAGATAGTCCTCACTGGTCCGCTGCTCGGTGACGGCGTAGATCTCCGCCTGGGCGCTGTTGACGATCTCGTCGACGTCGCCGTCCGCGGCGTATCCCATCTGCGTGATACGGGTGCCGGCCTCGACGAGCCGGCGGAGCACGGCGCGCTCGTGGACGATCTCGGCGTAGTACTCGGCGTTCGCGGCCGTCGGGACGGACTGGACGAGGGTGTGCAGATACGAGGCACCGCCGACCCGGCCGATCTCGCCGCGCTTGGTCAGCTCGGCGGCGATGGTGATCGGGTCGGCCGGCTCGCCCTTGGCGTAGAGGTCGAGGATCGCCTGGAAGACCAGTTCATGGGCAGGGCGGTAGAAGTCCTCGCCCTTGAGGACCTCGACGACGTCCGCGATGGCGTCCTTGGACAGCAGCATGCCGCCGAGCACGGACTGCTCGGCGTCCAGATCCTGCGGGGGGACCCGCTCGAAGCCGCCGGCCCAGGAACCGCCGTCGTCGTCGCGGTCGGGTCTGTCGCCGCGGCCGCGGCCCTTGCCGTCGCCTCGGCGGGAGCGGGGAGCCGGCAGCCGGTCGCTCGGACCGGAGTCCGCCCAGGGGTCTTCCATGGGCTCGGGAACGCTCACCCCGGCACCTCCTCCCGTCCGCGGCGCGGACCTTGCTGTGCTGTTCTTTCATACGGCACAGCTCTGACAATCGAGACGCCCGACTCCGGTTACGGCGCGTCGAGTTCGGACGATGTCTCAGGCCAGAACAGGCGGCGGGTGCCGGACCACGGTAGGCCCGTGGGCACCGTCCGCCAATCTGGTTATCCACAGGCCATGTGGATGACCGCCCCACAGCTGTGGAGAAGTCCCCGGATCCTGTGCACGGCGCGGGGGAAACTTCTGTGGACAAGCACACAATCACCCCACCCTCACCCTTCTGACCTGCAGTTTTCTCATCCATAGGCTGTGGGGGAGAAAAACTTCTGCCAGCTGTTCAAGATCGCGACAAACGCCACGGAGGAGGAGGCTCCGCACAACGGAAAGTAAGGACTGCAGGGGGTTTGCGTCTCTTACCTGTGGAAGATTAGATTGAGTCCATGACACAGGCTCCCGCGACCCGGCGGCGCTCCGACCGCCGCCACGACCGCGAGATCATCGCTCTGGCCCTGCCCGCCTTCGGCTCACTGGTCGCGGAACCCCTCTTCGTCATGGTCGACAGCGCCGTCATCGGCCACCTCGGCACCTCCCAGCTCGCCGGCCTCGGCGTCGCCGCCGGCCTGCTGACCACCGCCGTCGCCGTCTTCGTCTTCCTCGCCTACGCCACCACCGCGGCGGTCGCCCGCAGGGTCGGCGCAGGCGACCTCCCCGCGGCGATCCGCCAGGGCATGGACGGCATCTGGCTCGCCCTGCTGCTCGGCGCGGGGGTCGTCGCGGCCGTGCTGCCCACCGCCCCCTGGCTCGTCGAAGCCTTCGGCGCCTCGGCCACCGCCGCCCCGCACGCCACCACCTATCTGCGCATCAGCGCGCTCGGCATACCCGCGATGCTCGTCGTGCTGGCCGCCACCGGCGTGCTCCGCGGCCTCCAGGACACCAAGACCCCGCTCTACGTCGCCCTCGGCGGCTTCTCCGCCAACGCCGCGCTCAATGTCGCCCTGGTCTACGGCGCCGGCCTCGGCATCGCGGGATCCGCCTGGGGCACGGTCATCGCCCAGTGCGCCATGGCCGCCGCCTACCTCGCCGTGGTGATCCGGGGCGCCCGACGGCACGGTGCCTCGCTCCGCCCCGACGCCGCGGGGATCCGCGCCTGCGCCCAGGCCGGCGTTCCGCTGCTGGTCCGAACGCTCTCGCTGCGCGCTGTGCTGATGATCGCCACCGCCATCGCCGCCCGGCTCGGCGACGCCGAGGTCGCCGCCCACCAGATCGTGCTCACGCTGTGGTCCCTGCTGGCCTTCACGCTGGACGCGATAGCCATAGCGGGGCAGGCCATCATAGGTCGCTTTCTCGGCGCGGGGGACCGCGACGGAGCCCAGGCCGCCTGCCGCCGCATGATCCAGTGGGGCATCGCCTCGGGCCTGGTGCTTGGTGTGCTGGTCGCGCTCGCCCGCCCGGTGTTGATTCCGCTGTTCACCTCCGACCCCGCCGTGCAGGGCCCGCTGCTGACCACGCTCCTGGTCGTGGCCGTGACCCAGCCGATCTCCGGGATCGTCTTCATACTCGACGGCGTCCTGATGGGCGCGGGTGACGGCCCGTATCTCGCCTGGGCGATGGTGCTGACGCTGGCCCTGTTCGCGCCGGCCGCGCTGGCCGTACCGGCCTTCGGCGGCGGACTGGTCGCCCTGTGGTGGGCGATGGCGCTGATGATGACCGTCCGCATGGCGACGCTCTGGCTGCGTACCCGCTCCGGCCGGTGGATTGTGATCGGGGCCTCCCGCTGAACCACCTCCCGCAACACACAGTGCATGTCGATAATGACGGGGTGCGCTCGCTTGCCAGGAAGTCCGTGCTGTCCATGACGTTCATCGTCGTCATGGCCGCTGCCGTGGTGGGATACGCTGCGGAGGAGTCCGATACCCACGGCGGCATCGGCCACAGCAGCTTCGGCAAGTCCGGCGAGGCGGGCCAGGACCCCCAGGACCAGGACCCCGCCGCGACGGCGCCGGCCGACATCGGCAATGCGTACACCCCGCGCCGGACCGAGCAGAACGCCAGGGTCGGCGTGGTCTTCGAGAAGAACGACTCCGGCGATCACTTCTGCACCGCGAGTGTGGTGCAGAGTCCGGGCCGCAACATGCTGATCACGGCGGCGCACTGCGCGTTCGACGCCGACGCCGGTTCCACGTTGGACGATCTCCTCTTCGCTCCCGACTACCGCGACGGCGAAGAGCCCTCGGGCCTGTGGAAGGTCAAGAAGGTGATCGTCGACGATCGCTGGGCCAAGTCGCAGGACGAGGACCTCGACGTCGCCTTCCTCATCCTCGACAAGAAGGACGGCGAGCAGATCCAGGACGTCCTGGGCGGGAACACCCTGGGCATAGACCGCGGCTTCGACAACGAGGTCAAGATCACCGGCTACCCCACCAGCCGAAACACCCCGATCTCGTGCCAGAACCGCACCACGAAGTACAGCGACACCCAGATGCGCGTCCAGTGCACCGACTTCGAGGGTGGTACGAGCGGCAGCCCCTGGCTCGCCGACTACGACCCCAAGAGCCACACCGGCACGGTCATCGGCGTCCTGGGCGGCCATGAAGGCGGCGGCGACGAGGACGACGTCTCCTACGCGGCGTACTTCGACGACGACATCGCCGAGCTGTACAAGCACGCCCAGGACGAGGACTGAGACCGGGCCGCTCGCGCCCCGGCACGGCGAAGGGCCGCACCCCGAGAACGGAGTGCGGCCCTTCTGCGTTGTCCTGCGATCAGGCGGCGACGACCTCGACGCCCAGCTTCGCAACGACCTCGGCGTGCAGACGCACGGAGACCTGGTGCGCGCCCAGGGTCTTGATCGGCGAGCCGAGCTCGACACGACGCTTGTCGACGTCCGGACCACCAGCGGACTTGATCGCCGCAGCGACGTCGGCCGGGGTGACGGAGCCGAACAGACGGCCCGCGTCGCCGGCGCGGACGGCCAGCTTCACGCTGACGCCCTCGAGCTGGCCCTTGACCTCGTTGGCCTGCTCGATCGTGGCGATCTCGCGGATCTTGCGACCGCGGCGGATCTGCTCGACGTCCTTCTCGCCACCCTTGGTCCAGCGGATCGCGAAACCGCGCGGGACCAGGTAGTTGCGGGCGTATCCGTCCTTGACGTCAACGACGTCGCCGGCGGTGCCGAGGCCGGAGACCTCGTGGGTGAGGATGATCTTCATGTGTCGGTCACCCTTCCCTTATCGCGCGGTGGACGTGTAGGGCAGCAGCGCCATCTCACGGCTGTTCTTCACGGCCGTGGCGACGTCACGCTGGTGCTGAGTGCAGTTGCCGGTGACTCGGCGGGCACGGATCTTGCCGCGGTCGGAGATGAACTTCCGCAGCAGGTTCGTGTCCTTGTAGTCGACGTAGGAGATCTTCTCCTTGCAGAACACGCAAACCTTCTTCTTAGGCTTGCGAGCAGGCGGCTTCGCCATTGTCTCTCTCCAATGAGTTCAAGAAGTTTGTGCTGACGCCCTCAAGGCCCCCGGCCGTTTCACGGCGTTGTTTCACGTGAAACAACGCGGTCCGGGCCGGATACAGAGACCTAGAAGGGCGGCTCGTCCGAGTAGCCACCGCCGGAGCTACCGCCCCAGCCACCGCCGCCGCCACCCTGCTGGCCGCCGCCGGCAGGGCCGCTGGTCGCCCAGGGGTCGTCGGCAGGAGCGCCGCCGCCCTGCTGGCCGCCGCCGGGGCCGCCGCCCCAGCCGCCGCCACCCTGGCCACCGCCCTGCTGACCGCCGCCGAAGCCGCCGCCCTGGCCACCGCGACCGCTGGTCTTGGTGATCTTGGCCGTGGCGTTCTTGAGGCTCGCGCCCACTTCCTCGACGTCGAGCTCGTAGACCGTGCGCTTCACGCCCTCGCGGTCCTCGTACGAGCGCTGCTTGAGGCGGCCCTGTACGACCACGCGGGTACCCCGCGTAAGGGACTCGGCGACGTTCTCAGCCGCCTGACGCCACACCGAGCAGGTCAGGAACAGGCTCTCGCCGTCCTTCCACTCATTGGTCTGACGGTCGAAGGTGCGGGGGGTGGATGCGACGCGGAACTTCGCAACCGCCGCACCGGACGGGGTGAAGCGCAGCTCGGGGTCGTCGACAAGATTGCCGACAACCGTGATGACGGTCTCGCCTGCCATTAGGGGAACCTCTCGGCGGGTGTGCTGCTGGCTGCTGGTGTTGCTGCTACTCGGACCCGGTTACCGCTGAACGCTGAGGCGCTCAGTGGGTCTCGGGACGGAGGACCTTGGTCCGGAGGACCGACTCGTTCAGGTTCATCTGACGGTCGAGCTCCTTGACGACCGCAGGCTCGGCCTGCAGGTCGATGACCGAGTAGATGCCCTCGGGCTTCTTCTTGATCTCGTACGAGAGACGACGACGGCCCCAGGTGTCGACCTTCTCGACCTTTCCGTTGCCCTCGCGGACGACGGAGAGGAAGTTCTCGATCAGCGGGGAGACAGCGCGCTCCTCGAGATCGGGGTCGAGGATGACCATCACCTCGTAGTGACGCATGGTGAACCCACCTCCTTTGGACTCAGCGGCCACGGTCGTTCCGTGGCAGGAGGGTCATATGCGTTTCCGCGCCGAGCCCGGCCGGTCATCCGGACAGACATGGGCGCAGACCGTACAGAGTACCTGCCTGAAGCCTTCCGGTTGAAATCCGGCCGGTGCACCCCTCAATCTGGAACACAACGGGTGTGAGCGGCGTTACAGTGCGCCGCCCTGTCATCGGAGGTGCCGCATGGCACAGGCAGCTAGGACCCAGCGCGACCTGCTCTCGCTTCTCAACAGCGACGGCAAGGAGCATCCCGTCGAGAACACCTTCGCCTTCGTCACCCTGGTGCTCGGCGCGATCGCCGCCTTCACCACGCTCTCTCCCAGTCTGCACCTGGTCAGTTCCTGGGTCGGTCTGATCGGAATCGGCACCGGCCTGTGGGGTCAGTTCATCTCGTCGACGACAGGCGAACGCTTCCTGTTGATCATCGGGCTGGGCGCGTCCGCCTTCGGTTTCTACCTAGGTGTGGCGTTCGGCGGACTCATCGGCTGAGGCGCCCGGCCGTCTCACGGTGTGGCATACGGGGCCCAGCCCGTACGGCCCAGACGGGGCGCTCCCCGGTCACAGTAGGCTTCGGCGCGAGAGCCGGAGCCCCGACCATGGGGACACACCTGCCGAGGAGCGCCCCGCATGAGCCTGACCCTGAGGACCATCAGCCGAGAGCAGCATCTGGCGTACATCCAGAGCCTGCCCGCGGCGAGCCACATGCAGGTTCCGGCCTGGGCGGACGTGAAGGCCGAATGGCGTTCGGAGAGCCTGGGCTGGTTCGACGCGAGCGGCGAGCTGGTCGGCGCCGGCCTGGTGCTCTACCGCCAGGTGCCCAAGGTCAAGCGCTACCTCGCGTATCTGCCCGAGGGGCCGGTCATCAACTGGTTCACGCCGAACCTCAAGGACTGGCTCGAGCCGATGCTGGCGCACCTCAAGAAGCAGGGCGCCTTCACCGTGAAGATGGGTCCTCCGGTCGTCATCCGCCGCTGGGACGCCGCCGCGATCAAGGCCGGCATCCAGGACCCGGAGGTCAAGCGCCTGCGTCAGGTCGAGGCGACGCACATCGAGCCGCGCGCCTTCGAGGTGGCCGACCAGCTGCGCCGTATGGGCTGGCAGCAGGGTGAGGAGGACGGCGCCGGCTTCGCCGACGTGCAGCCCCGCTACGTCTTCCAGGTGCCCCTGGCCAATCGTTCCCTCGAAGAGGTCCACAAGGGCTTCAACCAGCTGTGGCGCCGGAACATCAAGAAGGCCGAGAAGGCCGGTGTCGAGGTCGTCCAGGGCGGCTACGACGATCTGGCCGAATGGCAGCGCCTCTACGAGATCACCGCGGAGCGCGACCGGTTCACGCCGCGCCCCCTCGGCTACTTCCAGCGCATGTGGAAGGCGCTCAACGCCGAGGACCCCAACCGCATGCGGCTGTACTTCGCGCGGCACAACGGCGTGAACCTGTCGGCCGCGACGATGCTCGTCGTCGGCGGGCACGTCTGGTACTCCTACGGCGCCTCCGACAACATCGGCCGGGAGGTCCGGCCCTCCAACGCCATGCAGTGGCAGATGCTGCAGGACGCCTACAAGCTCGACGCCTCGGTCTACGACCTCCGCGGCATCAGCGACTCCCTGGACGAGAACGACCACCTCTTCGGCCTGATCCAGTTCAAGGTCGGCACGGGTGGGCAGGCGGCGGAGTACCTCGGCGAGTGGGACTTCCCGCTCAGCAAGGTCCTGCAGAAGGCCTTCGACATCGCGATGTCGCTGCGCGGATAGCCTGCGCACCGGCGGCAGCTCCCCCGCACCGTTTCGTACCCTGAGACACTCCGCTACGAGAAAGGTTCCGGCCCCGGCCATGGCGCTCACCCTCTACGTCGACACCGCGCGCTGGCGGGCGCATCAGCAGAGCGTTCTCCAGCAGTTCCCCGGTCTGGTCCCGGTCTGCAAAGGCAACGGCTACGGCTTCGGCCATGAGCGCCTCGCCGACGAGGCGACCCTCCTGGGCGCCGACATCCTCGCGGTCGGCACGACCTACGAAGCGGCCCGTATCAAGGACTTCTTCAGCGGTGACCTGCTCGTCCTGACCCCGTTCCGGCACGGCGAGGAGCCGGTGCCGCTGCCCGACCGGGCGATCCGCTCGGTCTCCTCGGTCGAGGGCGTCGGCGGTCTGGTCGGCGCCCGGGTCGTCATCGAGGTCATGAGCAGCATGAAGCGCCACGGCGTCAAGCCGGAGGACCTGCCGAAGCTGGCCGCGGCCATCGAGGACGTCCGGCTCGAGGGCTTCGCGATCCACCTGCCGCTGGACCGTGCCGACGGCTCCGACGCGGTCGATGAGGTCATCGGCTGGATGGACCGCCTCCGTGCCGCCCGCCTCCCGCTGCACACCATGTTCGTCAGCCACCTCAAGGCCGATGAACTCGCCCGCCTCCAGCAGCAGTTCCCGCAGACCCGCTTCCGCGCGCGGATCGGTACGCGGCTGTGGCTCGGCGACCACGAGGCCACCGAGTACCGCGGCTCGGTGCTCGACGTCACCCGGGTGTCGAAGGGCGAGCGCTTCGGCTACCGCCAGCAGAAGGCGGCCTCCGACGGCTACCTGGTCGTGGTGGCGGGCGGCACCTCGCACGGTGTGGGCCTGGAGTCTCCCAAGGCGCTGCACGGTGTGATGCCGCGTGCCAAGGGCGTGGCCCGGGCCGGTCTGGCGACCGTCAACCGCAATCTCGCGCCGTATGTCTGGGCCGGGAAGCAGCGCTGGTTCGCGGAGCCCCCGCACATGCAGGTGTCGATCCTGTTCGTGCCGGGGGACGCCCCGCAGCCGCAGGTCGGCGAGGAGCTGGTGGCCCATCTGCGGCACACCACCACGCAGTTCGACCGCCTCGTGGACCGCTGAGCCGGCCGGCTCCACCACACACCAAGGGCCCGGTGCCGCAGACCTCCTCTGCGGCACCGGGCCCCGTGCTTGCACAACCGGCCCGACTCAGTCCCGTACGGCGCCCCAGCGCACCCGTGGCGTCCCCTCGAAGTGCACCGCGTGCCGAGGCGGGTGGTACGTCCTGCCGAGCACGAACACATCGGGGCTGCGGTCCAGGACACCGCCCGACGGATCGTCGTCACCGTCCCTGCGGACCACGTCGCGCTCCGGCATCAGAACGTCCCGTACGACCACGGCGCACAGGTAGAGGGTGCCCAGGAGGTGCAGCGCGATGGCCAGCTGGTAGCCCTCCGGCGGCAGGCCCTGGTGCTTGTCGCCGCTGCCGGTGTAGGCGAGGTACATCCAGATCCCCAGGAAGTACATGACCTCGCAGGCCTGCCAGACGAGGAAGTCCCGCCAGCGCGGCCGGGCCAGCACGGCGAGCGGGGTCAGCCACAGGACGTACTGCGGCGAGTAGACCTTGTTGGTGAGGATGAACAGCGCGACGACGAGGAACGCGAGCTGGGCGAACCGCGGCCGCCGAGGCGCGTAGAGGGTCAGCAGCCCGATGGCGGCACAGCCCAGGAGCATCAGCAGCGTGGCATAGGTGTTGGCGTTCTCCAGCGGATTGCCGGTGCGCTGCGAGATCAGCAACCAGATCGAACCGAAGTCGATGGGCCGCTCCTGGCTGAAGGTGTAGAACTTCGCCCAGCCCTCGCGGATGTGGAACCCCGTCGCATCGTGCGTGATCATCACCGGCAGGTTCACCACCAGCCAGGACGCCACCGCTCCGGCCGCCGCCTTCCCGAACGCGCGCCAGGCTCCCGCCCGCCAGCACAGCACCAGCAGCGGGCCCAGCAGCAGCACCGGGTACAGCTTCGCCGCGGTCGCCAGGCCGATCAGCATGCCTGCCTTCAGCGGGCGGCTGCGTGACCACATCAGCATCCCGCCGGTGGTCAGGGCGATCGCCAGCAGGTCCCAGTTGATGGTCGCGGTGAGGGCGAAGGCGGGCGCCAGGGCGACGAGGAGGCCGTCCCAGGGGCGGCGCCGATGCGTACGGGCCACGCACACCGCGATCACGGCGGCGCAGACCATCAGCATTCCGGCGTTGACCAGCCAGTAGATCTGCTCGCGGTACTGGATCGTCCCCGCGTTCGGTGTCATCCAGGAGGCGACCTCCATGAAGACACCGGTGAGCACCGGGTACTCGAGGTACTCCATATCGCCGGGCAGCCGGTCGAAGTACGGGATCAGTCCGTCGGCGAAGCCTCGCCCCGCGTAGAGGTGGGGGATATCGGAGTAGCAGGCATGGGTGTACTGGCTCGTCGCCCCGAAGAACCAGCCGCCGTTGTAGCAAGGCAGCTTCTGCACCATGCCGAGCGCGAACATCCCGATGGCGACGAGTGCGACGACCCGCACCGGTGTCAGCCAGTGCGTACCGAGCAGGGCGCGTCGGCCGAGCGGACCTCCGACCAGCTCACTGCCGGCCGCCGCCACCTCATCCCGCCTTGTCGGCCGTACCGGCTCATCCTGTCGCACGCTCGTCATGGCCCCATCCTGCCGTACGACCAGGGGCAGAACATGGCGAAGCCCCTGTCCCGGCAAGCCGGGCAGGGGCTTCGTGGCTCATGTTTCACGTGAAACGGTCACCGTTGTTTCACGTGAAACGGTCGGTGCCATGTTTCACGTGAAACAGCCGGCGCGGTGCCTATGAGCCGGACGGGCCACCGAACAAGCCTCCGTTGCCTCCGCCGTTGCCGTTCCCGTTGCCTCCGCCGGTGCTACCCGGGTCCACGGTGGGAGTGCTCGTCTCGCCCCCGGTGTCGCCACCCGTTTCGCCGGTGGTCGTCCCACCGCTGTCGTTGCAGTTGACGTCCCAGGGAGAACAGGGCTTGGTCGGAGTCGGGCTCGGGCTGTCCGACGGGGGAGCGGACTCGGTGGGAGTCTCCGACGGGCTCGCCGAGGGGGTGTCCGACGGGCTGGGAGTCGGCGTCGGAGACGGCATACCCACTTCGTCCGCCCGCTCTCCGAGCGGGATGGCGGCCGGGAACGGCTCCGGGGTGACACCGTTCATCGCCTGCAGCATGTACTCGGTCCACACCTCGGTCGGCAGCGCACCACCGTGGATCGAGTCGAAGCCGCCGACTCCGTTCATGGACAGCTGGCGCGGGTTCTGCGCGTCCTCGCGGAACATCGTGATGGCCGTCGAGAGCTGCTTGGTGTAGCCGACGAACCAGGCCGACTTGTTCTCGTCGGTGGTACCGGTCTTGCCTGCGGCCGGCATGTTCAGCCGCTTGGCTTCCTTCGCCGTGCCGTTGTCGATGACGTTCTCCAGGACCTTGGTCACGTTGTTGGCGATGTTGGAGTCCATCGCCGTCTCCTGGCTGGGCTTCTCGAAGCCCGGCAGGTCCTCGCCCTCGCGCGTCACCTTGGTCACCGAGTACGGCTCCACCTTCGTGCCCGACGCGGCGAACGTCGCATAGGCGTCGGCCATGCGAATCGCGCTCGGAGTGGAGGTGCCCAGCGCGAAGGACGGGTTGAGGTTCTTGTCGAAGCTGGCCGGCGAGATGCCCGCGGCCTGCGCCATCTCCTTGACCTTGTCCATCCCGACATCCATGCCGAGCTGCACGAACGGGGTGTTGACGGACTGCTCCATCGCCTTGACCAAGGAGATGTAGCCCCAGCGATGGGCGCTCTCGTTCTCCTGGTAGAAGGGCGAGTTGTCCCGCTTGAGGACGTAGGTGCCGTCCGCCTTCTTCACCTTGAGATGGTCGTTGCCGTTGTACCGGCTGAGGGGCGAGAGCCCCTGGGGCTTGGTCGCGGGCACGCCGTGCTTCATCGCCGCCGCGAGCACGAACGGCTTCCAGGTCGAGCCGACCGGCACACCGAAGGTGTCCGCGTTGTTGCTGAAGTGCCCCTTGTCATAGCCCTCACCGCCGTACAGGGCGACGATCTTGCCGTCCCCCGGCACCACGGAGGCACCACCGAACTGGACGTACTTGTCCTTCTCGCGCTCCTTGGGGTTGATGTACCGCTTGTGGACCTTCTTGACGGCGCCAGCGAGCTGACCGGTCTTCTTCCTGTCGAAGGTCGTCCGGATCGTGTACCCGCCCTTGTCGAACTGGGCCTCGCTGATGTCCCCGTGCTTCAGCACGTACTTCTTGGCGGTGTCCATCAGATAGCCGATCTGGCCGCTCTTGCTGGCCACCGGCTTGGGGGTGATGGGCTTGGGGAACTTCGTGTACTTGGCCCGGTCCGTCTTCGTCATGAGGCCGTTCTCGACCTCCCGGTCGAGGATCCACTTCCACCGCGCGATGGCGCGCTCGGTGTTCGCCTTCCGAGTGGCTCCCGGGCCGGTGCCGCCGGCCGGGTCGTACAGGTCGGCGCCCTTGAGCACGGTCGCCAGGAAGGCACCCTCGTCCGGCTTCAGCTTGTCGGCGTTCTTGCCGTAGTACGCCTGGGCCGCCGCCTGGATCCCGTAGGCGCCGCGACCGTAGTAGCTGGTGTTCAGATACCCCTGCAGGATCTGCGGCTTGTCCATCCGCCAGCCGACCTTGATCGCGATGAACAGCTCCTTGAACTTGCGATCGAAGGTCTGCTGCTGGTTCAGCATGGCGTTCTTGACGTACTGCTGAGTGATGGTCGAGCCACCCTGGGTCTCGCCACCCCTGGCCATGTTGAACACGGCACGCGCGATACCCATCGGGTCCACTCCGGAGTCCGTCCGGAAGGACGCGTTCTCCGCCGCGATCGCTGCATTCTGCATGGACGGCGGAATATCTTTTATGTCGATGTTCTGCCGGTTGGTCTTACCGTCGCGAGCCATGACGTCACCATTGGCCCAGAGGTAGACGTTGTTCTGCGACTTGGCGGCGTCACTCTCGTTCGGCACGCTCACCAGGGCCAGCGCGACGCCGGATACGCCCACGATCAGACCGGCGAAACCGACGCACAGGCTGGTGACCTGCTTCCACGACGGCACAAAGCGCCGCCAGCCGACCTTGTTGGCGCGCGGGTAGTCGATCAGACGCCGCTTGGCGGGCCGCCCGTCGCCACGCCCGCGGCCGCGGCCGCCCTCGGGGCCACCGCCGCCACCGCCACGGCGGCCTCCACCGCCATGGCCGCCGGCACCGGAGCCCGCCATCGAGGCATCGGACACCCTCCGGCGGCCGCCGCGCTGGGCAGCCCTGCGGGCCTCGGCCCGACCGCCCGTCCGCGACTCATGCCCGGAGGGGTCGCCGTAGGGGGCAGGACCGGCAGCGGAGCCACGCGAACGGGCGCCACGGCGCCCCGATGACTCTTGTGCGGCGCGTCGGGCCGCGGCACGTCCGCCACTCTGCGGCTGTGGCGGTTTGCGACGGTGCTCGCTCATGGAACGAATACTCCTCGGGCAGGCGCGCTATCTCGTCGCCTGAAGGCGGCAGTTGTCTTCAGGTCCCCCCGATGCACGGCCCACGCCAAAGGCACGAGCCGCAATACACCGAGGACGGGGACGCCAGATATCGGCCCACGGTTCCCGGCAGTCTGCATGCCGCACAGACTACGCACGGCCAAAACCTGCCCAGTGTTGAAATTCACTCCAAATCAGTCAGGTTGCATCCCACGAATCGGTGATGTGACGCCGTTCACCACCTCCCCCCTTGTCCCCCTCCGACGCCCGTTCTATCGTCTGGATGTATCGAGTCGATACATCAGCACGAGATAAAGAACGCATCGGGCCGAGGAGGCGGAGGATGACCAGACGTTCCGGCATCCTCGAGTTCGCCGTCCTCGGCCTGCTCCGTGAGTCCCCGATGCACGGCTACGAGCTGCGAAAACGGCTCAACACCTCGCTCGGGGTGTTCCGTGCGTTCAGCTATGGCACCCTCTACCCGTGCCTCAAGGCGCTGGTCGCGAGCGGCTGGATCGCCGAGGAGACGGACGACGCTCCGGAGGGGGTTCCCGCCGCGGCTCTGACAGGGCGCCGAGCCAAGATCGTCTACCGATTGACCGCATCGGGCAAAGAGCACTTCGAGGAGTTGCTCGCCCACTCCGGACCGGATGCGTGGGAGGACGAGCACTTCGGCGTCCGCTTCGCATTCTTCGGCCAGACGTCGCGGGACGTGCGGATGCGAGTGCTGGAAGGCCGCCGCAGCCGGCTGGAGGAGCGCCTTGAGAAGATGCGCACCTCCTTGGCCAGGTCCCGCGAGCGGCTGGACGACTACACCCTCGAACTGCAACGCCACGGCATGGAATCCGTGGAGCGCGAAGTCCGTTGGTTGAACGAGCTCATCGAGAGTGAGCGCGCCGGGCGCGATCAGCGCGCACCGGGTCCCGCAGCGCATGACATGAAGAACCAGTCAGGAGATACGGGCGGCCTGCCCCGGCACCGGGGTGGTTCCCGGCCGGATCCGTCCGATGACACCACCACATGAGGCTCTGCTGTGCAGGTCCTCATCGAGAACACAGGGAGCAACCGGAATGGGTTCGGTTCGCGTAGCCATCGTCGGCGTGGGCAACTGCGCCGCCTCGCTGGTACAGGGCGTCGAGTACTACAAGGACGCCGACCCGAAGAGCCGCGTGCCCGGCCTCATGCACGTGCAGTTCGGCGACTACCACGTGCGTGACATCGAGTTCGTGGCGGCCTTCGACGTAGACGCCAAGAAGGTCGGCCTCGACCTCGCGGACGCCATCGGCGCCAGCGAGAACAACACCATCAAGATCTGCGACGTGCCGAACAGCGGCGTGCAGGTCCAGCGCGGCCACACCCTCGACGGCCTGGGCAAGTACTACCGCCAGACCATCGAGGAGTCCCCCGAGGCCCCGGTCGACATCGTCCAGGTCCTCAAGGACAAGCAGGTCGACGTCCTGGTCTGCTACCTCCCTGTCGGCTCCGAGGACGCCGCGAAGTACTACGCCCAGTGCGCCATCGACGCCAAGGTCGCGTTCGTCAACGCCCTCCCGGTCTTCATCGCCGGCACCAAGGAGTGGGCGGACAAGTTCACCGAGGCCGGTGTCCCGATCGTCGGTGACGACATCAAGTCGCAGGTCGGCGCCACGATCACGCACCGCGTGATGGCCAAGCTCTTCGAGGACCGGGGCGTCATCCTGGACCGCACGATGCAGCTGAACGTCGGCGGCAACATGGACTTCAAGAACATGCTCGAGCGCGAGCGCCTGGAGTCCAAGAAGATCTCCAAGACGCAGGCCGTCACCTCCCAGATCCGGGACCGTGAGCTGGGCGAGGACAACGTCCACATCGGCCCCTCGGACTTCGTGGCGTGGCTGGACGACCGCAAGTGGGCCTACGTCCGCCTCGAGGGCCGCGCCTTCGGCGACGTCCCGCTGAACCTCGAGTACAAGCTCGAGGTCTGGGACTCCCCCAACTCCGCGGGCGTCATCATCGACGCGCTGCGCGCCGCGAAGATCGCCAAGGACCGGGGCATCGGCGGCCCGATCCTCTCCGCGTCCTCGTACTTCATGAAGTCGCCGCCGGTGCAGTACTTCGACGACGAGGCGCGGGAGAACGTCGAGAAGTTCATCAGCGGTGAGGTCGAGCGCTGACGCGCCCTGCCCGACCTCCCTCCGCAGGCCTCCGGGTATTCCACCCGGGGGCCTGCGGGCTGTGTGAGGCTGTGCCTCATGCATGCTGTGCGCGACCTCCGCGTATTACTCCGGCTACGTGACTTCCGTTCGCTCCTTGCCGCACGGCTTCTGTCCCAGGCGGCCGACGGGGTCTTCCAGGTCGCGCTCGCCACCTACGTCGTCTTCTCGCCCGAGAAACAGACCTCACCCGCGGCCATCGCCTCCGCCATGGCGATCCTGCTGCTGCCGTACTCGCTCCTCGGACCGTTCACCGGCGTGCTGCTCGACCGCTGGCGGCGCCGCCAGGTCCTGCTCTACGGCAACCTGCTGCGCACACTGCTGGCCATGGCGACCGCCGCACTGATCGTGTCGGACGTCCCCGACTGGCTCTTCTACGCCTCGGCCCTCTCGGTGACCGCCGTGAACCGCTTCGTCCTGGCCGGGCTCTCGGCCGCGCTGCCTCGGGTGGTCGACGGCGGACAACAGCTGGTCATGGCCAACTCCCTTGCCCCCACGGCCGGCACGCTCGCCGCGACGGCGGGCGGTGGGCTCGCCTTCGCGGTCCGGCTGGCCGGACCGGACGTGGACGCGTTCGTCGTGCTGCTGGCCGCGGCCCTCTACTTCTGCTCGGCGCTCACCGCGCTGCGCATGACGCCACAGCTGCTCGGCCCCGATCTCACCGATCTCCAACCGCACCTGCGAGAAGCCCTGTTGAGCACCGTACGAGGTCTCGCCGAGGGGTTGCGTCATCTCGCCGAGCGGCGGACCCCGGCCCGTGCGCTGGCCGCGATGACCCTCATCCGCTTCTGCTACGGAGCGCTGACGGTCATGGTGCTGATGCTGTGCCGGTACTCCTGGGCCGAGACCGAATCCGAGGGTCTGGCGCTGCTCGGGATCACCGTCCTGGTGTCGGGCGCGGGCTTCTTCACGGCTGCCGTCGTCACCCCGTGGGCGGTGGCGCGCTTCACCGCGTTCGGCTGGATCGCCTGCTGTGCCGCCATGGGCGCGGTGCTGGTGCCGGCGCTCGGTCTGTTCTTCACGCCGGGGCCGATGCTGGCCGCCGCCTTCGTGCTCGGTCTCGGCACACAGGGAACCAAGATCTCCACGGACACGGTCGTCCAGTCGACGGTCGACGATGCGTTCCGCGGCCGGATCTTCGCCGTCTACGACGTGCTGTTCAACGTCGCCTTCGTCGGTGCCGCCGCGGTCGCCGCCCTCATACTGCCGCCGGACGGCAGGTCCACCGTTCTGCTCCTCATGGTGACCGTGATCTACGCACTCGTCGCCGCGGCAGTGGTGCGCTTGAGGAGCGATTAGGCACCGCTTCCCCCGCATGCCGGCGACCGGGCCCAGCGGCCGTGGCACGAACCAGATACCTTACGGGCGTCCTACACGAGCCTGTACACATCAAAATTCGGGGGAGTTCCATGACCATGCCGCCTCAAGGCCCGAACCCGTACGGCCAGGCGCCGTACGGGCAGAACCCGTACCCGCAGGGGCCGCCACCGCCCCAGGCTCCCTACGGCCAGCCCCAGCCCGGGTACGCCCACCCTCAGCAGCCACCGGCCCCGTACGGCTATCAGCAGCCGCAGCCGGGATACCCCGCACCACCGCAGCAGCCCTACATGCAGGGCGGTGCTCCCGTTCCGCCGCCGCGTCCGGCCAAGAACCGGTCTCCCAAGGCGATCCTGAAGGGCATCGGTGTCGTCTTCGTACTGATCGCCTTCGCGTTCTTCTGGATCACCAGCCTGGACGATGCGGACAGCGCCGAGGTCGGTGACTGCGTGCAGAAGTCCGAAAGCTCGCTCGACGACGGCCTCAAGGTGGTGGATTGCGGCACCGCGGAGGCCCAGTACAAGGTGACCGCGGTGCACAACGACACCTCCGACCCCTCCGTCTGCCCTGCGGGGGAATCGGCGTACACCAAGTCCGTGCAGCGCCGTAAGCGCGCCGACACCCACATGGTGCTCTGCCTGACCCCGGCGAAGAAGTAGGGCGAACCGAGCCCGCCGGACAAGCCTTGGGGCGGTGTTTCACGTGAAACACCGCCCCAAGCCGTATGCACCATGTTTCACGTGAAACATGGCGGCCCACCGACCGCCTGTTTCACGTGAAACATCAGCCCTGCGTCGCCCACCACTCCTTCAGCGCGGCGATGGCCGCCTCCCGGTCCATGGGGCCGTGCTCCAGTCGAAGCTCCAGCATCTGCTTGTACGCCTTGCCGACCTCGGGCCCAGGACGGATGTCCAGGATCTGCATGATGTCGTTGCCGTCCAGGTCGGGCCGGATCGCCTCCAGCTCTTCCTGCTCCTGCAGCTTCGCGATGCGCTCTTCGAGTCCGTCGTAGGCGCGCGACAGCGCAGCGGCCTTGCGCTTGTTGCGGGTGGTGCAGTCCGAGCGTGTCAGCTTGTGCAGCCGCTCCAGCTGGGGGCCGGCATCGCGCACATAGCGGCGGACCGCCGAGTCCGTCCACTCTCCCGTTCCATAGCCGTGGAAGCGCAGATGCAGCTCCACCAGACGCGAGACGTCCTTGACCATGTCGTTGGAGTACTTCAGCGCGGTCATCCGCTTCTTGGTCATCTTCGCGCCCACCACCTCGTGGTGGTGGAAGGAGACCCGGCCGTCCTTCTCGAAGCGCCGCGTCCTGGGCTTGCCGATGTCGTGCAGCAGAGCCGCCAGCCGCAGGACCAGATCGGGTCCGTCCTCTTCAAGGTCCATCGCCTGGTCCAGCACCGTCAGCGAGTGCTCGTAGACGTCCTTGTGCCGGTGATGCTCATCACTCTCCAGCCGCAGGGCCGGCAGCTCGGGCAGGACCCGGTCGGCCAGGCCGGAATCGACGAACAACCGCAGGCCCTTACGCGGGTGCCGGGCCAGGAGCAGCTTGTTCAGCTCGTCCCGTACCCGCTCGGCCGAGACGATCTCGATACGCTCCGCCATCGACTTCATCGCGGCGACGACCTCGGGGGCGACCTCGAAGTCCAGCTGGGCGGCGAAGCGGGCGGCCCGCATCATCCGCAGCGGATCGTCCGAGAACGACTCCTCCGGCGTGCCCGGCGTCCGCAGGACACGGGCGGCCAGGTCCTCCAGGCCGTCGTGCGGGTCGACGAACTCCTTCTGCGGCAGCAGCACCGCCATGGCGTTCACCGTGAAGTCCCGGCGGACCAGGTCCTCCTCGATGGAGTCGCCGTAGGACACCTCGGGCTTGCGGGAGGTGCGGTCGTAGGCCTCGGAACGGTAGGTCGTGATCTCGATGTCGAACGAGTCCTTCTTGCAGCCGACCGTGCCGAAGGCGATGCCGACCTCCCAGACCGCGTCCGCCCACGGCCGGACGATCTTCAGTACGTCCTCGGGACGGGCATCGGTGGTGAAGTCCAGGTCGTTGCCGAGCCGGCCCAGCAGTGCGTCCCGGACCGAGCCGCCGACCAGGGCAAGCGTGAACCCGGCCTCCTGGAATCGGCGGGCCAGGTCGTCCGCGACGGGGGAGACCCGCAGCAGTTCGCTCACGGCGCGCCGCTGCACATGGTTCAGCGCGTTCGTCGACTGCGGGCTCTGCTCGGCGTGCGGGGTGGGGAGGTCATTGTTGGCGTTCGGCACAACAGAACAGGGTACGTGGCCGCGCAGCGCCAGGCGTCACGTAATAAAGGGGACAGGCCGGTCATGCGGCGGCCGGCACCACGATCATGTGGAGCACTCCCCGGCACTCGGGTGCGGCAGGCCTCGTTACCATTCGTGGACGCACATTCCGACGACCACTGACGACGACGAGGGACGGACGAGCGCGTGGCCGAGGCGGCAGGGTTCCAGGTGACTGAACGGCCGCGTGGTCGATGGCTGCGAAGGACCGTGACGCTGCTCACTGGAGTCCCCCTGCTCGTAGGACTGCTCCAGGTCCCGCACACCTCCTCCGCGCAGGCGGCCCCGACGGGCTCCCGCACGGTCGACGTCACCATCGACTCGCTGTCCCCCTCCGCTCCCGCCAAGAGCGACACGGTCACCGTCTCCGGCACGCTGATCAACGACGGCCGCAGCACGATCACCGACGCCCACGTCGGAATGCACCGTGGCGACGCGCTCAGCAGCCGCAGCGCCATCGAGGCCGCGACACGTCGCAACGGCTATCTGCCGGGCGTGGACGGCGAGGAGGTCAAGGACCACCAGCAGAAGATCGACAAGCTGGAGCCCGGCGTCAGCCGCCCCTTCACCCTCAGCGTCCCGGTCAAGGACCTCGATCTCGACGACGACGGTGTGTACCAGCTCGGTGTCTCACTGTCCGGGCGCTCACAGGGCGGCTCCTATGAGCAGGTCCTGGGCATCGACCGGACGTTCCTGCCCTGGCAGGCCGCCAACGCCGCGAAGAAGACCCAGCTCACCTACCTGTGGCCGCTGATCTCCTCCACCCGCCTCACCGCCGAGACCGTCGCCGACGCCCAGCAGACGCCGGTCTTCCGCAACGACGACCTCGCCGCCGAGCTGGCCCCCGGCGGCCGGCTGCAGCAGATGGTCGCGCTCGGCAAGAACCTGCCGGTGACCTTCGTCATCGACCCCGACCTGCTCGCGACCGTCGACGCGATGACCAAGTCGTACCGGGTGGGCGGTCCGGACGGCCCGCTGGGCAAGAACCAGGCGGTCGCCAAGCAGTGGCTGCACGAACTCGAGGAAGCGGTCACCTCGCACGAGGTGGTGGCGCTGCCCTTCGCGGACCCTGACCTCGCCTCGCTCGCGCACCACGGCAAGGGCGTGCCCAGCGCGCTCAGCCACCTCGGTCCGGCCACCGACCTCGCCGAGAAGACCGTGGACACGATCCTCGGCGTCAAGCCGCGTACGGACTTCGCCTGGCCCGTGGACGGCGCGATCGACTCTTCCATCGTCGATGTCGCCACCTCGGCCGGTGCGCACAACGTGATCACGCGTAGCGACAGCCTGCGGGAGAACGGCGGACTATCCTACACCCCGACGGCGGCCCGTCCCATCGGCGGCGGCAACACCGCCATCGTCGCGGACGCACAGCTCTCACAGGTTTTCGAGGGCGATATGTCGAAGGCCGGGAACGCCACCCGCGCGGTCCAGGAGTTCATCGCCCAGACCCAGATGATCAGCCTCCAGGAACCGGACCGGCAGCGCAGCATCGTCGTCGCACCGCAGCGGATGCCGTCGGTCAGCCAGGCCCAGGCCATGGCCACCGCGCTGCGCCAGCTGAACGAGTCCGGGCGCTGGACCACGTCGCTGCACCTCGGCGCCGCCGCCAAGGCCAAGCCCGACCCCGCGGCCAGCCGCCGGGTGCCCAGCGGCGCCGCCTACCCGTCCTCGCTGCGCCGGCACGAGCTGCCCACCGAGGCCTTCCGGCAGATCCAGGGCACCCAGGTCGCGCTGGACGACTTCCGGGTGATCCTGGCGCAGCCGGAGCGGGTGGTGACGCCGTTCGGCAACGCCATAATGCGCGAGATGTCGACGGAGTGGCGGTCCGATGCCTCCGGCGCCTCGGCGTTCCGGCACTCGGTGCGCAGCTACCTCGACGGCCTGACCAAGAAGGTCCATCTGATCCAGAAGTCGGACGCCACGCTCTCCGGGCGCAGCGCCACGATTCCGGTGACGGTCCAGAACAACCTGGTCCAGGGCGTCAAGGACATGACGCTGAAGCTGACCTCCTCCCAGCCCAACCGCCTGGACGCGGGCAAGCCGCAGCAGATCACGGTCGACGGCGGGCACAGCCAGTCGTTCAAGTTCAACACCACGGCCAATGCCAACGGCCGCGCGTGGGTGACCGCCCAGCTCTACACCTCGGACGGAAAGCCCTACGGTGGCCCCATGACGTTCCAGGTGAACGTCACGGAGATCACCGCCACTGTGATGCTCGTCATCGCCGGCGGTGTGCTGCTGCTCGTCCTCGCCGGAGTGCGGATCTACCTCCAGCGCAAGCGGGCCGCGGCCCAGCGCGCCGAGGACGGGTCGGACGGCGACGGCTCCGACGGCGACGGGCCCGACGGCGAGGAAGGCACGGACGGCGACAGCGGTGGCACGGACGGCGACGCCCCCGAGCAGCCGAGTGACCCCAAGCCGGACACCGGTTCGGAAAGCTCCGACCCGTCCGGCTCAGGTGAGAAAGTGGACCGTTGATATATGGCGGGGCCGGATGGCCGGCGACGGATGAGGTGGGGCAGCGATGAATGCGCCGTACGACGGTGACCGGGGCCGGGGCGCCAATGGCGACCCCATGGGGCCGGTCCCTCCGACGCCCCCGTCCTCAGCGGACCATGATCCCTTTGTGCAGGACGCCTACCGCGACAGCCCGTACCGCGCGCCGGAGCCGATGGCCCAGGAGCCGGTGAACGAGGCACGCTACGACCGCCCCGCGCACCCCCCGGCGCAGCCCGCGCACCCGCTGTACCAGCAGCCGGCCGCGGGCCGCCCTACCCCCGACGCACAGCCGTGGCCCGCGCCTGCGCCCGCCGAGCCGCAGGGCCCCGGCCGCGATCTCCAGTACAGCGACGATGCCGCGACGATGCAGTTCATGGGCGTCGACGAGCGAGGCGCCCAGGCCGCCGGCGACCGTCCGGAGCCCGACGCCTTCGCGCATCTCTTCCGTGACCAGCAGCAGCCCTACGAGCCGCAGCGCCCGGCACCCGCCGGCCCGCCTGCCGCGCCCCCCGCTGCCGCCGCGACGCCCGCTCCGGAGGCCGTACCGCAGCAGACCGCTCCGGCTCCGGCGCCCGCCCCCGCGGCGGCGGCCGGCAAGCCCTCCGGCGGTCGCGCCTCCGGCCTGCTCAAGTCCAGTGCGGTGATGGCCGCCGGCACGATGGTGTCCCGTCTCACGGGCTTCATCCGCTCGGCTCTGATCGTCGCGGCGCTCGGCGGCGCGGTGCTCGGCGACTCCTGGCAGGTCGCCTACCAGCTCCCGACGATGATCTTCATCCTGACCATCGGCGGCGGTCTGAACTCCGTTTTCGTCCCGCAGCTGGTGCGGGCGATGAAGGAGGACGACGACGGCGGCGAGGCCTATGCCAACCGGCTGCTGACCCTGGTCGTCGTGGTCCTCGGCGTGCTGACGGTGGTGTCGGTGTTCGCCGCGCCGCTGCTGGTGAAGCTGGTCTCCTTCGACATCTCACGCGACCCCGCGGCCAACGAGGTCGCCGTCGCGTTCACCCGCTACTGCGTACCCACGATCTTCTTCATGGGTCTGCATGTGGTGATGGGGCAGATCCTCAACGCCCGCGGCCGCTTCGGCGCGATGATGTGGACCCCGGTCCTCAACAACATCGTCATGATCGCCACCTTCGGCCTGTTCATCTGGGTCTACGGCACGGCGAAGACCTCGCACATCGGCGTCACCACCATCCCCGACGAGGGCATCCGGCTCCTGGGCATCGGCACCCTCCTCGGGCTCGTCGTCCAGGCACTGGCGATGATCCCCTACCTGCGCGACGCCGATTTCCGGCTCCGGCTCCGCTTCGACTGGCGCGGCCACGGCCTGGGCAAGGCCGCCAAGCTCGCCAAGTGGACGGTGCTGTTCGTGCTCGCCAACCAGGCGGGCGTCCTCGTCGTCACCCAGCTGTCCACCTGGGCCGGCAACACCGCCGACCAGCAGGGCCACCCCGGCACCGGCTTCATCTCGTACGCCAGCGCCCAGCTGATCTGGAACATGCCGCAGGCGATCATCACCGTCTCCGTCATGGCGGCGCTGCTGCCGCGGCTGGCGCGGTCCGCCCACGACGGTGACACCGGAGCCGTCCGGGACGACATGTCGCAGGGGCTGCGCACCTCCGCGGTCGCCATCGTCCCGATCTCGTTCGGCTTCCTCTCCCTCGGCATCCCGCTGTGCACGCTGGTCTACGGCTCGTCCGGCGCCGGCATCCCGATGGGCTACATGCTGATGGCCTTCGGTGTGGGCCTGATCCCGTTCTCGGTGCAGTACGTCGTCCTGCGCGCCTTCTACGCGTACGAGGACACCCGCACCCCCTTCTACAACACGGTGATCGTCGCCGCGGTCAACGCCGCGGCCTCCGGGCTCTGCTTCCTGATCCTGCCCGCCCGCTGGGCCGTGGTCGGCATGGCGGCCTCCTACGGCCTGGCGTACATCATCGGCGTCGGTGTGGCCTGGCGGCGGCTGGGCAAGCGGATGGACGGCGATCTCGACACCGCTCATGTCGTGCGGACCTACGCACGGCTGGCCGGTGCCAGCATCCCGGCCACGATCGTCTCCGGAGCCGTGGTGTACGGAATCATGCAGACGCTCGGCAGCGGATTCCTCGGCTCGCTGGCCGCGCTGGTCGCCGGCATCGCCGCGCTGCTGGGCGTGTTCTACATCGCCGCACGCAAAATGCGCATCGAGGAAATGAACGCCCTGGTCGGCATGGTCCGGTCAAAGCTTGGGCGTTGATTGAGCACAACCATCGACTGCCACCGTGTGTCGTGCATAGTGGCGGACTGTGGGCACAATTGTCTTGGCTCATTGAGCCTGCAACGGATGGGGAGGCAGGAACGACGGTGGCGGAACGGAGCACGGCTGCCGTCGACGTGGCCGACACGAGCGGTGAAGAACCGCTGACCGCCAAGGCGGGTAAGGCCACGGACGACGGTGCTAAGGCCGAAAAGGTATCCGGCGGGGAACAGGACGCCGCACGCACCGATGAGCAGCGTGCCCAGGCGACCGAGGCCCAGCCACCGGAACTGCACAGCGGCCACAAGCTCGCGAGACGCTACCGGCTCGAGGAGTGCGTCACCCGTCTGGACGGATTCAGCAGCTGGCGTGCAGTGGACGAGAAGCTGCGCCGGGCCGTCGGCGTGCACATCCTGCCCGCCGACCATCCGCGGGCCCGGCCGGTGCTCTCCGCCGCCCGCTCCTCGGCTCTGCTCGGCGACCCCCGGTTCGTCCAGGTCCTGGACGCGGTCGAGGAGAACGACCTCGTCTACGTCGTCCATGAGTGGCTGCCGGACGCCACGGAACTCACCACCGTGCTGGCCAACGGACCGCTCGAGCCGCACGACGCGTACCAACTCGTCAGCCAGGTCTCCCAGGCCATGGCCGCCGCACACCGCGAGGGCCTCTCCCATCTGCGGATCACCCCCGGTTCGGTGCTGCGCACGGAGTCCGGGCAGTACCGCATCCGTGGTCTCGCCGTCATGGCGGCGCTGCGCGGCATCACCTGTGAGCACCCTCAGCGCACGGACACCGAGGCGATCGGCGCACTGCTGTACGCCGCGCTGACCCAGCGCTGGCCGTACGAGAACGACGCCCACGGCCTGACCGGCCTGCCCAAGGGCGTCGGGCTGATCGCTCCCGACCAGGTGCGCGCCGGCGTCCACCGCGGGCTTTCCGAGCTGGCCATGCGTGCCCTGATCAACGACGGCGCCACGGCTTCCCGCCAGGAGCAGCCCTGCACCACCCCGGAGGAGCTGGCCAAGGCCGTTGCGGCCATGCCGCGTATCCGGCCTCCGGAGACGGCGTTCACCACGCCGCCGCCGTATCAGCGCACGGGGTACCAGCAGGGCAACTACCGGCAGTCGTCGGCGCACAACGGCCAGGCCTCCCGGCAGACCCAGCCCGTTCCCACGCCTCCGCCGCCGCTGCAGAGCCGCACCGGCCGGGCGCTGAAGTGGTCCGTCTCCGCGCTGCTGATCGCGGCGCTGGGGCTGGGCAGCTGGCAGCTCGCGGACACGCTGCTGAAGCGGGAGAACGACCAGGAGGACCCGGGGAACTCGCAGACCAGCGGCGGCCCGGCCAAGAAGCCCGGCGGCAAGCCGATCAAGATCGAGAACGCCGTCGAGTACTACCCGGACGGCAAGCCCCAGCACCCCGAACAGGCGCGGGACACCCACGACGGGGACCCCGGCACGTACTGGCGCAGCAAGAGCTACCAAGAGGGCCCCGATCTGAATCCGGCCTTCAAGCAGGGCGTGGGCCTCGTCTACGACCTGGGGTCGCCACAGCAGATAAGCAGCGCGTCGATCGGCCTCCACTACATCGGCAAGCACACGACCGTGACGCTCTACGCGGCCAATTCGCTCTCGCCGTCCGAGCCGCTGAGCTCCATGCGCAAGCTGGGTTCGGGCCAGGCAGACGGGTCGAACGTGAACATCAAGCTGAAGCCGACGGCGAAGGCGCGCTACGTCCTCGTCTGGATCACCGCGATGCCCTATGCGCCGCGTGACGAGTTCAGCGATCCCGGCTACAAGCAGGGCGTGACAGAGGTGTCGTTCACCAGCTGAGCAGGTGGTGCGTGCGGACGCCGTCCGCAACGGTGTGCGGGGCTCCGGTCGGATATCCGGCCAGAGTCCCGCATTTACTTTCGTCACCCGGCGGGCTTCAATGGGACCGAGATCAGGCAGCTACGGCCGGGGGGCCCGTGTCCACCGACAGTGATGAGGCGACACCAACAGACGCCGATCTCCTCGCGTTGCATGTAAAGGGCGACCCTGATGCATTCGGGGAGATCGTCCGGCGGCACCGCGACCGGCTCTGGGCAGTGGCACTGCGCACGCTGGGCGACCGTGAGGAAGCCGCCGACGCCGTGCAGGACGCCCTGGTCTCCGCCTATCGTGCGGCCCACACCTTCCGCGGCCAGTCCGCCGTGACGACCTGGTTGCACCGCATCACGGTCAACGCCTGTCTGGACCGGGCCCGTAAGGCCGCCTCCCGGCGCACCTCGCCCGTCGCCGAGACCGAGCGGCTGGAGCAGCTGCTCGAGCCCGAGGAATCCGCCGCCGCCCCCGCTGAGCGCCAGGATCTGTACCGGGAGCTGCTGAGTGCGCTGCGCACACTCCCGGAGGAGCAGCGTGCCGCTCTCGTCCTCGTCGATATGCAGGGCTACCCCGTCGCGGAGGCTGCCGCAGTCCTCGATATCCCGACCGGGACGGTGAAGAGCCGCTGCGCACGGGGCCGCGCTCGGCTCCTGCCCTTGGTCACCCATCTGCGCGCTGACGGCGGGGGTAGCGAACCCGCGAGCCGGGGAAGGAACCGGGCGCAGGGGACATCCGTCCCACCGACGGCAGGGCCGAAGGACACAGGTGCCGTGAAGGGCGGAGGTGGGTGAGCGTGACGTCGACGACCGGCACGGGTGAGCACCCGGAGGTCTCGGAGATCTCCGACCTCACGGACGGGCTGCTCTCCCCCTCGCGCACCGCAGATCTGCGCGACCACCTCGCCGCCTGCGCGCTGTGCGAGGACGTCTATGAGTCCCTGGAGGAGATCCGGGGGCTGCTCGGCACGCTCCCCGGGCCGGCGCGGATGCCGGCGGATGTCGCCGGGCGCATCGATGCCGCCCTCGCCGCCGAGGCGCTGCTGGACGCCACCGCTCCTGGCGCCGAGGGGCATGTTTCACGTGAAACAGCCACCGCGCAGATCACTGTTTCACGTGAAACCGACGCCGAGTCCCCCCGCCGCGCAACACCGTCCACCCGACCCGCCGGACGGCCTCGGGGCGCCTCCGGCCCGGGGCGCCCGACAGCAGGTGGTCGCTCGTCCCGTGCACGCCGCTGGCCGCGGATTCTGCTCGGCACCGCAGCGGCTGCCGCGATCTTCAGCTTCGGTGGCCTTCTGCTCCAGAACGCCGCCATGGACAGCACCCAGGGCCACCACCAGGATCGGCCCACCGCGACCACCGAGAAGAGCATGAACGGTGCGGCCGGCCTCACAGCCGCCAGCCTTGAATCACATGTCCGCGCTCTGCTGACGTCCAAGGGCTCGCACAAGTCCCCTGACATCGGTGCGCAGAGCCTCCCCGAGACCCCGCTGCGGGGCGGTGCCGACACGATTCCGTCCTGTGTCCGCCAGGGCATCGGGCGCCCCGAAGCGCCGCTCGCGTCCAGCCACACCCGCTACCAGGGCAAGGACGCCTTCCTCGTGGTCCTGCCGGATCCGACCGATGCACGGCGGGTCTCGGCGTATGTCGTCGCCTCCTCGTGCGTCTCCGCCACGCCGCCGGCTCCCGGAAAGGTCCTGCTGTCGCACTCGTACCAGCGAGACTGAACGACGAGAAGTGCGCTGTGACACTCCGGGAATGCTCGCCCCGTAGGATCCGTTGGGTGGGGTGAGAGTTCCCCGAGCCCCAGCAAGCAGTCGGCAGAGACAAGGAAGACACCCGTGAGCGACGTCCGCAACGTGATCATCATCGGCTCCGGGCCCGCGGGCTACACCGCAGCGCTCTACACCGCCCGCGCGTCCCTGAAGCCGCTCGTCTTCGAAGGTGCCGTCACCGCCGGAGGCGCGCTGATGAACACCACCGACGTGGAGAACTTCCCCGGTTTCCGCGACGGCATCATGGGGCCGGACCTCATGGACAACATGCGCGCCCAAGCCGAGCGCTTCGGTGCCGAACTCGTGCCGGACGACATCGTCGCGGTCGATCTCTCCGAAGAGATCAAGACGGTCACCGACACCACAGGAAACGTGCACCGGGCCAAGACGGTCATCGTCAGCACCGGCTCCCAGCACCGCAAGCTCGGCCTGCCCCGCGAGGACGAGCTGTCCGGCCGCGGTGTCTCCTGGTGCGCCACGTGCGACGGGTTCTTCTTCAAGGACCAGGACATCGCCGTCATCGGCGGCGGCGACACCGCGATGGAGGAGGCCACCTTCCTCTCCCGCTTCGCCAAGTCGGTCACGGTCGTCCACCGCCGTGACGTCCTGCGCGCCAGCAAGGCGATGCAGGATCGTGCCTTCGCCGACCCGAAGATCAAGTTCGTCTGGGACAGCGAGGTCGCCGAGATCCACGGCGAGAACAAGCTCTCGGGTCTGACGCTGCGCAACGTCAAGACCGGTGAGACCTCCGAGCTCCCCGTGACGGGCCTGTTCATCGCGATCGGCCATGACCCGCGGACCGAGCTGTTCAAGGGCCAGCTGACTCTCGACGACGAGGGATACCTCAAGGTCGACGCGCCCAGCACCCGCACCAACCTGCAGGGTGTCTTCGCCGCGGGCGATGTCGTGGACCACACCTACCGTCAGGCGATCACCGCTGCCGGTACGGGCTGCTCTGCCGCCCTCGACGCTGAGCGCTTCCTCGCCGCGCTGTCGGACGGCGAGGCGACCGCCGAGCCGGAGAAGACCGCCTCCGCCTGACCCGCGCACCCTGCTTTCCCAACACCCACTCAGTAAGGAGATTGCCATGGCCGGCGCCACGGTGACCGTCACGGACGCCAACTTCGAAGAGGTCGTCCTCAACAGCGACAAGCCCGTCCTCGTGGACTTCTGGGCCACCTGGTGCGGCCCGTGCCGCCAGATCGCCCCGTCCCTCGAGGCCATTGCCGCCGAGCACGACGAGATCGTCATCGCCAAGCTGAACACCGACGAGAACCCGGCGACCACCGCCAAGTACGGCGTCATGTCGATTCCGACGATGAACGTCTACAAGGGCGGCGAGGTCGTGAAGACCATCGTCGGCGCCAAGCCGAAGGCCGCCATCGAGCGCGACCTGGCGGACTTCCTCGCCTGAGACACGCCGTTTGTTTCACGTGAAACGGGCCCGCCCTCATCGAGGGGGCGGGCCCGTTCTCTGTTTCACGTGAAACAGACTGCCTTACAGCGGTCGCAGGGCGGGTTCCTTCTGGACGGCTCCCAGCAGACGGTCGAGCGCCAGCTCCACATCTTCCTTCCACGAGAGAGTGGTGCGCAGCTCAAGGCGCAGCCGCGGAAAGCGGGGGTGGGGTCGTACGGTCTTGAAGCCCACCGCGAGAAGATGGTCTGCGGGCAGTACACACGCCGGCTCGGTCCAGCGCGCGTCGCCGAACGCCTCGATGGCCTTGAACCCGCGCTGGATCAGGTCCTTGGCGACCGTCTGAACCATCACTCGCCCCAGCCCCTGCCCCTGGAATCCGGGGGTCAGCCACGCCGTCAGCAGCTGCACCGCGTCCGGCGACACCGGACTGGTGGGAAAGGCCATGGAGCGCGGCACATAGGCCGGCGGGGCATACATCACGAAGCCGGCCGGCACCTCGTCGACATAGACGACCCGCCCGCAGGACCCCCACTCCAGCAGCACCGCCGAGATCCAGGCTTCCTTCTCCAGCTCGGGACGCCCCGCCTTTACCGCAGCCTCGCCGCTGACGGGGTCGAGCTCCCAGAAGACACAGGAGCGGCAGCGCTTGGGGAGATCCGGAAGGTTGTCCAGCGTGAGCGGTACGAGCCGACGGCCCATGAAGCCAGGTCCTCACTTCTCTCACCTGCCGCACCACGCAGCGCCGTCAGCGCCGCCTGCTCCCTGAGCAGACCACCAACGAACCCTCCGACGGCTGCGAGGCCGAACCCCGCCGCCAGCAGTCCGGTGCGGCTCACCGATCGCATGGCCCTCTCCTCGCTGTGAGGTGTCTCCACGTGGATCCGTGCCATACCCGAACGCATCGTATCCACCCTTTACGGGCACCGGTAGCGCGCGAGAGCAAAGGGCGGGCCGTGTTCCGGTATGGATTCCGGAACACGGCCCGCCCAGCTGCCGACGGTGTCAGCTCACTCTTCCTCGTTCTTCTCCTCGGCCAGCGTCTGGCCCAGGACAGGTCCCTCACCGGGGGCGAGAGTGCCGAGGATGCGCTCAAGATCTTCTATCGAGGCGAACTCGACAACGATCTTGCCCTTCTTCTGCCCCAGGTCGACCTTCACCCGGGTCTCGAAGCGGTCGGACAAACGGGAGGCAAGGCCGGTCAGCGCGGGGGACACCCGGGTACCGGCACGCGGCCCCTTCGCCTTGCTCGCGCTCTTGGGAGCCGAGCCCATCAGCTTCACGATCTCCTCGACCGTGCGCACCGACAGCCCTTCCGCCACGATGCGGTGCGCCAGGTGCTCCTGCTCCTCCGGTTCCTCCACGGAGAGCAGGGCACGGGCGTGGCCCGCGGAGAGCACGCCCGCGGCGAGCCGGTTCTGCACGGACGGGGAGAGGTTCAGCAGACGCAAGGTGTTGGAGACCTGCGGACGCGAGCGCCCGATCCGGTCGGCCAGCTCGTCATGCGTGCACTTGAAGTCCTTCAGCAACTGGTCGTAGGCGGCAGCCTCTTCCAGCGGGTTGAGCTGTGCCCGGTGCAGGTTCTCCAGGAGCGCGTCGAGGAGCAGCTTCTCATCGTCGGTGTCCCGGACGATGGCGGGAATCTTCTCCAGTCCGGCCTCACGGGACGCCCGCCAGCGGCGCTCGCCCATGATGAGCTCGTACTTCTCGGGTGCCGTCTGACGCACCACCACCGGCTGGAGCAGACCCACCTCCTTGATGGAGGTGATCAGCTCGGCAAGCGCATCCTCGTCGAAGACCGTCCGCGGCTGGCGCGGATTGGGCTTGATCGCGTCCAGCGGCACCTCGGCGAAGTGCGCACCGACGACCTCCGAAAGGCCCTCTGCCGATGCCTCGGTCCCGGCCGCCGCCTCTGTTTCACGTGAAACACCGTGCGCCGGCAGCGACGTCACCTTGGCGGCCGCCACTCCTCGCTCCGGGGCCAGCACCGGTACGGACGACGGTGACGTCGCCCCCTGTCCCACCGCAGGCCCGACATGATCCGTGCTCTGCGGTGCCGCGGGGATCAGCGCACCGAGCCCACGGCCCAGGCCTCTACGTCGTTCGCTCACTGATTCCCCTCCGAGATGCTGTGCTGTGCTTCGTAGTTGACGCTGAGGCCCTGGCCCCCGGTCTGCGGGGCCCCACGCAACGCGATCTCCCGGGCCGCTTCGAGATAGGAGAGCGAGCCGCTGGATCCCGGGTCGTAGGTGAGCACTGTCTGCCCGTAGCTGGGTGCCTCGGAGATGCGGACCGAGCGGGGAATGCTCGTACGGAGCACCTCGTGGCCGAAGTGGTTGCGCACCTCGTCGGCGACCTGGGAGGCCAGGCGAGTACGTCCGTCGTACATCGTGAGCAGGATCGTCGAGACATGGAGCTGGGGGTTGAGATGGCCCCGCACCAGGTCGACGTTCCGCAGCAGCTGGCCCAGACCCTCCAGCGCGTAGTACTCACACTGAATCGGGATCAGTACCTCGGCTCCGGCGACCAGAGCGTTGACGGTCAGCAGGCCGAGCGAGGGCGGGCAGTCGATGAAGATGTAGTCCAGCGGCTGTTCATACGCCTTGATGGCCCGGTCCAGCCGGCTCTCCCGTGCCACCAGGGAGACCAGCTCGATCTCGGCACCGGCCAGATCGATCGTGGCGGGAGCACAGAACAGCCCCTCCACATCCACGACCGGCTGCACCACATCGGAGAGCGGCTTGCTCTCCACCAGCACGTCATAGATCGACGGCACTTCGGAGTGGTGGTCGATACCCAGCGCCGTCGATGCGTTGCCCTGAGGGTCGAGGTCGATCACCAGAACCCGTGCCCCGTGCAGGGCAAGTGAGGCCGCCAGGTTCACGGTCGTGGTGGTCTTGCCCACCCCGCCCTTCTGGTTGGCAACCACCATGACCCGAGTCTGTTCAGGCCGGGGCAGCCCCTCACCCGCGCGGCCAAGTGCCTCCACCGCCAGCTGAGCTGCACGACCGATCGGGGTGTCGTCCATCGGGGGCGGCGTTTCACGTGAAACGTCGTCCCCGAACGACTCGCTACGGGGACCGGGGACCGGATCGGTCATCGGTCCCGCGATGTTGGCGTCGGACCGCAAGGATTCACTCTCCTCGACATCAGGCTCGCAATGTTCAGAGCCTGCCATGCTTTCGGTGTCGTGAACCAGTGAGGTCCGTTCTCCTGTGGACGAATCCACATCTGTGGATACTTCCGTGACCCTTGTGGGCTTACGGTCGCGCGGCGCGGCGGCCGCACGACCGCGACCGATGATCCCTTGCAGCAGAGAACGACGTTTCACGTGAAACACGATGCCAGCGTCACGCCCGAATAAGCCGCGACACTCCGTCTTGGGTGGTTTTGATGGCGTTTACGGAATTAGCCCGTTCCCCTATTTCGCGGAACGGGACATCCCTCGCCTCAATGCCGGACTGATGCGCACCGGCACAGGAACGTCAGCGCCGGCGCCCCCTCGACGCACGGCTGACCCGGGCCGCCTTCGCCCGCTTGGCCGCGAAACGCACACCGCCGGGGCTCTCGCCCACCTCGACCCGCACCACGGTCGTCGGCGGATCCACCACGCCCTCGCCCACCTGCACCACCGAGGTCTCCACCACACCGAGCTTGCTCAGTGCCGCCCGGGCGCCCTTGAGCTCCTCCTCCGCGGCATCGCCCTTGAGCGCCAGCATCTCGCCGTACGGGCGCAGCAGCGGAACGCCCCAGCCGGCGAGCCGGTCGAGCGGCGCGACGGCGCGCGCGGTCACCACATGCACCTGGGGAAGCTTGCCCATGACCTCTTCGGCTCGCCCCCGCACCACCGTGACGTGGTCAAGGCCGAGCAGCTCGACGACTTCCTGGAGGAAGTTCGTCCGCCGCAGCAGCGGCTCCAGGAGCGTGATCTTCAGATCCGGGCGTACCAGCGCCAGCGGGATGCCGGGCAGCCCGGCCCCCGAACCCACATCGCACACCGAGACGCCCTCGGGCACCACCTCGGAGAGCACCGCGCAGTTCAACAGGTGCCGCTCCCACAGCCGCGGCACCTCACGCGGGCCGATCAGCCCTCGCTTCACACCCGCGTCGGCGAGCAGTTCGCCGTACCGCACGGCCTCAGGAAAGCGCTCGCCGAATACCTCCTGCGCCGCCTTCGGCGCAGGAGGGAGCTCCGCTGCTGCCTCCGTCACGGGAACCGCCCTTCCTCTGGACTGCTTTTCCTGCCGGGAACCCGGGCCTACTCACCCGGAATAACACAGAACGCTGACAACTTTTGGCCCCGCCTGCGAGCAGACGGGGCCAAAGAAAAACGGGAGTGCTGAGCGGTCAGGCCGGGAGGACGACCACGCGACGCTGCGGCTCCTCGCCCTCGGACTCGCTGCGCAGCCCGGCCGCGGCCACGGCGTCGTGGACGACCTTGCGCTCGAACGGCGTCATCGGGTCGAGCTTCACCGGCTGACCGGTGCCCTTGGCCTCCTCGGCCGCCTTCGCGCCGATCTCCGTGAGCTGCTCGCGCTTGCGCGCCCGGAAGCCGGCGATGTCGAGCATCAGACGGCTGCGGTCACCGGTCTCCCGGTGCACGGCCAGCCGGGTCAGCTCCTGCAGCGCCTCCAGCACCTCGCCGTCACGGCCCACCAGCTTCTGCAGGTCGCGGCTGGTCGAGTCGCTGATGATCGACACCGCGGCGCGGTCGGCCTCGACGTCCATGTCGATGTCACCGTCGAGGTCGGCGATGTCCAGCAGACCCTCGAGGTAGTCGGCCGCGATCTCGCCCTCCTGCTCCAGGCGGGTCAGGGTGTCGGTGCCCTCGGCGGCAGGGGTCGTGTCCGTCACGAAAGGACTCCTTCTTACTTCTTCGACGGGTGCTTGGGGCGCTGCTGGCCCTTGCGCTGTCCGGACTTGGCGGTGCGGGACCCGGAGGCGCCGCCCTTCTCCTTGCCGTCCTGCGTGTCCTTCTTCTCCAGCGACTGCTTCTTCGCTCCGCCCTGCTCAGCGCCCGCCGCCCCGGCACGCGTACGCTGCGCGCCGCCGGCGGCCGGAGCACCACCGGTCTGCCGCTTGGCCTTCGTCTGGCGCTTGGGCTGCTGGCGGTTCTGACGCGCCTCCTCGGCGGCCTTCTTCGCCGCGATCTCGGCGGGGGCCTCGACCAGCTTGCCCGCGGCCCGCAGACGCGCCTGGCGCTCCTCGAAGGCCTTGCTGCCCGGAGTCGGGTTACGACGGATGACGAACATCTGCTGGCCCATGGTCCACACGTTGGTGGTCAGCCAGTAGACGAGAACACCGACGGGGAAGTTGATACCGAAGACGGCGAACATGATCGGGAAGACGTACATCAGCATCTTCTGCTGCTGCATGAACGGCGTCTTCACCGTCAGGTCGACGTTCTTGGTCATCAGCTGGCGCTGGGTGAAGAACTGCGACGCCGACATCAGGACGATCATGATGACCGTGACCACGCGGACATCGGTCACCGAGGCGCCCAGGCTCTGGATCTTCTCCGCGCTGTCCATGAACTTCGCGGCCAGCGGCGCACCGAAGATGTGCGCCTTGTTCGCGCTGTTCAGCAGCGACTGGTTGATGACGCCGACGGTCTCGTTGTTCGCGATGTGGTTCAGGACCTGGTACAGCGCGATGAAGAACGGCGACTGGGCCAGAATCGGGAGACAGCTCGAGAGCGGGTTGGTGCCCGTCTCCTTGTAGAGCTTCATCATCTCTTCGGACTGGCGCTGCTTGTCGCTCTTGTAGCGCTCCTGGATCGCCTTCATCTTCGGCTGGAGCGCCTGCATGTTCCGCGTCGACTTGATCTGCTTCACGAAGAGCGGGATCAGGCAGATACGGATCAGCACCACCAGCGAGACGATGGACAGACCCCACGCCGCGCCACTGTTCTTGTCAAAGATGAGGCTGTAGAACGAGTGGAACTGGACGATGATCCAGGAAACGGCGTAATAGAGAGGATTCAGGATCGTGTCCACGAATCAGGCTCCTTGGGCGTTGGGCTGAGTCTCGGGCTGGGCGGCGGGCTCATGGGCAGCAGTCCCGCCCAGACGGCTCCTCAGCCGCTGGTGCCAGACCGGACGCTTCCGGGGAGGGACGTGGTCGACGCCACCGAGCGACCACGGGTTGCAGCGCAGGATGCGCCAGGCCGTCAGCGCAGTCCCTTTCACCGCGCCGTGCCGGTCGATGGCCGTATAGCCATAGTGCGAGCACGACGGGTAGTACTTGCAGACCGGGCCCAGCAGGGGGCTGATGGTCCACTGATAGATCTTGATCAAAAGCAGCAGCGGGTACTTCACTGTGCGCTCCCTCCCGGGCCCCGGCCGGGGTTCCGGGAGCCCGCGGCGCTGCCGCCGCCGGTCACAGCCCCCGGGGGATTGCAGCCTTTCGGCACCCCTCCCAGCAGCCGCTCAAGGGCGGCGTCCAGGTCGCGGGCCAGCTGTTCGTGATCCGCGTCACCCGCGCCGGGCAGGGCCCGTACGACAACCAGGCTACCGGCGGGCAGCCGGTCCAGCCGGTCGCGCAGGAGATGGCGGAGTCTGCGCTTGACCCTGTTGCGCACGACCGCGATGCCAACGGCCTTGCTGACGACGAAACCCGCACGCGCCGGGGGAAGGCATTCCCCCGCTGCGTGCGGGTCCGTTGCACCGCTACGACAATGAACGACAAGGAGCGGGCGCCCGGCCCTGCGTCCCCGGCGTACCGCGGTCGCAAAGTCCTCGCGCCGCCTCAGCCGATTTTCGGTAGGCAGCACGTCATGGACCTAGGTTCGGGCTGCTCAGGCCGACAGGCGGGCGCGACCCTTGCCACGGCGGGACGCGAGGATCGCGCGACCGGCGCGGGTCCGCATGCGCAGACGGAAGCCGTGGGTCTTCGCGCGGCGGCGGTTGTTCGGCTGGAAGGTGCGCTTGCTCACTCGGGGGCTCCAGGAATGCTTGTTGTCTCAAGCGAGACAGATGTGGGGCGTCGTTGGCTGTCACCGTGCGCCCACGAGTAGCTCGCAACGCCTAAGTGCACCGCTACACGATCACCAGAGCGCGATCTTTGCCCATCGGAGGCAGGCGGCAGCAGCCATCGACAACTCGACCTGGTCACGGTACGCGCGGCTACGCCATCCGGTCAAACCGGCTCCTCGGCAGCACGAGGAGGCGCCTGTCAGGACACACTATGCACAGCCTGTGGACAACAACTTGAATCCCCAGGCCCGCCCTGACTACCGTGGCTGAACTCCGATTCCTTCCCGCCCGTCCTGAGAATCACACATTCGTGGGACTGTGAGAGAGCGTGCCCTGTGGCTGATGTACCTGCCGATCTTGCCGCAGTGTGGCCCCGCGTGCTCGACCATCTCCTCCGGGCGGAAGCCGACGGCCTCAAGCCCAAGGACCAGGACTGGCTCAAGCGCACCCAGCCGCTGGCGCTGGTCGCCGACACCGCGCTGCTCGCCGTCCCCAACGAATTCGCCAAGGGCGTGCTCGAGGGCCGGCTGGCACCGCTGATCGGGGAAGCCCTCAGCCATGAGTGCGGCCGGCCGATCCGGATCGCGATCACCGTCGACGACTCCTCCGAGGAGCCCCCGGCTCCGGCCGCGCCCACGCCGTCGCAGCACCAGCAGCACCAGTCGCCGCAGCAGCAGGCCCCGCACCACCAGCATCCGCATCAGTCACCGCAGCAGCACGACGCGTATGACTACGAGCGCCGCCACGACACCCGGCAGGGCTACGGGCACCAGGGCGACGACATGCCCGGCGTCCGGCCCGCCTACCCCGACTACCAGCAGCCCCGGCACGAGCCCGGCTCCTGGCCGCAGCACTCCGCCCCCCTTGCCGGCGGCCCCGGACCGCGTGACGACTACGGCTGGCAGCAGCAGCACCTCGGCGGCTTCCCCGAGCGCGACCCCTACGCCTCCCCCTCGCATGTACAGCAGCACCAGCAGCACCAGAACGACTACCGTGCGCAGGCCCCCGACCGCAGCGGACCGCCGCAGCACTCCGACGGCGGGCGCTCCGCGTACGAACAGCAGCGCCGTGATCTCACCGAGCACCAGCCCGGCGGGCACAACGGCCGCTCCGGTCCCGGCGCCGTACTGCCCGCACCCAGCGGTGCGCCCGGCCCGCTCGCCGCGCAGCCCGCGCCGGCGACCGGCCCCGGTGAGCCGACCGCGCGGCTGAACCCGAAGTACCTCTTCGACACCTTCGTCATCGGGGCCTCGAACCGCTTCGCGCACGCCGCCGCGGTCGCCGTCGCCGAGGCCCCGGCCAAGGCGTACAACCCCCTGTTCATCTACGGGGAGTCCGGCCTCGGCAAGACCCATCTGCTGCATGCGATCGGGCACTACGCGCGGAGCCTGTACCCGGGGACCCGGGTGCGGTACGTGAGCTCGGAGGAGTTCACCAACGAGTTCATCAACTCCATCCGCGACGGCAAGGCGGACGCGTTCCGCAAGCGCTACCGCGACATGGACATCCTGCTGGTCGACGACATCCAGTTCCTGGCGAGCAAGGAGTCGACGCAGGAGGAGTTCTTCCACACCTTCAACACGCTGCACAACGCCAACAAGCAGATCGTGCTCTCCAGTGACCGGCCGCCCAAGCAGCTGGTCACCCTGGAGGACCGGCTGCGCAACCGCTTCGAGTGGGGCCTGATCACCGACGTCCAGCCGCCCGAGCTGGAGACCCGGATCGCGATCCTGCGCAAGAAGGCGGTGCAGGAGCAGCTGAACGCGCCACCGGAGGTGCTGGAGTTCATCGCGTCCCGCATCTCGCGCAACATCCGCGAGCTGGAGGGCGCGCTGATCCGGGTCACCGCGTTCGCCTCGCTCAACCGGCAGCCCGTCGACCTGGGGCTGACCGAGATCGTGCTGAAGGATCTGATCCCCGGGGGCGAGGATGCCGCGCCGGAGATCACCGCGACCGCGATCATGGCGTCCACCGCCGACTACTTCGGGCTGACCATCGACGATCTGTGCGGCTCCTCGCGCAGCCGGGTGCTGGTGACCGCCCGGCAGATCGCCATGTACCTGTGCCGCGAGCTGACCGATCTCTCGCTGCCGAAGATCGGCGCGCAGTTCGGCGGCCGGGACCACACGACCGTGATGCACGCCGACCGCAAGATCCGCGCGCTGATGGCCGAGCGCCGCTCGATCTACAACCAGGTCACCGAACTCACCAACCGCATCAAGAACGGCTGAGGCCACCGGCCACCGCCACAGGCGCGCCCAGGGCGCCCCGGGATCCGCTCCCGGGGCGCCCTGGGCGTATGGAGAGCAAGGGCCGAGGCGTCAGGCGCCAGAACGCGGGGTGGCGGCGCCCGACGGAGCGTTCCCGTACCGCTCCCGTACTGCCTCAGAGCCGCCCGGAGCCGCTGATTCCCGCTCCCGGAGCCGTCCCGGTCCCCTCCCGGACCCGTCCCAAACCTGTGGAGCGCGCCAGCCGTGTTCGATTCCGTGCCTGGTCACGGCCTCTCTCCACAGATTGGGCAAGATTCTTCCGTCCACACCCTGGGGAGAGGAAAGTTATCCCTGTGGGATCCACAGGCTGGGCTTCTGACGGAGCATCGGGGGAGGTCAGCCGCGTGTGGAATTGTGGCCAAGCGCTCTCCACAGGCTGTGGACAGCGCATCCGTCCACAGGGAGGTGGATGTCTTGTCCACCGGCCGCCCACAGGAGAGCCGCTGTTGTCCCCAGCGATCACCGGCTTCTCCACACCCCTGTCCACTGTTCGGCAACGCAACACCCCTCCTCACCGCGCCGAGTGAAAGCGGTCACACCAAGGTGGTGGGTTGGGCTGTGGGGAACGTGGGTAAAGCTGGGGACGGCACTGGGGAGAAGTACCCCTCCCCTGTGTATCGGGTGTGCAGAACTTCGGGCGGTCCACAGAACCCCCGGCTTTTCCACGGCCGCCGCCCACAGGGGCAGTGGACAAAAAATCCGCGTTGACCTGCGCAAAGGCAGTTGTCCACGGTTTCCACAGCCCCTACTACTACGACCACGGATATCTACCGGGGAACTCGCTCGGAAACGGGGCCTGTGCACAAGTTGGCCGCCGGACGTCCGGGACCGGTCGAGTCGACTTGACCCCGAGCCGCACCGACTGTCGGTGGCGTGCGTCAGACTGGTCTCCGGCAACCCAGCCGACGAAGAAGGCCAGCAGGGCGAGAGCCAGCAACAGCAGGAGGCGGTTTCCGGTGAAGATCCGGGTGGAGCGCGATGTACTCGCGGAGGCAGTGGCCTGGGCGGCCAAGAGCCTCCCGGCCCGTCCGCCGGTGCCCGTCCTCGCGGGCCTGCTGCTGAAGGCGGAGGACGGCGCACTGAGCCTCTCCGGCTTCGACTACGAGGTCTCGGCGCGGGTCTCGGTGGAGGCCGAGGTCGAGGAGGAGGGCACGGTCCTGGTCTCCGGCCGACTGCTCGCCGACATCTGCCGTGCGCTCCCCAACCGCCCGGTGGAGATTTCCACCGACGGTGTACGAGTGACCGTCGTCTGCGGCTCCTCGCGGTTCACCCTCCACACCCTCCCTGTGGAGGAGTACCCGTCCCTGCCGACCATGCCCACCGCCACCGGCACCGTCCCCGGTGAGGTCTTCGCCGCTGCCGCCGCCCAGGTGGCCATCGCCGCCGGCCGCGACGACACCCTTCCGGTGCTCACCGGCGTACGGATCGAGATCGAGGGCGACACCGTCACCCTGGCCTCCACCGACCGCTACCGCTTCGCGGTGCGCGAGTTCCTGTGGAAGCCGGAGAGCCCGGACGCCTCCGCGGTCGCGCTGGTGCCGGCGAAGACGCTGCTGGACACCGCCAAGTCGCTGAGCAGCGGCGACACCGTCACGCTCGCGCTGTCCGGCTCCGGCCAGGGCGAGGGCCTGATCGGTTTCGAGGGCGCCGGCCGGCGGACGACGACGCGTCTGCTGGAGGGCGACCTGCCCAAGTACCGCACGCTCTTCCCGACCGAGTTCAACTCCGTCGCCGTGATCGAGACCGCCCCGTTCGTCGAGGCCGTCAAGCGTGTGGCGCTGGTGGCCGAGCGGAACACGCCGGTCCGGCTGAGCTTCGAGCAGGGCGTGCTGATCCTGGAGGCCGGCTCCAGCGACGATGCACAGGCTGTGGAGAGGGTCGACGCGGATCTGGACGGCGACGACATCTCGATCGCCTTCAACCCCGGCTTCCTGCTGGAGGGCCTGTCCGCCATCGACTCCCCGGTGGCCCAGCTGTCCTTCACGACGTCCACCAAGCCGGCGCTGCTGAGCGGCCGCCCGGCCAAGGACGCCGAGGCGGACGACGCGTACAAGTACCTGATCATGCCGGTGCGGCTGTCGGGCTGACGGCTGCGAGCGCGCGGGTCCGCCGCGCGCTGCGGCACACGCCGGTGCGGCCGTCGGCCGGCACCGGACCGAGCGTCCGGACGCTCATCGGAGCCCTTGCGGCGACTGGCTGACAGGGCCCCGATGAGCGGCTGAGCCCACAGCTGTGCACGGAGCTGCGGGCGTAGGCTCGGACTCGGGAACACCAGCAACGACTACGTGCAAAGAGGGTCTCTGATGGAGCTCGGTCTCGTCGGTCTCGGCAAGATGGGCGGCAACATGCGCGAGCGCATTCGCCGCGCCGGCCACACCGTCGTCGGTTACGACCGCAACCCGGACCTGGCGGATGTGAACAGCCTCCAGGAGCTTGTGGGCAAGCTCAAGGGTCCGCGGGTGGTCTGGGTCATGGTGCCGGCCGGCGCCGCCACCCAGTCCACGATCGACGAGCTGGCCGAGCTGCTCTCCCCGGGCGACATCGTCGTGGACGGCGGCAACTCCCGCTGGACCGACGACGAGAAGCACGCCGAGGAGCTCAAGGCCAAGGGCATCGGCTTCGTCGACTGCGGTGTCTCCGGCGGCGTCTGGGGCCTGGAGAACGGCTATGCGCTGATGTACGGCGGCGAGAAGGACGACGTCGCCAAGGTGCAGCCGATCTTCGACGCCCTCAAGCCCGAGGGCGAGTTCGGCTCGGTGCACGCCGGCAAGGTCGGCGCCGGTCACTTCGCCAAGATGGTCCACAACGGCATCGAGTACGCGATGATGCAGGCCTTCGCCGAGGGCTGGGAGCTGCTGGAGAAGGTCGACTCCGTCACGGACGTCCGCGAGGTCTTCCGCTCCTGGCAGGAGGGCACGGTCATCCGCTCCTGGCTGCTCGACCTGGCCGTCAACGCGCTCGACGACGACGAGCACCTGGACAAGCTGCGCGGTTTCGCACAGGACTCCGGCGAGGGCCGGTGGACCGTGGAGGCCGCCATCGACAACGCCGTGCCGCTGCCCGCGATCACGGCCTCGCTGTTCGCGCGCTTCGCGTCCCGCCAGGACGACTCCCCGCAGATGAAGATGATCGCCGCGCTGCGCAACCAGTTCGGCGGCCACGCGGTCGAGAACAAGAAGTAACCCACAGTAACCGCCGTAGCGGCAAGGAACAGAGAGCCGGGGGAGGTCGGCGCACCGCCATGCACGTATCGCATCTGTCGCTCGCCGACTTCCGCTCGTACGCCCGGGTCGAGGTCCCGCTCGACCCGGGCGTCACGGCTTTCGTGGGCCCCAACGGCCAGGGCAAGACCAACCTGGTCGAGGCGGTCGGCTATCTGGCCACGCTCGGCAGCCACCGGGTCTCCTCGGACGCCCCGCTGGTGCGGATGGGCGCCGAGCGGGCGGTCATCCGCGCCGCGGTCGTCCAGGGCGAGCGCCAGCAGCTGATCGAGCTGGAGCTGAACCCCGGCCGGGCCAATCGCGCCCGTATCAACCGGTCCTCGCAGGTCAGACCGCGTGATGTGCTCGGCATCGTACGGACGGTGCTGTTCGCGCCGGAGGATCTGGCGCTGGTCAAGGGCGACCCCGGGGAGCGCCGGCGGTTCCTGGACGAGCTGATCACCGCGCGCTCGCCGCGGATGGCCGGGGTGCGTTCGGACTACGACCGCGTCCTCAAGCAGCGCAACACCCTGCTCAAGACCGCGGCGCTGGCGCGGCGGCACGGCGGGCGGCAGATGGACCTGTCGACGCTGGACGTATGGGACCAGCACCTGGCGCGGGCCGGGGCCGAGCTGCTGGCGCAGCGCCTCGATCTGATCGCCGCGCTGCAGCCGCTCGCGGACAAGGCCTATGAGCAGCTGGCGCCCGGCGGTGGGCCGCTGACGCTGGAGTACCGCGGTTCGGCGGGCGAGGCGATGGCCGCCGCCTCGACCCGCGAGGAGCTGTACGGCGTGCTGCTGGCGGCGCTCGGCGAGGCCCGCAAGGGGGAGATCGAGCGCGGGGTGACGCTGGTCGGCCCGCATCGGGACGATCTGCTGCTCAAGCTGGGGCAGCTGCCGGCCAAGGGCTACGCCAGTCACGGCGAGTCCTGGTCGTATGCGCTGGCGCTGCGGCTGGCCTCGTACGACCTGCTGCGTGCCGAGGGCAATGAGCCGGTGCTGGTGCTCGACGACGTCTTCGCCGAGCTGGACGCGCGGCGCCGGGAGCGGTTGGCGGAGCTGGTGGCCCCGGGCGAGCAGGTGCTGGTGACCGCCGCGGTGGACGACGATGTGCCCGGGGTGCTGACCGGCGCCCGCTACGCGGTGGCGGACGGTGCCGTGGAGAGGGTGGCCTCGTGAGTGAGGAGCAGCCCGGCCGCCCCAAGCCTCCGGAGCTGTCCGGTGTGGATCTGGCCCGGCAGGCGCTGGTGGCCGCCAAGGAGCAGGCGCGTGCGCGGGGCGCGGCCGCACAGCAGAAGAAACAGGCCCGGCGCGGCGGACTGCGCTCGGGAGCGCGGGCGGACGGCCGCGATCCGCTGCCGCTCGGGGCGGCGATCAACCGGCTGATCACGGAGCGCGGCTGGGAGACCCCGGCCGCGGTCGGCGGGGTGATGGGGCGCTGGCCGCAGCTGGTCGGGCCCGAGGTGGCGCAGCACTGCGAGCCGCAGAAGTACGACGAGGACGCCCGGGTGCTGACGGTGGGGTGCGATTCGACGGCGTGGGCGACGCAGCTGCGGCTGCTGGCTCCGACGTTGGTGGCGCGGCTCAACGAGGACCTGGGCCACGGCACCGTAAAGCTGATCAAGGTGCTGGGTCCCGGCGGCCCCGCGCGCCGGTACGGAGCGCTGCGGGCACCGGGCAGCAAGGGCCCCGGAGATACCTACGGGTGAGCCCCCGGGCCCCGGTAAACGCATGAGGCGGATGAGACTCCGCTCACGGTAGCCGGCGGTTGACAGTCGGAAGCGCTGAGTGCCCGTGTGAGCGTCCTGGGGCCCCTTCTCGGATATGGGGAGTCGGCGGACGCCAGTTCAGGGCGGCACATGACGACTCAGGTGCCTGCAAACCCCCATGAGTGTCAGCGCTACCGGTAGACTGGTGGCAATCCCGCCCACTCGCGGAATATGTCGAACGACGCAGCCGCTCCCGCCTGTCCTCACGGGGTGACCCGCACAGGCGCGGAAGGGCTTGTGCTGTGCCAGAAAGGGCGCTTCGTGGCCGACTCCGGCGACCTCAACGAGAACAACACGGCTTCTACTGAAGAGGGGGTTCCTGCCGGCGCCCTGGGCGACTCCTCGGTGGAGAAGTCGTACGACGCCAGCGCGATCACCGTCCTCGAAGGCCTGGACGCGGTTCGCAAGCGCCCCGGCATGTACATCGGCTCGACGGGCGAGCGCGGTCTGCACCACCTCGTGCAAGAGGTCGTCGACAACTCCGTCGACGAGGCGATGGCGGGGCACGCCGACACCATCGACGTGACGATCCTGTCCGACGGCGGCGTGCGGGTGGTCGACAACGGCCGCGGCATCCCCGTCGGCATCGTGCCGTCCGAGAACAAGCCGGCAGTCGAGGTCGTGCTGACCGTCCTGCACGCCGGCGGCAAGTTCGGCGGCGGCGGATACGCGGTCTCCGGTGGTCTGCACGGCGTGGGCGTCTCCGTCGTCAACGCGCTGTCGACGCGCGTCGCGGTGGAGATCAAGACCGACGGTTACCGCTGGACGCAGGACTACAAGCAGGGTGTGCCGACCGCCCCGCTGGCCAAGCACGAGGCCACGGAGGACTCCGGTACCTCGGTGACGTTCTGGGCCGACCCGGACATCTTCGAGACCACCACCTACAGCTTCGAGACGCTCTCCCGGCGCTTCCAGGAGATGGCGTTCCTCAACAAGGGCCTCTCGATCGCGCTGCGCGACGAGCGCCCGGACCATGTGGACGAGGACGGCAACCCCCTCGCGGTCCGGTACCACTACGAGGGCGGCATCGTCGACTTCGTGAAGTACCTCAACTCGCGCAAGGGCGAGCTGGTGCATCCGACGGTGATCGCGGTGGAGGCCGAGGACAAGGAGCGGATGCTCTCGGTCGAGCTGGCGATGCAGTGGAACACCCAGTACAGCGAGGGTGTCTACAGCTTCGCCAACACCATCCACACCCATGAGGGCGGTACCCACGAAGAGGGCTTCCGCGCGGCGCTGACGGGTCTGATCAACCGCTACGCCCGCGACAAGAAGCTGCTGCGCGAGAAGGACGACAACCTCACGGGTGAGGACATCCGCGAGGGTCTGACGGCGATCATCTCGGTCAAGCTCGGCGAGCCGCAGTTCGAGGGCCAGACCAAGACGAAGCTGGGCAACACCGAGGCCAAGACCTTTGTGCAGAAGGTCGTCCACGAGCACCTCACGGACTGGCTCGACCGCAACCCCAACGAGGCCGCGGACATCGTCCGCAAGGGCATCCAGGCGGCGACCGCCCGGGTGGCCGCCCGTAAGGCGCGCGATCTGACCCGCCGTAAGGGCCTGCTGGAGACGGCGTCGCTGCCGGGCAAGCTGAGCGACTGCCAGTCCAACGACCCCACCAAGTGCGAGATCTTCATCGTCGAGGGTGACTCCGCCGGCGGCTCGGCCAAGTCCGGCCGGAACCCGGAGTACCAGGCGATCCTGCCGATCCGAGGAAAGATCCTCAACGTCGAGAAGGCACGGGTCGACAAGATCCTGCAGAACAACGAGGTCCAGGCGCTGATCTCGGCGTTCGGCACGGGCGTGCACGAGGACTTCGACATCGAGAAGCTCCGCTATCACAAGATCATTCTGATGGCGGACGCCGACGTCGACGGTCAGCACATCAACACCCTGCTGCTCACGTTCCTCTTCCGCTTCATGCGCCCGCTGGTCGAGGCCGGACACGTCTACCTCTCCCGCCCCCCGCTGTACAAGATCAAGTGGGGTCGGGACGACTTCGAGTACGCCTACTCCGACGCGGAGCGGGACGCCCTGGTAGAGCTCGGCAAGCAGAACGGCAAGCGGATCCGAGAGGACTCCATCCAGCGGTTCAAGGGTCTCGGCGAGATGAACGCCGAGGAGCTGCGGGTGACGACCATGGACATCGACCACCGCGTTCTCGGCCAGGTCTCCCTGGACGACGCGGCCCGCGCCGACGACCTGTTCTCGGTGCTCATGGGTGAGGACGTCGAGGCACGCCGCTCGTTCATCCAGCGCAACGCCAAGGACGTCCGCTTCCTCGACATCTGAGCCCTGTCGGCCCGAACAACAGCCGCAGCTCGAAAGGACTTTGAACCACCATGGCCGACGAGAACCCCCCTGTGACCCCGGACGGCGTGACCGCCGAGGGCGCGCCCGCCGCCATCGAGGGCGTCGGGATGCGCGTCGAGCCCGTCGGGCTCGAGACGGAGATGCAGCGCTCCTACCTCGACTACGCGATGTCCGTCATCGTCTCGCGTGCGCTGCCGGACGTCCGCGACGGCCTCAAGCCCGTCCACCGCCGCGTGCTGTACGCGATGTACGACGGCGGCTACCGCCCCGAGAAGGGCTTCTACAAGTGCGCCCGCGTCGTCGGCGACGTCATGGGTACGTACCACCCGCACGGCGACTCCTCGATCTACGACGCGCTGGTGCGCCTGGCGCAGCCGTGGTCGATGCGGATGCCGCTGGTGGACTCCAACGGCAACTTCGGTTCTCCGGGCAACGACCCGGCCGCGGCGATGCGGTACACCGAGTGCAAGATGAAGTCGCTGTCCATGGAGATGCTCCGGGACATCGACGAGGAGACCGTCGACTTCCAGGACAACTACGACGGCCGTAACCAGGAGCCGACGGTCCTGCCGTCCCGCTTCCCCAACCTGCTGATCAACGGCTCGGCCGGTATCGCGGTCGGTATGGCCACCAACATCCCGCCGCACAACCTGCGCGAGGTCGCGGCCGGTGCCCAGTGGGCGCTGGAGCACCCGGAGGCCTCCCACGAGGAGCTGCTCGAGGCGCTGATCGAGCGGATCAAGGGCCCGGACTTCCCCACCGGCGCGCTGGTGGTGGGCCGCAAGGGCATCGAGGAGGCCTACCGCACCGGCCGCGGCTCGATCACGATGCGTGCCGTGGTGGCGGTCGAGGAGATCCAGAACCGCCAGTGCCTGGTGGTCACCGAGCTGCCCTACCAGGTCAACCCGGACAACCTCGCGCAGAAGATCGCCGACCTGGTGAAGGACGGCAAGATCGGCGGCATCGCGGACGTCCGCGACGAGACCTCCTCGCGCACCGGCCAGCGCCTGGTGATCGTCCTCAAGCGGGACGCGGTCGCCAAGGTCGTCCTGAACAACCTCTACAAGCACACCGATCTGCAGACCAACTTCGGTGCGAACATGCTCGCCCTGGTGGACGGCGTGCCGCGCACGCTCTCCCTGGACGCGTTCATCCGCAACTGGGTGACGCACCAGATCGAGGTCATCGTCCGCCGTACGAAGTTCCGGCTGCGCAAGGCCGAGGAGCGGGCGCACATCCTGCGCGGTCTGCTCAAGGCGCTGGACGCGATCGACGAGGTCATCGCGCTGATCCGGCGCAGTGAGACGGTCGACGTGGCCCGCGAGGGCCTGATGGGCCTGCTGGAGATCGACGAGATCCAGGCCAACGCGATCCTGGAGATGCAGCTGCGCCGGCTGGCCGCCCTGGAGCGCCAGAAGATCACCGCCGAGCACGACGAGCTGCAGCGCAAGATCAACGAGTACAACGCGATCCTGGCCTCCCCGGAGCGCCAGCGTCAGATCATCAGCGAGGAACTCGCCGCGATCGTCGAGAAGTTCGGCGACGACCGGCGCTCGAAGCTGGTGCCCTTCGAGGGCGACATGTCCATCGAGGACCTGATCGCCGAGGAGGACATCGTCGTCACGATCACCCGTGGCGGCTATGTGAAGCGCACGAAGACCGACGACTACCGCTCCCAGAAGCGCGGCGGCAAGGGCGTACGGGGCACGAAGCTCAAGGAAGACGACATCGTCGACCACTTCTTCGTCTCCACCACCCACCACTGGCTGCTGTTCTTCACGAACAAGGGCCGGGTCTACCGCGCCAAGGCCTACGAGCTCCCCGACGCGGGGCGCGACGCGCGCGGCCAGCACGTCGCCAACCTCCTCGCCTTCCAGCCGGACGAGCAGATCGCACAGATCCTGGCGATCCGCGACTACGAGGCCATGCCGTATCTGGTGCTCGCCACCAAGGCCGGCCTGGTGAAGAAGACCCCGCTCAAGGACTACGACTCCCCGCGCTCCGGCGGTGTGATCGCGATCAACCTGCGCGAGCAGGAGGACGGCTCGGACGACGAGCTGATCGGCGCCGAGCTGGTGTCGGACACCGACGACCTGCTGCTGATCAGCAAGAAGGCCCAGTCGATCCGCTTCACGGCGACGGACGAGGCGCTGCGCCCGATGGGCCGGGCCACGTCCGGTGTGAAGGGCATGAGCTTCCGCGAGGGCGACGAGCTGCTGTCGATGAACGTGGTCCGCGCCGGTACGTACGTCTTCACCGCCACGGACGGCGGGTACGCCAAGCGCACCGCGGTCGACGAGTACCGCGTCCAGGGCCGCGGCGGCCTGGGAATCAAGGCCGCCAAGATCGTCGAGGACCGGGGCTCGCTGGTCGGCGCGCTGGTCGTCGAGGAGACGGACGAGATCCTCGCCATCACCCTCGGCGGTGGCGTGATCCGTACACGGGTCAACGAGGTCCGCGAGACCGGCCGTGACACCATGGGCGTCCAACTGATCAACCTCGGCAAGCGTGATGCCGTCGTCGGCATCGCACGGAACGCCGAGGCCGGCCGGGAAGCCGAGGAGGTCGACGCGGGCGAGGCGCCCGAGGAGGCCGAGGGGACCGAGCTCGCGGCGGAGTAGCGCAAGGAGTAGGTCGTGAGTGGAGCCACGGGCGCTGCGGCGGGTGGACCGGGAGAGAGCAAGGGCTCCCCGTCCGGACCCGCTACCGTGACGGAGCACAGCGCCCGTGGCTCTGCCATTTCTGACAACGGCCCCCGAGACGAGGGCTCGCACCAGGGGAGAACCGTGTCCGACACCCGACAACCACAGCCGCAGCCGCAGTCCCAGCCGCAGCCGCGCCCCCAGGGAGCGGCAGAGGCGGCCCAGGGCGCCCCACAGCAGCCGTATCAGCCGCCTCAGGCGTATCCCACCGGCGAGGGGCAGGACGGCGGGCAGGCGGTGCGCAGGCCGCGTACGGGCGCCCGTACGGTCCCGCGGACGCGCAAGGCCCGGCTGCGGGTGGCGCGGGCCGATCCCTGGTCGGTGATGAAGGTCAGCTTCCTGCTCTCCATCGCGCTGGGCATCTGCACGGTCGTGGCCGTCGCGGTGCTGTGGATGGTCATGAACGCGATGGGGGTCTTCTCCACCGTCGGCGGGACGATCAGCGAGGCGACCGGCTCCGGGGACGGCAGCGGCTTCGACCTGCAGTCGTTCCTGTCGCTGCCGCGGGTGCTGCTGTTCACGTCGATCATCGCGGTGATCGACGTGGTGCTGGCGACCGCGCTGGCCACTCTCGGTGCCTTCATCTACAACCTGTCGGCCGGCTTCGTCGGCGGTGTGGAGCTCACGCTCGCCGAGGACGAGTGAGTCCCCGGCGGGAGGGCTTCCGGGGGCCCTCGGGAACCGATTTTGGGAACGCCTCTGAAGTGCGCTAATCTTTCGGTGCAGCGAACGCGCGGCTATAGCTCAGACGGTTAGAGCGCTTCCCTGATAAGGAAGAGGCCCCAGGTTCAAGTCCTGGTAGCCGCACTGCACAATCGGCCCGGCCGGGGAACTCCCCGGCCGGGCCGATTCGTTGTACAGAGGCGGAAGTTGGCTCGTGGCGCAGGCCTCGGACGAGGTGTTGCCGACTGCGGGCTAGGTAACCGATCGGTATCGGCCGGTGTGTATCATCGGCCGACATAGGTCCCCTACGTCAACGAAAGACGAGGTCGCGCGGTGAAGAAGCTTCTCCTGGTCGCACTGGCCGCCATCGGCGGGCTCCTCGTGTACCGCCAGATCCAGGCGGATCGCGCCGAGCAGGATCTGTGGACGGAGGCGACCGACTCCGTGCCCGCAGGTTCGGGTGTCTGAGACCCATAAACGCACAGCACGCTGGTGCGAAACCCCGATTGCCGCTGGGTGATCGGGGTTTCGCATGTCCGGGGCGGTCGGGGTGGCATGCGGCGGCCGTACCGGGGTGGCTGATTGTCGTTGCGGTACCGTGACGGTGATCCTCTTGAGTTTGCTATAGCACACCATTAGCTTGCATTAGCAAAGCTTCTGTCTGTGATGTGACCAGCAGGACACAAGGGGGATCAAGACATGGCACTACGACCATGCAGGGGGGCGGTGGCGTTGCTCGGCGGGCTGTTGCTGGCCCTGACCGCCGCACCGTTTCAGGCCATCGCGGCCACACCCATCAAGGCACCGCCCGCCGAAGGCACCGGCATGGTGATGGTGCTCGACTCGTCGGGCTCGATGGCCGACGACGACGGCTCCGGCAGCACCCGGATCGCCTCCGCCCGCAAGGCCGTCGGCACGGTCGTCGACGCACTGCCCGACGGCTATCCGACCGGCCTGCGGGTCTACGGCGCCGACAAGCCCAAGGGCTGCGACGACACCCGGCTCGCCCAGCCGGTCGCGGCCCTCGACCGCGCGGGCATCAAGAAGGCCGTCGCGGGCCTCGAACCCAAGGGCGACACCCCCATCGGGCTCTCCCTGCGCAAGGCGGCCCAGGACCTCCCACGGCCCGCCGGCGGCTCGATCGGCAAGCGCACGATCCTGCTGATCTCCGACGGCGAGGACAACTGCCAGACCCCGCCGCCGTGCAAGGTCGCCGCCCAACTCGCCGCATCCGGCGTCGATCTGCACATCGACGCCATCGGCTTCCAGGTCGCCGGCAAGGCCCGCAGCCAGCTGGAGTGCATCGCCAAGGCCGGCAACGGCCAGTACTACGACGCGCCTGACGCCAGGTCACTCGCCCGCCAGCTCCAGCGGGCGGGCCAACTTTCCGCGGACGGGTACCGGTTCAAGGGGAAGCCGGTCCGCGGCACGGCGACCAGGAGCGGCGCGCCCGACATCGGTCCCGGGCAGTATCTGGACTCCATCGGGCCCAACGAAGAGCGCTACTACGCCACCGATCTGGACGCCGTCTCGACCGCCGACTTCTCGGCGACCGTGGTGCCGCAGCCCGGCGCGGCTGTCGACTCCCTCGACACACTGCGCACCCGGATCGCCTACGGCACCGACAGCTCCTGCGACTCCACCAGTGAGATGTTCGGGCAGACCGAGGGCGCCACGCCGCTGACCTCGGGTGTGAGCCGGGTCCCCTCGCAGGGTGGTACCAGCACCTGCGACAAGGCGGGCCGCTACTGGCTGGTCGTCGAGCGCAAGGCCGCCAAGGGTTCGGACGCCGCGCGCTGGCCGATGGAGCTGACGTTTCACGTGGAACAACCGCTGGCGAAGGGGGTCACCCCCGCCCAGTCCGAGCCGGAGTACGGCGCGGGCGACAAGGACGCCACCCTGCCGACCGGTGCATCCAAGGACGTCACCGGCGGCACCGGCTTCAACGACGCCCGGACGCTGCACCCGGGTGTCTGGCGGGACAAGATCCTGCCGGCGCAGACCCTTTGGTACAAGGTCCCGGTCGGCTGGGGCCAGCAACTCCGCTACGACGTGGAGTTCGGCAACGAGCCGACGGTCAGGGGGTACAGCTCCCATATCTCCTACGGAGCCACCCAGGTCTATACGCCGTTCCGCGCGCCGGTCGGCAGCGGTGCCGGCCAGTTCAGCCGGCATGCGTCCTACGACGGGCGGCTGGCGGCGCTCAGCATGGGAACGGTCCCGGTCTCCTGGACCAACCGCTACGAGACGCACCCCAATGTGATTCCCGTGCACCACAAGGGCGACTTCTATCTGGCGGTGACGCTGGGCGCCAAGGCCTCCCAGATCGCGGAGAATCCGCGGATCGGTGTGGTGCTGCGGGTCGCCGTGCTGGGCAAGGAGAAGTCCGGTCCCGAAGCCGGTGCCTCCGCGGCCAAGGTCGACACCTCCCCGGGCGAATCCGGGCGCTCGGCGGACGGCGGGGACGGCGGCGGTGGAGGATGGTCCACCGGACGTGTGGTGGCTCTCGCCGTCGGTGGAGTGGGCGTGCTGCTGCTGGCCGGTCTCGCGCTGGCCTACGTACGGGCGCGCAGGAAGCCGGCGGCCGCAGAGGGGAATTCGGATCCGATGAGGGGTGGCTCGTGGTGACGGGGCGCATGACGACTCGGACGGTGTTTCACGTGAAACACCGCAACAGAGTGGTCGCCGTGCTGGCGGCGCTCGCAGCGGTGACGGTCCTGCCGGGAACGGTGGGGGTGGCCTCGGCCGACGAGGTCCCGGGCTACCGGACGGCGGACGGCGCCACGACCGTCACGGGAACCGCCAGCGCCACGGACGCACCGCAGCTCAAGCCCGGGCTGCACACCGACGCCATCAAGCGCGGCGAGCAGAAGTACTACGCCGTCACGCTCGACGCCAAGCACAGCGCGTACTTCTCGGTGACCGCCGCACCCAAGCCCGGTACCAAGGTCGAGGACTACGGCGACAAGCTGACCCTCAACGTCCAGGACAGCAGCGGCGCCACCTGCGACAGCGAAGCCAGCCCGTCCTTCAACGGCGGTGGCATGGTCTATCCGGTCGCCGACTACGCCACCCGCCGCATCGGCGCCGACCGTGCGGGCTGCCAGAAGGCGGGCCCGTACTACCTGGTGGTCACCCGCAAGGGATCGGCGACCTCTGGACCCGAGACCTGGCCGGTCGAGCTGGACTACCTCGAAGAGCCCCCGCTCAAGGGCAACACCCCCGCCCAGCCGGGCCAGGGAACCTGGAGCACCGCCGCGCCGCCGTTCCGTACGGACCCCACCAAGCGCAGCGCCAAGGGAGGCACCGGCTTCAACGATGCGGGCTCGGTGGCCACCGGCGTCTGGCGGGACCGGATCAGGCCGGGCGAGACCCGCTTCTACCGCGTACCGGTGGACTGGGGGCAGCGGCTCAACCTGAGCGCGGAGCTGCCGAACGCCTCCGCCGGCACCTCCTCGGGCTTCCTCGCCAGGGCGCTCAGGCTGGCCGTCTACAACCCGGCGCGCGGCGCGGTCGGCGACGGCACCTTCGCTTCGTTCACCGGCAAGCCGGCCGGGGCCAAGGAGTTCACCGCGCCCGTCGACTACGGCAACCGCTTCAACGCGTCCCGCGAGATCAGCGCGATGCGGTTCGCCGGCTGGTACTACCTCGAGGTCAGCCTGCACCCCGATGCCGCGCAGTACTTCCCCAAGGGCACCCCGCTCACCCTCCGGGTGGACGTCCGCGGCGCCGCCAAGGCCGGGCCCGGCTACGCCGAGCCGACCAGCGTGTTCTCCGTGACGCCCGAGGACCAGGAGACGGCGCAGAACGGCCAGACCGCGCAGGAGGCGGCAAAGAGCGGCACGCTGCTGACGGTGGCCTACGTCGGGATCGGCACGGGTGTGGTGCTGCTGGTGGGGCTGGGGGCGTGGACGCTGCTGGCCCGCCGGTCGGCGGCCGCGGCCCCGGGTGCTGCCGGCGGACCGGGGGCACAGCCCGTGCTGCCGCACCAGCCGACGCAGTCCGCCCAACAGGCCCGGCACACCCAGCAGTCCGGGCCGCCGCAGGGCTGGTAGCGGGGCGCCGGGCCGCCGCCCCGCAGCGGTGCGTCAGGCGGAGACCAGCGCCCAGACCCCGACCGCGATGCACAGCAGCGCGACGATCAGCACCGGGATCGCGACCTTCGGTGGCGGTCCCGGTTTCCTGTACGGCGCGGGCGGCGCCGCGGCCGGGGTGGAGACGGTCGTGCCGAGCGGAGACGGTGCGGGGACAGGGTGCGGCCCGGCCGTGTAGGGGCGGGTCGCGGGGTAGTCCGGGCGGACGGCGGCCGTGGGCTCGTACGCGGGCAGCGGGGGAGGAGTCGGCGCCGGCATCGGCACGGGAGGCGGGGTGGAAGTCGGTGTCGGCGTCGGCGGGGTGCTCGGCTCCGGCGGCGCGAGCTGGAAGCTGCCGGTGTCCGACATGGAGGCGTGCCCGGTGGCACCGCCGCCCAGCGCGGCGCCGGACGTCGGCGCCCCGGAAGGATCCCCGGCAGCCAGGGGCCCGTCCGGTCCGAACCCGGCCGGCAGCGGTCCTATGTGGTCGAAGACCTCGACGACCTCGTCCTCGATCGTGCTCTCCGGCAGCATCTCGACCGCCGCCAGGACCGCCTTGCGCGCGCCCGTGGCCGTCTTGAACCGCGAGTCCGGGTTCGGGTGCACCAAGGACGCCAGGACCTGCCACAGCGGCTCCGGCACGCCCTCGGGCGCGCTGGGGATGCCGTGCTGCGCGAAGTGCCCGACCAGGGCCTCGGCGTCCGGCTTGGTGCCGGTGAGCAGATACACCGCGACCAGACCGACCGCGAACAGGTCCGCCGGGAAGTCCGGTTCGGCACCCAGCATCTGCTCCGGCGCGAAGTAACCGGGCGTGCCCACCACATAGTTGGTCTCGGTGAGGCGCGGCTCGCCCTTGCGCATCGCGATGCCGAAGTCCGACAGCCGCAGATGCGGCCGACCGGTGCCGGTGGACTCCAGCAGGATGTTCGCCGGCTTGATGTCGCGGTGCACCACGCCCTCGGCGTGCACCGCGGTGAGCCCGGCCAGCAGCTGGTCCAGGAGCGTGCACACGAACCGCGGCGGCAGCGGCCCGTAGTCGCCGATCAGATGCGCCAGCGAGCCGCCGTTCACCAGGTCCATGGTGAACAGCACCTTGTCGTCGTTCGCGGCCCAGCTCGCCGGGGCCAGTACATGCGGATGATCGATCCGCAGCGCCTGTTCGCGGACGAACCGCAGCAGCGTGTGCGCGTCACTCTGCTGCAGCACCTTGGCCGCGACATAGCGGCGGCGCCGGTGGTCCCAGGCGCGCCAGACCGCGCCCACCCCGCCCCGCCCGATCGGATCGATCAGCTCGTACCGACCGGCGAAGATCTCACCCATTGCGCCCCGTCCGCTTCTGAACTCACGACGTCCCCTGTGGCTGTGGGCCTAGTTCTGGTGCGCCTCGTAGTGGGCGACCGCGTCCGCGGTACGACCGGCACCGTAGACCCGGAGAAACTCTGCCAGTTCGGGGTGAGTGGGGGCGAGGGTGTTCGCCGCATCGATGATGTCCCCGGCGTCGGAGACCGATCGCAACAGCGACTGGATCTCACGCACCACGCGCCGCACCGTGGTCGCCCCCGTCGACGAGGTCTGCTGCGCGGTGTTGTTCAGCACCGAGCCGCCCGCCGTCTTCTTGATCTCCTCCATGCGGTCGGTGGCCTCGGCGGCGCTGACGCTGCCGTCCGCGACCTGACCGGCCAGTTCCTGCAGTGCCTGGACCCGCTGCACCACAGCCGGGTTGCCTATCTTCGCGCGCTGCCCGCTCATCAGCTGGGAGAGCATCGGCGCGGACAGGCCGAGTACCGAGGCCAGCCGGGCCTGGTTGAGACCGAGGTCGTCGATGAGACGGCGGAACAGCGCACCCAGAGGCTCCCCGTACCAACTGCGCTGGAGCTCCCGGGCCCGCGCGGTGGCTTCCTGCTGTGCTGCGTCCATGCCGTGTCCCCTGTCTCCCCGGTCGCTTCGCTGCCGCGAATCTCGCGAAGCATCCTACGGAGAGCGACGGTGTGCGGCGATACCCGGTCGGGAAAGCGGCCGGACACCGGGTACCCTGGTGCGCGAAGGGGCCTTAGCTCAGTTGGTAGAGCGCTGTCTTTGCATGGCAGATGTCAGGGGTTCGACTCCCCTAGGCTCCACTCCCAAAGCCCTTCCGATCGGCGTCACCGCTGGTCAGAGGGGCTTTTTGCATTCCGGACGGGCTGTGCTGACGGGCTGTCACCCACCCCCTGGCGGGGCCGGTGCGGCGGTACGCGAACGGGCCGTGCCCACCGCCCTCCTACGGCGCTGGGCACGGCCCGGTGATTTCCGGCCGCCCGGGGTCAGGCCGTGTTGCCTCCGCCGCGGCGTTCGTCGGCCTCCGCCTCGTCCTGCTTGGACTGCACCTCGGGGTCGAGCGGTGCGCCCTCGCTGCCGTCGACCGCGCTCAGCCGCCCGCGCTCGCCCACCTCGGTGGGGGCCGGCGGTTCGACCAGCCAGTCCGGGTTGGCCTGCTTGTCCCACCACTTCCAGGCGGCGATCGCACCGCCGACCAGGGCGCCGAACACAGCGAGGCGCTTGGTGACCCTGCCGCACTTCGCGCGGCGGCTGTGCTTCTTCTGCAGCTTGGTGATCTCGGCGGCCGTCACCTGGCCGCGGAGCGCGGCGAGCGCGGCGCTGCCGCGGGCGAGGGCCTCCTCGCGGACCGGCTCGGCCGCGGTCCGCGCGCTGGTCACGGCGTGCTCCAGCCGTGGCGCGGTGTACTCGGCCGCGTGCCGTGCCGCCTTGCGGGTCCGGCGGGCCGCCCGGGTCGCCGCGGCGTCCACCTTGGGCGGCAGCGTGCCGCGTGCGTGCTCGATGCGCGGATGCAGATGGGTGTCGTACTGCGAGCGGGCCTGGTGGGCGGCCTCGGCCACCTTCGGGCCGACGCGCGTACGGGCCTCGTGCGCGTAGTGCACGGCGGCGTCCTTGGCCGTACCGGCATACGGTGCCACCGCCTCCGCGGCGTGCCGCACGCTGTCCTTGGCCGTGCTGGTCGCGGCGCGCACGCTGTGCTTGCGGGTCACGGGATCCTCCTCCTCGGTGGCGTCTCCGGGGGCTGGGGGGTCTGGTCCCCATGTCTGCTGTGTCGCCTGTCCACCCGTTTGGAGATCATGCCCGCTCGGCGCCCGTACGGCATGTGTGAGCGGCCATCCGGGTCATGCGCGGCCCTTTTGCGGCCGTCGGCGACGACGCTCGCGCGGTGCGCCGGCCCGGCGCCCGAAATCAGTGCGAAAGCAGGGAAGAGGTGGTGGTCGTGCGCCCCTTGGGCCGGTCCATGCGAGGATCGGGAACCGTCAGAGAAGACTTATGGAAGGTTGATCGTGGCTGAGCAGCTTTACGCCACCCTGAAGACGAACCAGGGCGACATCGAGATCCGGCTCCTGCCGAACCACGCACCCACGACGGTCAAGAACTTCGTCGAGCTCGCCAACGGCGAGCGGGAGTGGACCCACCCGGCGACCGGCAAGAAGTCCACGGACCGGCTCTACGACGGCACCGTCTTCCACCGCGTGATCAGCGGCTTCATGATCCAGGGCGGCGACCCGCTGGGCAACGGCACCGGCGGCCCCGGCTACGAGTTCAAGGACGAGTTCCACCCCGACCTCGCCTTCAACAAGCCGTACCTGCTGGCCATGGCCAACGCCGGCCCGGGCACCAACGGCTCGCAGTTCTTCATCACCGTCTCGCCGACCGCGTGGCTGACCGGCAAGCACACCATCTTCGGTGAGGTCAGCACCGAGGCGGGCAAGAAGGTCGTCGACGCGATCGCCGGCACCCAGACCAACCCGCGCACCGACCGCCCGGTCAACGACGTGGTCATCGAGTCCGTGGTCATCGAGACCCGCTGAGCCGCGTCTTGTGCCCCGGCCAGGTCCGGGGGAACCATTGCGCCCCGCCCGGTCGTACTCCGGGCGGGGCGGTGTGTTTGACGCCTCCGGGGCGTGTGCCGCGCCCCGCACACAGCAAGAGGACGAGGGGACCGATGGACCAGGTGCCAGGCAGCCCACAGGAGCCGCAGAACGCACGGGGCGACGACGGCCTGCCGGGCTGCTACCGCCACCCGGATCGCCCGACCGGCATCCGCTGCACCCGCTGCGACCGGCCGATCTGCCCGGACTGCATGGTCAGCGCCTCGGTCGGCTTCCAGTGCCCGGACTGTGTACGCGGCGGCAGCGGGACCGGCCACGCCCCGGGGGCGACCGCACCGCGCACGATCGCCGGCGGCACCATCGCGGCCGATCCGCGGCTGGTCACCAAGATCCTGCTGGGCATCAACGCCGCCGTCTTCCTCGCCGTGCTGGCGACCGGCGACGAGCTGGTGGGCCGGCTCGACCTGCTGGGGCTCGCCTTCGACCCGAGCCGGTACCAGCTCGTCGGCGTCGCCGAGGGCGAGTGGTACCGCCTGCTGACCGCGATGTTCCTGCATCAGCAGATCCCGCACATGGCCTTCAACATGCTCTCGCTGTGGTGGCTGGGGCCGCCGCTGGAGGCGGCGCTCGGGCGGCTGCGGTTCACCGTGCTGTACCTGCTCGCCGGTCTGGGCGGCAGCGCCCTGTCGTACCTCCTCGCGGCGCAGAACCAGCCCTCGCTGGGCGCGTCCGGCGCGATCTTCGGGCTGCTGGGCGCGACCGCGGTGCTGATGCGGCGGATGCGCTACGACATGAAGCCGGTGCTGATCCTGCTCGCCCTCAACCTGGCCTTCACGTTCCTGTGGCCGCACATCGCCTGGCAGGCGCATGTCGGCGGCCTGGTGGTGGGCGCCGCGGTGGCGTTCGGGATGGTGCACGCGCCGCGCGACCGCCGCAACGCGGTCCATCTCGCGACGTGTGCGGTGGCGCTGCTCGCGATCGGCGCGGTGGTGTGGGTACGGACCCTTCAGCTGGTGGGCTGAGGGGCCCGTCCCGTCAAGTTGTCCACAGTACGTGGCCGATCTTGTGCATGCCGTGCGGAACTGGTGTTCCAAGCCGCCCTGACCTGCGTTTCCCCAGCAAGGACGGGGGGAGGCGGAGGTCAGGGGCGGGTGCCGCCGATCACACCGGCGTCAACCTCCAGAGGGTTATCCACAGATCTTCTGAAGTTTTCCCCGACTGTGGATAACTGTGTGGATGGCCTTGGGCAGGGCTTGCGCTACTTCCACTGTGTGGATACGCCGAAGCCCACCGCGATGAAGCCGAAACCGCAGACGATGTTCCAGTTGCCCATGGCGGCGATCGGCAGATCGCCCTCCGACACATAGAACAGCACGATCCACACGAGCCCGATCAGGAACATCGCCAGCATCAGCGGCGCCACCCAGCCACGGCCCGAGGCCATCTTCAGGTTGGTGGTCTTCGCCGGCGGCGGCGTGAAGTCGTCCTTCTTGCGGATCCGTGACTTCGGCACGAGGAACTCTCCTGTCGATGTGCTGCTCCCCCACTCTCGACGTCGCCCGAGCGGCTGACCTGTCCGCGCGGGGGAGGTACGAGGTGTGCGCCGGGCTGTGGACGCGATGGGGAGCGGATTCCTTTCCCGGGCGTCCGTTAGCGTAGTGCTTCCGCGGCGTCGTAAGGAGTAAGGGTACGTTGAGTAATTCCGCTGACTCCTCCGGCCGCCCCGTCCGCCTGCGTCTGCGGCCCGTACGGCTGCTCACCCTGGTCGTCTTCGCGCTCGCCGGGCTGCTCTTCTGGCTGAGCTTCGACACCGCGCGTGGCACCAATCTACGCTCGGACGACTCCATGCTGCGGCTGTCCGACCTCATCCAGGAACGCAGCCACAAAAACGGCGCCCAGGACGACCGCAACGCCACCCTGCGCGAGGAGGTCGACGCCCTCGCCCAGCGCGACAACGGCAGCTCCAAGGCCGAGGACGCCAAGCTCAAGGCGCTGGAGAAGAGCGCCGGCACCAAGCGGCTGTCCGGCCAGGGCGTGACCGTCACCCTCACCGACGCTCCGCCGAACGCCACCGCCAAGATCCCCGGCGTTCCCGAGCCGCAGCCCAACGACCTGGTCATCCACCAGCAGGACCTGCAGGCCGTGGTGAACGCCCTGTGGCAGGGCGGCGCCAAGGGCATCAAGGTCATGGACCAGCGGCTGATCTCCACCAGCGCGGTGCGCTGCGTCGGCAACACCCTGATCCTCCAGGGCCGGGTCTACTCCCCGCCGTACAAGGTCACCGCCGTCGGGGACCGCGAAGCGCTCAACAACGCACTGACCGCCTCCCCCGCCATCCAGAACTATCTGCAGTACGTCAACGCCTACGGACTGGGCTGGAAAGTCGACCAGCACGAGGCGATGACTCTTCCCGGCTACTCCGGCACAGTGGATCTCCACTACGCACAGCCTGTGAAGCCGTAGCCCGCGCGCCGCGGGGCGGCGGGGAGGGGCGGGGCCGATGACGCTGCGGTGGATCGTGCGGACGCTCAGCGAGATCTGTGTCACCGTCGGCGCGCTGATCGTCCTCTTCGTGGTCTACCTGCTCTTCTGGACCGGCGTACGGGCCGACAGCGCCATGGACGGCGAGATCGGCAAGCTCCAGCACCAGTGGTCGTCGGGGCCGGCCACCACGCCCCGCCCCGACCCCGCCGCCGGCGAGACCACCCCGGCTCCGCGGCCCCGCCGCTATGTGCCGGGCGGCTCCTTCGCCGTGATGTACGTCCCGCGCCTCGGCGCGGACTGGGCCAAGCCCGTACTGGAAGGCACCGGAACCGACGTCCTCAAACGGGGCCTCGGCCACTACGCCCGCACCGCCCGCCTCGGAGAGGTCGGCAACTTCTCCGTCGCCGGCCACCGCCGCACCTACGGCGACCCCTTCAAGGACTTCCCGCGGCTGCGGCCCGGCGACGCCGTGGTGCTGACCGACGGCACGACCTGGTTCACCTACCGCATCGACAACCGGCCCTACACCACGCTGCCCGGCGACATCGGCGTGATCGACCCCGTACCGCGCAAGTCCGGATTCAACGGTCCCGGGCGCTACCTCACACTGACCACCTGCGAGCCGGAATGGGGCCACAGCCACCGGCTGATCGCCTGGGCACACCTCGACTCCACCCAACCCGTGGCACAGGGAAGGCCGTCGGCTTTGACGAGCTGACCCCCCTGCGCCCGCCCTCGCCCTTTACTCTGGTGTCGCAATCGACATCGTCATCGGCATCGGCAAGGGGACAGCGACAGCATGTACGGCTGGATCTGGCGGCATCTGCCGGGCAACACATGGGTCAAGGCGCTGATTTCCCTGGTGCTCGTGCTGGCGATCGTCTTCGTGCTCTTCCAGTACGTCTTTCCGTGGGCGGAGCCGCTGCTGCCCTTCAACGACGTCACGGTCGACCAAGGGATGGCAGCCGTCCGATGACCGCACGGATTCTTGTCGTCGACAACTACGACAGCTTCGTCTTCAACCTCGTCCAGTACCTCTACCAACTGGGCGCCGAGTGCGAGGTGCTGCGCAACGACGAGGTCGCGCCCCGGCACGCCCAGGACGGCTTCGACGGGGTGCTGCTCTCGCCCGGTCCCGGTACCCCCGAGCAGGCCGGCGTCTGCGTCGACATGGTCCGGCACTGCGCGGACACCGGTGTCCCGGTCTTCGGCGTGTGCCTGGGCATGCAGTCGATGGCGGTCGCCTACGGCGGCGTGGTGGACCGCGCGCCCGAGCTGCTGCACGGCAAGACCTCGCCCGTCCTCCACGAGGGGGTCGGCGTCTTCTCCGGTCTGCCCTCCCCCTTCACCGCCACCCGCTACCACTCGCTGGCCGTCGAGCCCGACACCGTCCCCGACGAACTGGTCGTCACCTCCTGGACGGAGGCCGAGGACGTCCCCGGCGGACGGATCGTCATGGGCCTGCGGCACCGCGAACTGCCGGTGGAGGGTGTGCAGTTCCACCCCGAGTCGGTACTGACCGAGTGGGGACACCGGATGCTGGCCAACTGGCTCGTCGAATGCGGCGATGCGGGAGCTGTGGAGCGCTCGACGGGGCTCGCCCCGGTGGTCGGCAAGGCCGGCGCGTGACCGCCCTGCGCCCCGAGCGTGAAGGGAGACCCTACGACCCGTACGAGGAACAGCCGTACGCGTCGCAGGAGCCGTACGGGTCGCAGGACCCGCACGGGCGCCCCGATGCGTTCGAGGCGGCGGTGGGGCAGCTCGACGACCCGCTGAACGATCCGCTCCCGGGCCGGGCTTCGCCGCCGCCCACGCCGGCCCCCGCTCCCACGCCCGCACCGGCACCCACGCCGAGTCTGCTCGACCAACCGGGCCGGGGGCGCCGCCGGGGCAAGCCGGCGGAGGAGGGACTGCCGGGCTCACCGTGGTTCCGGCCGCAGCAGACGCCGCAGCAGACGCCGCAACGGCCGGCCTCGGCGGCGCCCCCGGCCCCACGGGGACCGCAGCGGCCCTTCGGCCCCGCGTCCGGCGCCCCGAGGCAGGGGCAGAGCGGGCAGATCCAGAGGCCTTCCCCGTCCGTCTCCGCTCCCGCGCCCGCGCCCGCCGCGCAGGGGCCGGACGACGAGACCATGGCGCTGCGGCAGGCCGAGAAGGGCGGCGGGGGCGCTGTTTCACGTGAAACCGACACGGCCGTTTCACGTGAAACATCGACATCGGAGTCCGCCCCGGCGGTCGGGGGCCGTGCGGCCCGGCGTAAGGCCGCTCAGGAGGCCGCCAAGCGAGGCGGCAGGCGCGGCCGGCGCGGTGATGCGGCCACCGCCACAGCGGCCGCTGCGAAGCCCTCTGAAGCGGCTCCCGCTCCCACCTCCCGGCTGGAGGCCCGACGGGCCGCCCGTGCCGCCAAGGACAGCCCCAGCCTGATCGTCAGCCGCGCGCTGGGCGAGGTGTTCATCACCCTCGGCGTACTGATGCTGCTGTTCGTCACCTACCAGCTGTGGTGGACGAATGTGATGGCCGAGCAGGAGGCGGGCGGCGCCGCCAACAACCTCCAGCACGAGTGGGACAAGGGCGGCGGGGAGAAGAAGAATCTCGCGGCCGGCGAGCGCTTCGGAATCATGTACATCCCCAAGCTGGATGTGAAGGCGCCGATCGCCGAGGGCATCGACAAGCCCAGTGTGCTGGACCACGGCATGGTCGGGCACTACGACAAGAGCAGCGGGCTCAAGACGGCGATGCCCTGGGACAAGAAGGGCAACTTCGCGGTCGCCGCCCATCGCAACACGCACGGCGAGCCGTTCCGGTACATCAACAAGCTCACCAAGGGCGACAAGATCATCGTCGAGACGCGGAGCTCGTACTACACGTACGAGATGGAGAGCATCCTCCCGCAGACGCCTCCCAGCAACACCAGCGTGATCGGTCCGGTACCGCCCGGCTCGGGATTCACGGGGCCGGGGCGCTACATCACCCTGACGACGTGCACGCCGGAGTTCACCAGTACCTTTCGGATGATCGTCTGGGGCAAGATGGTCGACGAGCGGCCGCGGAGCAAGGGCAAACCGGAAGCGCTCGCCGGCTGAGCGAACACAAAAGGGGTACTACGCGGTGACTGCAACCGGAACCGACGAGGACAGCGACCGGTTCGCGCCGCCACCCAAGCCGCGACGCCGGGTACGCAGGACCATTGCCGCCATCGTCAGCGTCATCGGCGAGCTGCTGATCACAGCCGGCCTGATCATGGGCCTCTTCGTCGCCTACTCGCTGTGGTGGACCAACGTCCTCGCCGACCGCGAGGCGCACAAGCAGGGCGACCAGGTACGCCAGCACTGGGCGAGCAGCGGGCCCAAGGGGCCGGGGGAGCTGGACACCAAGGACGGCATCGGGTTTCTGCACGTACCGGCGATGAACAGCGGTGAGGTGCTGGTCAAGAAGAGCACCGCCGAGGACGTCCTCAACGAGGGGGTGGCCGGTTACTACACCAAGCCGGTCAAGTCGGCGCTGCCTCAGGACAAGAAAGGCAACTTCACCCTCGCCGCGCACCGCGACGGTCACGGCGCGAAGTTCCACAACATCGACAAGCTCAAGGACGGCGACCCGATCGTCTTCGAGACCAAGGACACCTGGTACGTCTACAAGGTCTACGCGACGCTCCCCCAGACCTCGAAGTACAACGTCGACGTCCTCAACAAGGTCCCCAAGGAGTCCGGCAAGCGCAAGCCGGGCCGCTACATCACCCTGACGACCTGCACCCCGGTCTACACCTCGACCTACCGCTACGTCGTCTGGGGCGAGCTGGTCCGCACGGAGAAGGTCGACGCGGACCGCACACCGCCGAAGGAGCTGGGCTGACGGGCCCACAGAAGCCCGCAAGCGCCTGCCAGGACCTTCGCCCGCACGCACGACGAAGCCCCGGCCGCCCTCCAAGGGCTGCCGGGGCTCCACTGTGCTGTCACTTCACGGACGCCGGCTGTCAGCCGCCGAACGGTCCACCGAAGAAGCCGCCACCGTCGTCACCGCCAGTGTCACCACCACCGCCACCACCGACGGTGGTCAGCGTCACGGTGGTGGCCTTGGGGTCGGACGGCGTCTGCGGCTGCGGGTCCTGGGTGATCACACGGGCGTTGTCGTCCGGTGAACTTCCCGGAGCCAACTGGATGTTGGTGAATCCGGCCTGCTGCAGCGCCTGCTTGGCTTCCTTGAGCTTCCGGCCCCGCACGTCCGGCATGGGGGTCTGCGCCGGCGCCTTGCCGATCGTGAGGGTGACCGTGGAGCCGTTCTTGACCTCGGTGCCCCCGTCAGGCGTCTGCGTGAGCACCTTGCCGACCTGGTTCGGGTCGGGGGTGTCCTGCTCGGACTTGCTGACGGTGAAGCCCAGATCGGTCAGCTGCTTCTCCGCTGCGGCGGCGTCCTGCCCCACGACCGGCGGGACCTTCGTCTTCGGGCTCGCCTGGGCGACGAACAGCGTGATCTTCGCGTTCTTGGAGGCGTCGGTCTGAGGATCGGGGTCCTGGTCGATGACGGTGCCCGGCTTGCCCTCGTCGGTGACCTTCGTCTCCTGCGTGACGTCGTCGAAGCCCTTGCTCTTGAGCATCGAGCTGGCCTTGGCGAAGGTGTAGCCCGTCACGTCGGGAACAGTGACCTTCACACCCCCCGAGCACAGCGTGACCCTGACCGTCTCGCCCTTGCTGATGTCGCCGCCCGCGGCCGGCTCCTGCTCGGTGACCTGGCCCTTCTTGACGTTGTCGCAGGCCCTGCGGCCGCTCAGAGCGACCTTGAAGCCGCCGTTGACCCCGAAGTCCTTGGCCTCCGGCAGGGTCTTCCCGACGAGGTTGGGCACCGTCGTCTCGGTGCTCTTGTTGCCGCCCGTGAACATCGCCTTGCCGATGAAGATCGCACCGACCAGGACGAGCACCGCCGCGAGCACCAGCAGGATCGTCGAGGTGTGGCTCTTCTTCGGGCCACCGCCGCGCCGCCGGTCGCCACGCTCCTCATAGCCGTAGCCGCCGTCGTCCGGGTTCATCGGCGGGAGCATGGAGGTCTGGCCCGCCGGATCCTGCGGACGCAGCATCGTGGTCGGCTGGTCCTGGTCGTAGCCGACCGCGCCCATGGCGGAGGTCGCCGCGACCGGCTGGCCCTCCAGCGCCGCCTCGATGTCGGCGCGCATCTCGTCGGCCGACTGATAGCGGTAGTCCGGGTCCTTGACCAGCGCCTTCAGGACGATGGCGTCCATCTCCGGCGTGATCTCGGGGTCGAAGTTGCTTGGCTTCTGCGGCTCCTCGCGGACATGCTGGTAGGCCACCGCGACCGGCGAGTCGCCGATGAACGGCGGCCGGACCGTGAGCAGCTCGTAGAGCAGACAGCCGGTGGAGTACAGGTCGGAGCGGGCGTCGACCTGCTCGCCCTTGGCCTGCTCGGGCGAGAGGTACTGCGCGGTGCCGATGACCGCCGCGGTCTGCGTCATCGTCATCCCGGCATCGCCCATCGCACGGGCGATACCGAAGTCCATGACCTTGACCTGGCCGGTGCGCGTCAGCATGACGTTGGCCGGCTTGATGTCGCGGTGGACGATGCCGGCCCGGTGGGAGTACTCCAGCGCCTGGAGGACACCGGTGGTCATCTCCAGCGAACGCTCGGGCAGCAGCTTCCGCCCGGAGTGCAGCAGCTCACGCAGGGTGGAGCCGTCCACGTACTCCATGACGATGTACGGGATCGAGACCCCGTCGACGTAGTCCTCGCCGGTGTCGTAGACCGCGACGATCGACGGATGGTTCAGCGAGGCGGCCGACTGGGCCTCACGGCGGAACCGGGCTTGGAAGGACGGGTCACGAGCGAGATCCACCCGCAGCGTCTTCACAGCTACGGTGCGGCCCAGACGGGTGTCATGCGCGAGGTACACCTCGGCCATGCCACCGCGGCCGAGCACCGAGCCCAGCTCGTACCGGCCGCCGAGGCGACGCGGCTCTTCCATAAGCTTCTCCAGCCCTCTCCGTCAGTCCCGACCGCACCGGTGTGTGGTCCGGCGGTGTGCTGTCCGGGCTACCGTACCCGGCACGCCACTTCGGATCGGGTCAGAGCCGCAACCTGATATATGACCGGTATGGGCATGACCCGAGTCACTTCTCGCCTTCGAGTACCGCCTCCATGACGCGCTTCGCGACCGGCGCGGCGAGCTTGCCACCGGCGATGTCGTCGCGGAGGGTGTCGGATCCCTCGATGACGACGGCGACCGCGACGGGGGTGCCCTTGTCGGTCTTCGCGTAGGAGATGAACCAGGCGTACGGGTTGTCCTTGTTGTTCTCGCCGTGCTGCGCCGTACCGGTCTTACCGCCGACTGTGACGTCCGGGATCTGGGCGTTGGTTCCCGTGCCCTCCTTGACCACGGTCTCCATGATGCTCTGGATCTTCTGCGCGTTCTCCGGCGAGAGCGGCTGGCTCATCTCCTGCGGCGTGTGCTGCTGGACCACGTTGAGGTTCGGCGCGACCAGCTGCTCGACCATGTACGGCTTCATCAGCTTGCCGCCGTTGGCGACCGCCGAGGCGACCATGGCCATCTGCAGCGGGGTGGCGCGGTTGGAGGCCTGGCCGATGCCCGCCATGGCGTTCTGCGGCCGGTTGTCCGTGGGGAAGATGCTCTCCGCGGCGCGGACCGGAGTGTCGATCTTCGCGTTGTTGAAGCCGAACTTCTCCGCCTCGGACTTCATCTTCTTGTTGCCGAGGTCCGCGCTGATCTTGCCGAACACCGTGTTGCAGGACACCCGCAGCGCCTCCCGAAGGCTGGCGTTCTCGCAGGGGATGTTGCCCTCGTTCTTCAGCTGGAGGCCCGCGGTGTCGGGCAGCGTGTAGGGCAGCGGCGATTCGGTCTTGGCGTCGACGTCGGTGTAGAGGCCGTTCTCCAGGGCCGCCGCGGCCGTGACGACCTTGAAGGTCGAACCCGGCGGGTAGGTCTGGCGCAGCGCCCGGTTGAGCATCGGCTCGTCGGGGTTGTTCTTCTTCTGCAGCCCGAGGTAGGCCTTGGCGTCCTTGTCGCTCATCCCCGCGAAGGTGGACGGGTCGTACGACGGGGTGCTGGCCAGCGCCAGGATCGCGCCGGTCTCCGGGTTGATCGCGGCGACCGCGCCCTTCTGGTCGCCCAGGCCGGCGAAGGCGGCCTTCTGCGCCTTGGCGTTCAGGGTGGTCACGACGTCACCGCCCTTCTGCTTGCTGCCGGTGAACATGTCGACCGTGCGGCTGAAGAAGAGCCTGTCGTCGGTGCCGGTGAGGATGCCGTCGTTGAGCTTTTCGAGCTGGTTGGCGTCGAAGGCCTGCGAGGCGTAACCGGTGACCGGCGCCCACATCTTGCCGTTCTTGTACGTGCGCTTGAACTTGAAGTCACCGCTGTCGGTGGTCGTGGAGCCGGTGACCGCCTTGCCGTCGACGATGATGTTGCCGCGCGGCGTGCTGTAGCGCTCGATGGCCACCCGCCGGTTGTGCGGGTCGTTCTTGAGCTCGTCGCCCTTGACGAACTGCACCCAGTTGACGCGGACGAGCAGGGCGAGGACGAGCAGGCCGCAGAAGATCGCGACCCGGCGCAGAGGCTTGTTCACGGGCGGACCACCTGGGTCATCTCGGCGTCGGTGGAGGGGGCGGGGGCCGGCGCCGGGCGGCGCGCGGTGTCACTGATCCGGAGCAGGATCCCCACCAGCGCCCAGTTGGCGATCACGGAGGAGCCACCCTGGGCCAGGAACGGCATCGTCATACCCGTCAGCGGGATCAGGCCCGTCACACCACCGGCGACGACGAAGACCTGCAGCGCGAACGCGCCGGAGAGGCCGACGGACAGCAGCTTGCCGAACGGGTCGCGGGCGGCCAGCGCGGTACGGATGCCCCGCTCGATCAGCAGGCCGTACAGCAGCAGGATGGCCATCAGCCCGGCCAGCCCGACCTCCTCGCCGACGGTGGCGAGGATGTAGTCGCTCTTCGGCGCGATGCCCAGGATCAGGCGGGAGTAGCCCTGCCCCAGGCCGGAGCCCAGGATGCCGCCGGAGCCGAAGGAGTACATGGCCTGGGCGGTCTCGGTGACACCGCCGTTGAGCAGCTCCAGCGGGTTGAGCCAGTTGTGCACACGCGTCTGGACGTGCGACTCGAACGACGCCACCGCGACCGCGCCGCCGGCGCTGAGCAGCAGGCCGAACACGATCCAGCTGGTCCGCTCGGTCGCGACGTACAGCATCACGACGAACAGGCCGAAGAACAGCAGCGAGGTACCCAGGTCGGTCTCGAAGACCAGGATCATCAGGCTCAGCGCCCAGATGACCAGGATCGGGCCGAGGTCGCGGCCGCGCGGGAGGTAGAGCCCCATGAAGCGGCGGCTGGCCAGCGCCAGCGCGTCCCGCTTCACCATCAGGTAGCCGGCGAAGAAGATCGCGATGATGATCTTCGCGAACTCGCCGGGCTGCAGCGAGCCGAGGCCGGGGATCGTGATCCAGATCTTCGCGCCGTTCACGCCGGGGAAGAACATCGGCGCGACCAGCAGCACCAGCGCGACCACCATCGAGATGTAGGTGTAGCGCTGCAGGACGCGGTGGTCCTTGAGGAAGATCAGGATGCCGAGGAACAGCGCCACACCGAGGGTGGACCACATCAGCTGGTTGGGCGCCATCGCCTTGCCCAGCGAGGGCTCCTGGTCGAGCCGCCAGATGAAGACCAGCCCCAGGCCGTTGAGCAGGGTGGCGATGGGAAGCATCAGCGGGTCGGCGTACGGCGCCCACTTGCGGACGACGAGGTGGGTGACGCCCGCCAGCAGACCGAGGCCCAGGCCGTAGCCCAGCACACCGGCCGGCACCGAACCGTCCTTCGCCAGTCCGACGTTGATGTACGCGAACACGGGAATCAGCACCGCGAAGACCAGCATGGCCAGCTCGGTGTTGCGGCGGCTCGGGGCTCCGATGGTGCCGATGGTGGTGGTGTTGGTGGTACTGCTCATGAGATGTCCGGCCCCCTACGCCCTCACTGCTGGGTGCTGCAATTCTTTTCCAGCTTCAGCTGCTCCTCGGAGGGGGCCTGGCTGGGAGTGGGTGTGGGAGTCGGGGTCACGGTCGCCGCGAGGGCACCGGCCGTGCCCGCCTTGTCGGTGGCACCGGGCTTGGCCGTCGGCGTCCCCGGCTTGGTGGGCGTCCCGGGCTTGGTGGGCGTGCCCGCCTGGCCCTTGCCCTTGTTGCGGGCCGCCTCGCGCTCGGCGGCCTCCCGCTGCTCCTTGCTGCGGCAGGCGTTGGCCTGCTTGCTCAGCTCGGTGACCTTCGCGGCGGCCTGGGAAAGGTTGTCGACCGCGATGGTCTCCTTGACCTGGTTGCGCTGGTACAGCGGCAGGTACTTGAGTTCGATCTCGGGGTGGTCCTCGTCCACGTCGTTGAGCTTGATCCACGCGAGGTCCTGGCTGATACCCCGGTAGAGCGCGACGTGGTCGTCCTTGGTGCCGACGAAGTACTGGGTCTGCGTCCAGCGGTAGCCCGCGTACAGACCGCCGCCGACGACGGCCAGGGCGAGCGCGATGAACAGGGACCGCTTGATCCATCTGCCCCGCTTGGGCTTGACGAAGTCCTCGTCCATGAACGCGCCGAAGGAGCCCTGCGGCGGACCGCCGACCTCGGGGCCACCGCTTCCGGGCGGGCCGAAGGCGCCCCCGGGGGCGGCCGGCTGGCCTCCGGGCCGGCCGAGCTCGGCGGCCCGGGCGGCGGGCGTCTGCATCGTGCTGGGATCGCTCAGCTGGTGCTGGTTCTCCGCGACGGCGCCCACGATCACCGGGGTGTCGTTGAGCTGCCCGGCCATCGACTCGTTGCCGTCCACGTCCAGGACGTCGGCGACGATGCAGGTGATGTTGTCGGGGCCGCCGCCGCGCAGCGCGAGCTGGATCAGCTCCTGCACCGTCTCGTGCGGCCCGTGGTAGCTGGCGAGGGTCTCTTCCAGCGTCTGGTGGCTGACGACACCGGACAGCCCGTCCGAGCAGATCAGATACCGGTCGCCGGCCCGCACCTCGCGGATCGACAGATCCGGCTCGACGTGGTCGCCGCTGCCCAGCGCCCGCATCAGCAGCGACCGCTGCGGATGGGTGGTGGCCTCTTCCTCGGTGATCCGGCCCTCGTCGACCAGCCGCTGCACCCAGGTGTGGTCCTGGGTGATCTGGGTCAGCACACCGTCGCGCAGCAGGTACGCGCGGGAGTCGCCGACGTGGACCAGCCCGAGCCGCTGCCCGGTCCACAGCAGGGCGGTCAGGGTCGTGCCCATGCCCTCCAGCTGGGGGTCCTCCTCGACCATCACCCGCAGCTGGTCGTTGGCGCGCTGTACGGCGCTGCCGAGCGACGTCAGCAGGTCCGAGCCCGGAACGTCGTCGTCGAGCTGGACGAGCGTGGAGATCACCTCGGAGGAGGCGACCTCGCCGGCGGCCTGGCCGCCCATGCCGTCGGCGATGGCGAGCAGGCGCGGCCCGGCGTAGCCGGAGTCCTCGTTGCCCTCGCGGATCATGCCCTTGTGCGATCCGGCGGCGAAGCGCAGTGACAGACTCATGCGCACCTCACCCGTCGGCTCGGGGTACAGCCGGTCTCGTCGAGCCACACTGCCCACCCTCCGGTCGGGAGCACGCCCGGGTCCGCCGAGTGGACCGCCGCGGCTCGCTCGCTGCGCTCGCTCATTGTCGTACTACTTCCGCAGCTCGATGACGGTCTTGCCGATGCGGATCGGGGCTCCCAGCGGAATCGGTGTCGGGGTCGTCAGTCGGGTCCGGTCCAGGTACGTGCCGTTGGTGGAACCGAGGTCCTCGACGATCCACTGGCCGTCACGGTCCGGGTAGATCCTGGCATGCCTGCTGGACGCGTAGTCGTCGTCCAGCACGATCGTGGAGTCGTGCGCACGGCCCAGGGAGATCGTCTGGCCTTGGAGGGCGACGGTGGTGCCGGTCAGCGAGCCTTCGGAGACCACCAGCTTCGTGGGGGCTCCGCGGCGCTGGCGGTTGTTTCCGCGGCCGCCTTCCTGGCGGCGCGGCTGCTGCTGGGGCGCGGCAGCCTGGCGCTGCGTACGCGCATCCGGCCCGCCGCGCCGGGCGGCACCGCGCTGTGTGACGCGCGTGCCGAACAGATCGCTGCGGATGACCTGTACGGCCACGATGACGAACAGCCACAGTACGGCGAGGAAACCCAACCGCATGACCGTGAGGGTCAGCTCTGACATTGCCCCCGCTTCACCCTTCGGCTTGCCGGTAAACGATGGTGGTACTGCCCACGACAATCCGCGAGCCGTCGCGGAGATTAGCGCGAGTGGTGTGCTGCCCGTCTACCACGATGCCGTTCGTGGAACCCAGATCCTGGATCGTGGGGGGCGTTCCGACCCGGATCTCACAGTGACGCCGGGAGACACCCGGGTCGTCGATCCGTACGTCAGCGTCGGTGCTGCGGCCCAGCACGAGAGTGGGGCGCGAGATCTGGTGGCGGGTGCCGTTGATCTCGATCCAGCGCCTGGTCTGCGCGTAGGGCTGCGGTCCTGCACCGGGCGGTGCCGTACGGGGTACGGGCTGTGCGCCGCCGGGAGGCGGGGACGCGGGCATGGGAGGCGGGCTCACATGGCCGCCGCGGGGTACCGCGGGGGCACGATGGGCCGCCGCCGGGCCCGGCTGGTCCTGGGACGAGCTGGAGGCGAGCGTACGGCTGCGGACGCGGTACAGGCCGGTGTCGAGATCGTCGGCCTTCTCCAGATGGACCTTGATCGGCCCCATGAAGGTGTAGCGCTGCTGCTTGGCGTAGTCGCGGACCATGCCGGCGAGCTCGTCGCCGAGCTGGCCGGAGTAGGGGCTGAGGCGCTCGTAGTCCGGCGCGCTCAGCTCCACGATGAAGTCGTTGGGGACGACGGTGCGGTCGCGGTTCCAGATGGTGGCGTTGTTGTCGCACTCGCGCTGCAGGGCGCCGGCGATCTCAACGGGCTGCACCTCGGACTTGAACACCTTGGCGAAGGTGCCGTTGACGAGACCTTCGAGACGCTGCTCGAAACGCTTCAGTACTCCCACGGGGCACCTCCTTCCTCAGCCTTCGTCGGGGTCGTCCTGATCGGGTCGTCCTGATACTGCTTACTGATCGTATCCACGCGTCGGGAAATCGGCTGGTTCCCCTTTCCCGCCTTGAGGACGAGTGTCGCCCCTCACAGGGTTGCCCGGTGCTTGCTTGCTCCTTGCCCACTGCTCGTGCACTGCGATCGTAGATGTGCCCCGAAGACAGTGTCCCGCAACCGCCGACCACCCCTGCCGGGCGGGGGCCGGAGCCGGACACCGTGCGGCACGAGCCGTTCCGGCCGCCTCCGGGGTGGCCCGGGTGGGACTCGTTCCGGTTGCGGCTACCGCGAGTGTGACCCCTCGGGGCGGCACTCGGCGAATGCCCGAGGCGAGCAGGGTGCCACCCCGACCCGGGTGCCCGGGGGAAAGCCGTGTGAACCCACCCCTGCCAGCGTGCTAATGTTCTGGATGTCGGAAGGCGCTCGCACAAGACCCGGACGGAACACCCCGGATCACGTGAGAGAATCAAACGGCAGCACCCATGCGCGGGTGGCGGAATAGGCAGACGCGCTGGATTCAGGTTCCAGTGCCCGAAAGGGCGTGGGGGTTCAACTCCCCCCTCGCGCACAGATGAGACCCCCGGTCTCCGGAGAAATCCGGAGACCGGGGGTTTCTTGTTGTCTTCGTCACGCTGTTGGGTATGTCACGGGATTTGGCGGGCGGGCCGGGGCGGGCGGAGTCCGGGCAGGGTGCGGGCGGGGGCGGCGCGCGGGCGGCGCGGAGGTGAGCGTGGACGCCCGGTCGGGACGTTTGCGGGTTACCTCACCTTCGCGAGGTGTGGGCATTCTTCTATATGTTTCATTCCCTTTGTCTGTTTCACCTTCTCCCTCTCGGCCGCCCACTTCGCCTCCCTCACCTACATGGCCTTTGTGCTGCCCTCTGCCGGCTCGGCGATCTCGGTCACGGCCGTGCGGAAGGCGCGGACGCGGGCCGTTTCCCGCTCGGTGTGGTGGACGAGCCCCAGGACGGAGTCCGGCAGGCCGGCGACGGGGACGAAGGCGATGTCGCGGCGGCCGTGGTAGTCGGCGGTGGGGCGGCACAGCAGCATCCCGCCGCGGTCGGCCGCGGTGAGGGTGAGGCCCTCCTGCAAGGTGCTGACCCTGGGGCCGGCGGGTATCGGGCGGCCCTGGGGGGTGGCGGCCGGGGCGTGGGCCGCGCGCCAGTAGGCGGGCGCCGGGTCGCCCGGGGAGATCAGGGCGATGCCGGCGAGATCCTCGGCGGTGATCGTGGCGCGGGCCGCCAGCGGGTGGCGTACGGACACCGCGAGGGTCTGCTGCTGGGCGGAGAAGACCGGGCCGAGGGTGAGATCGGGCTCGGCCATGGGCAGCAGCGTGACGGCGACGTCGACGGTGCCGCTGCGCAGCGCGCCGAAGGGGTCGCAGAGCGGGATCTCGACGATCTGGGTGGCGCAGGCCGGGTGGCGGCGGTGGAAGGCGTCGATGGCCCGCATGATGCGGTCGTCCGCGGTGCCCTGGAAGCCGATCGTCAGCCGGCCCTCGATGCCGCGGGCGGCGCTGCGGGCACGCTCCACGGTGGCGCGCAGCGCGTCGTAGGCGGGGCGCAGCGACATACGGAACTCCTCGCCGAGCGGAGTCAGGCGGACCCGGCGACTGGTGCGGTCCACCAGGCGGGCGCCGATCCGGGACTCCAGGGCCCGCAGGAGCTGGCTGACGCGGCTCTGCGACACATACAGCCGCTCGGCGGTGCGGCCGAAGTGCAACTCCTCGGACAGGACGAGGAAGCACTCCAGCTCGCGGAGTTCGAGCCCGGGGGCGGGGCGGTGGGCGGTGGTGGTCGTGGCCGGGGGGCCGCTGCCGCTCATGGGGTCCTTCGTGGGGCGTTCGTCAGGTGGTGGCCGGTGGCAATGGCTCTCTGCGGATCGATGCGTCCGGCTCGTAGGCGGATCGATAAGTCCTGCTCATAGAAGGGTGAGAAGTTGGCCGTTGTTCCCCGGCGGGCGCGGGCGTTGGCTGGGGACATGACGAACGGTGAGGGCGGGACGGCGGTCCGCGGACGTGAACCAGGCGGACGGCTCGGGGAGTTGGCGGGAGTACGGGGCGGTGGCTGGCCGGCGGTGGGGGCGCTGGCGGCGGCGACGTTCACCGTGGTGACGTCGGAGATGCTGCCGGTGGGGCTGCTGACGCCGATCGGCCGGGAGCTGCGGGTCTCGGAGGGCACGGCGGGGCTGGCTCTGACCGTGACGGGCCTGGTGGCGGCGGTGGCCGCGCCGGTGCTGACGTTGCTGGTGGGGCGGCGGGACCGGCGGGCGGTGCTGGCCGCCCTGATGGGCACGCTGGCGGTGGCGAACCTGGTCGCGGCGTATGCGCCGAATGCCGTGGTGCTGCTGGCGGCACGGGTGCTGGTGGGGCTGGGGATGGGAGGGGTGTGGGCGATCGCAGCGGGGCTCGCGGTGCGGCTGGTGCCCGGCAGACGGGTCCCGGCGGCCACCTCCCTGATCTTCAGCGGGGTCGCGGCGGCGTCGGTGCTGGGGGTGCCGGCCGGCACGTTCCTGGGTGAACTGGGCGGCTGGCGCAGCGCGTTCGTGGCCATGGCCGTGGTCTGCGGCGCGGTGGCGGTCGCCCTGGCCGTTCTGCTGCCGCCGCTGCCGGAGGACCGGGCGCTCCGGCTGGACGGCGTGCTCCGGTTGCTGCGCGGCGCTTCCGTGCGGACCGGACTGCTGCTGGTGGCGCTCCTGGTGACGGGCCACTTCGCCGCGTACACCTATGTGCGGCCGGTTCTGGAGCAGGTGGCCGGTGCGCGGGCGGACCAGATCGGCACGCTGCTGCTGGCCTTCGGCCTGGCGGGCCTGGCGGGCAACTTCGCGGCCGGTGCCGGTGCGGCGCGCGCACCCCGGGCGGCGCTGCTGGCGATCTGCGGGGTGCTCGCGGGCGCGGTGCTGCTGGTGCCGCTGCTGGGGCGCGGCGCCGGGGTGCCGGGTGCGGCCGTCCTGGTGGCCGTATGGGGCCTGGCCTACGGGGGCGTGTCCGTCAGCACCCAGAGCTGGCTGATGGCCGCCGCGCCGGGCGCCCGGGAGGCGGCGTCCGCGCTGTTCGTGGCGGTGTTCAACGGGGCCATCGCGCTGGGCGCCCTGCTCGGCGGCCGGGGCAGTAGGTGGGAGGAGGGGAGCGGCTCTCGGGTGCCTGCCTCGGGCCCGTTGGCGGGGTGGTGCGACGGTGGTGCGACGGAGGAGTGGGCGCGGGCCCGGGGGCGTTGGCAACGGGCGGGGTGGAGTTGCCGGTGCCCCCGGGGCGGGCGCGGGTGGTGGGTCTCAGGCGGCGAGGCGTTCGGCCAGGGCCTTGGCCTTGGCGGCCGCGTCCTGGTGGGCCTTGTCCCGGGAGGTCTCGTAGAGGGGGACCAGGTCGGCCATCGCCGGGTTGCGGGGGGCCATGGTGAGCTCGGGGACGATGAAGTCGACGTCGAGGCCCATGCCGCCGTTGAGGACGGCCTCAAGGTAGTTCTGGACGTACTCGAAGGACTCCCGGGGCGTGCCCGGTGCGTACGAACCGCCGCGGCTGGCGACGACGGTGACCGGGGTGCCCTTGGCGGACGGCGTCTCGCCCGCCGTGCGGCCCATGATGATCACCTGGTCGAGCCACGCCTTGAGCGTCGAGGGGATCGTGAAGTTGTACATCGGCGCGGCGATCACGATCGCGTCGGCCTTCTCCAACTCCTCGGCGAGCTCGACCCGCAGCGCGAAGGCGGCCTGCTGCTCGGGGGTGTGGGTGGCCGGGTCGGAGAAGGCGGCGGAGGCGGCGACGCCGTCGAGGTGCGGCAGCGGGTCGGTGGCCAGGTCGCGGTGGACGACCGTGCCGTCGGGGTGCTGTTCCTCCCAGGCCTTGCGGAAGGCCGCGGTGACGGAGCGGGAGGCGGAGCCACCCTCGGGGAAGAGGGAGGAGTCGATGAGCAGGAGCGTGGCCATGGGAATCGGTCCTTCGGTTCGCGGTCGGACGGGGCGCGGCCGCTGGTTGAATTCCGTACGTCCCTATTAATAACACAGGAGCTTACTTTTCTGCAGTAGCCAACGAGAAGGCGGTACTCTGGGTGTATGGCGGACCACGGCGAGGCGATGTGCAGGCAGGTCGACGACGGCATGGCGCGCGTCTTCGAGCTGTTCGGGAAGCGCTGGACGGGGCTGATCGTCGCCACTCTCATGCCGGGTCCGGTGCACTTCGCCGACCTGCGGCGGGCCATTCCCGGGATCAGTGAGCGGATGCTCTCCGACCGTCTGATGGAGCTGGCGGCGACCGGTCTGCTGGTTCGCGAGGTGGACGCGGGGCCGCCGCTGCGCGTCTCGTACCGGCTGACGGAGGCCGGTCTGGCGATGGAGCCCGCGCTGAAGGAGCTGGGGCGCTGGGCGGAGACGTACCTCGCCGACGGGGGGCAGTGTCCGGAGCGGTTCCGGAAGTAGCCGGACGTGGGGAGCGGGCGGGCGGCGCAAGCCGGGCAGCGCTCTCACTCGAGTCGCTCCTGTGCGGCGTTGTAGCGCCGCAGGTACGTCGCGAAGCGGTCGAGATCGGCCTCGTCCCAGTCGGCCAGCCGCTGATGGAACGCCTGGCGGCGGCTGGCGGTGACGTTGGCGAGCACCTGGGCGCCCTTCTCGGTGGGGTGGAGCACCTGGACGCGCTGGTCGTCCGGGTCGACGCGGCGCTCGACGAAGCCGAGCTTCTCCAGTGCGGCGATCTGCCGGCTGACCGTGGACTTGTCCAGGAAGTAGTGCGCCGCGAGGTCCGTGGCGCGGCATCCGTGCTGGTCGTCGAGGTGTGCCAGCAGGGTGTAGGAGACCAGTGACAGCTCGGGGTGCATCCGGGCGGCGGTCGCGCGGGCTCGTCGGGCGAACGCGGTCATCTCCTGCTGGATGGTCTCGACGGAGTCGTCGCGGTGGGCCACGGCTTGCCTTCCCTAGAGGTGGTTGTATAGTACAACGTAATCAAGAGTTGTATTTGCCAACTAGATGGGTCGGTAGCCGGTGACGACGGCGCCACCGGGGGCGACGGCGGACATCTGGTGGCGACAGCCGAGCCGACGAGCTGAGAAGGCCTGCCCATGAGTACGGTCCGACGTCCTGACCACCACCGAAGCGAACGACACGGCGGCCACCGTTCCGCACGCCCCGCTCACTCCACCGGGCTGCGCCATGTCCTGACGCACCTGATCACCCCGCTGCTGATGTGCATCGGCATGGGGCTGGCGTACCTGGGCGCGTTCGCGAACCCCGCGCCGCACGACCTGCCCGTGGCGATCGTCGGATCGGGCCGGAGCGCTCAGCTGCTCGCTCAGTCGATCAACGACCGGGCGCACGGCGATCTGGAGGTGCGGACCGTCGGCAACCGGGCGGCGGCGGTCGAGCAGCTCAAGCACGAGGACATCTTCGGCGCGTACGTGATCGACGCGAGGGCGCAGGGCGCGACGGCGCGGGATGCGAGGTCGGATGGTGCGGGATCGCGTGGTGCGAGGGCGCATGGTGCAGGGGCGCATGGTGCGAGGGCGCATGATGCGGGGGCGCATGGTGCGAGGGGTGCTTCGGCGGATGCCGTAGGGGGTGCGGCGGCGGCAGCGGCGGGCTCGGCCAGGCCGGCGCCCGAGCTGCTGGTGGCGACCGCCGGGTCCGACACCAGCGCCTCCGTGGTGCAGAAGATCTTCACTCCCCTTGCCGCGCAGCAGGGCGCCCCGCTGAAGGTCACCGACGTGGCGCCGACCGCCGAGGACGACCCCACCGGCCAGGGCGTCTTCTTCCTCCTGGTCGCGATCAGCATCGGCTCGTACGCCTCGGTCGCGGTGATCGGCGGCGCCGGAGCCGGGCTGCCGCTCCGGCTCCGGGCGGCGCTGGCGATCGGCACGTCCTTCGTGGTCAGCCTCATCGGCGCGGCGTTCGCGGGCCCCGTGTTCCACCTAGTCGACCACGGCCTGTGGGGCGTGTGGGGCATGGCGTGGCTCTACTCCGCCGGCATCCTGCTGATCGGCACCGGCCTGCACACCTTCCTCAAGCGCTGGACGACGCTCGGCGTGATGGCCCTCTTCGTGATGCTCAACTTCACCTCCTCCGGCGGGATTTTCCGCCCCGAGATGCAGAACGGATTCTTTGCTGCCCTGCACTCCTTCTGGAACGGCGCGGGCTTTGTGGAGGGCACCCGCAGCCATGTCTACTTCGACGGCTACGGCCTGTCCGGACACCTCTGGACGCTGGTGTGGTGGCTGGTCGTCGGTGTGCTGACGGTCGGTGCGGCGGCGCTGGCCGAGAAGCGGCGGCGCGCGGCGGAGGCGGAGACGGCCGCCAACGCGGTGGCGGTGGCGGCCGCCGCGGTGGCGGCGACCGTGCCGCCGCGGCAGCCGAGGGGCGTTGAGGACGAGGATCTGGAGGAGGAACTGGAGGAGGCGGTGGGGGTGTAGTGGGGGATGGGGGTGGTTGGTGGTTGATGGTCGGTGGCCGGCGTGGCGATTGGCGCTGCGATTGCCATGACGGTTGCTGTTGCCATGGCTGTTGCTGTTGCTGTTGCTGTTGCTGTTGCTGTTGCTGTTGCTGTTGCTGCGACTGCGACTGCGACTGCGACTGCGACTGCGACTGCGACTGCGACTGCGGCTTGGGCTGGAACTGCGGCCGGGGTTCTGGGAGTCCTGGTCCCTGGCGCCGCCGGATAGTTATCCACAGGCTGTGCGGGCTTCGGCGAAGTGTCGGTAACGTCGTTGCTCGTCGGCACGCCGGGACCACTCGGCGGCCGACGAATACGCAGGACACGAGAGATACAGGTCGTGAAGGGGGAGGTGGCCCGCCATGTCGCGTGTGCCGTACGTACCGGGGTTTGCGAGGGCGGACGCGCAGGGTCCTTCGGGGGCGTCGCCCAAGGCCGCCGGCCGGGCGCTGCGGGAGCGCCTGCCCCGTTCCGAGCAGGGCGCGCTGTCGATCGCGGCCGGGCGGCCGGATCCGGTCATGGCCGTCGAGGCGTCCAACGCCGGGCGACTGCCCGAGCTGACGCCGATAAGGGTCGGTCGGATGGCCGCCAGTCCCTTCGCCTTCCTCCGCGGCTCTGCGGGCCTGATGGCGTACGACCTCACGAATGGCCCCGTGACCGGCATCGGCGCGCAGATCTGCGGGGACGCGCACGCAGCCAACTTCGGTCTCTACGGCGATGCCCGCGGCGGTCTCGTCATCGATCTCAACGACTTCGACGAGACCGTGTACGGGCCGTGGGAGTGGGACGTGAAACGACTGGCGACGTCAGTGGTGTTGGCGGGCCGCGAGGCCGGCGCCAGTGAGGACGACTGCCGCAAGGCGGCGCAGGACACGGCGGGCGCGTATCGGCGCACCATGCGGCTGCTGGCCAAGCTGCCGGTGACCGAGGCGTGGAACGCCATCGCCGACGAGGAGTTGGTCTCGCACACCGACGCCCGGGATCTGCTGGGGACGTTGGAGCGGGTGTCGGCCAAGGCCCGCAAGAACACCAGCGCGCGGTTCGCGGCGAAGGCCACGGAGCGGACGGCGGACGGTGGACGGCGGTTCGTGGACGCGCCGCCGGTGCTGCGGCGGGTGCCGGACGCGGAGGCCGCAGCGGTGGCCGCGTCCCTCACCGCCTATCTGGAGACGCTGCCCGATGACCGGCTGCCGCTGCTGTCCCGGTACGCGGTGCACGATGTGGCCTTCCGCGTGGTCGGCACGGGCAGTGTGGGCCTGCGCTCGTATGTGGTGCTGCTGCTGGACCATCGGGGCGAGCCGCTGGTGCTGCAGGTGAAGGAGGCGCGCGCCTCGGTGCTGGCGCCGTATGTGGAGAAGGCCGGTTTCCCCATGCCGTCGGCGATACACGAGGGGCGCCGGGTGGTGCTCGGGCAGCGCAGGATGCAGGTCGTCAGCGACATCCTGCTGGGCTGGACGACGGTGCAGGACATAGCGACGCCCGCCCGGGGAGGGGTGGCAGCAGGAAGCGGCCGCCCGGAGGGTGGGTTCCTGGACGGACTCCCCTTCCAGGTCCGGCAGTTCAGAAACCGCAAGGGCAGCGTGGACCCGGCGCAGCTGTCCGGCGACCAGATGGACGACTACGCCCGGATGACCGGCGCCCTCCTGGCCCGAGCCCACGCGCACAGTGCCGACCCGCGTCTGCTGGCCGGCTACTGCGGCAAGAGCGAGGAGCTGGACGAGGCGGTGGCACGGTTCGCCCTCTCGTACGCGGACCGTACGGAAGCGGACCATGCAGCCTTGACCGCCGCGGTGAAGACCGGCCGGATCGCGGCTGAGCTGGGGGTGTGAGTTCCGGGGGAGGTCGGTAGGCGCGCCTGATATTTCCGTTGTACCTGTCATGCGTGTCATGCGTTTCGTGCCTGTCGTACCTGTCATGCGTTTCGTGCCTGTCGTACCTGTCATGCGGGTGGTGCGGGTCGTGGGTGTCATGCGGGTGGGGTCGTGGCTGTCATGCGGGCGGTGCGGTCGTGCGTGCCGGGCTGGTTCGGCCGGGGGGCTGGTGGGCTCGGGCGGTTGACCGGCTTGGGCCGTTGACCGGCTTGGGCGGTTGGCCGGCTGGGGAGGCTGGCTGGGCTGAAGAGGTTGGCGGCGGTGGTGGTGGGTGGGGGGAGGGGCCCTGGGGCCCCGGGGGGGGGAGGGCAAGGGGGAAGGCCGAGAAGCAGCGAAGCGGGCCAGCGGTCGTGAGGACGTCGGAGGCCCCCTGGCGTGGTGTGGAGGTGCCCAGTCCGTACCAGCTCCGGCATGGGGGTGGGGGTGCCAAGCCGTCCCAGCCCCGGCATGGGGTGGAGGTGTCAGCCCCTGCATGGGCCGTACGCTGACCGGGTGACGAACTCGCACGCGGAGAACGCGCAGGACGGCCAGCACCAAGCGGACGCACCGGGCACATCGGGCGCCCAGGGTGGTTCGCAGGCACCCGACGCCCGCGGCGGTGGGCAGGATGCCCAGGTCGGGCACGGCGGTCGCAGCCCGGAAGATCAGGTCGCGGGCTCGGGTGAGCCAGGGGTTGCCCAGGACGCCGAGGCCGATTCGACCGCCGGGCCGGCCGGGGCTGGGGACGGGCCGGGCATTGAGGCGGGTACCGCACCGGCTGATGCACCGAGTGGCGAGCCGGGCGCTGAGCCGGTTGGGCCGGCCGCTCAGGACGAGGGGACCCGGCGGCTGGCGAAGGCGGTGCTGGCCGCGGAAAAGGCGCTGATCGAGTTCGAGATCGCCGTGGAGACCTTCCGGGTCGAGGTGGAGAACTTCTCCCGCCTGCACCACCAGCGGCTCGGCCCCATGTACGCGCGGTTGGACGAGCTGGACGCGCAGATCGCCGAGGCCGTGGCAGCGCGTACGGGCGACCCCGAGGACATCCGTAAGGCGCGGGAGGCACGGGCCTCGGTGCTGCCGATGCCGGAGGTGGAGGAGCTGTTCCACGGCTGGATGGGGTCGGAGGGACTGTTCCCGGAGGCGCAGGCGATGCTCACCGAGCGTTCGGTGCGGCCGCCGGAGAAGGTGCGGCCCAGCGAGGGGGCCCGCAAGGTCTACCGCGACCTGGTGCGCAAGGCCCACCCGGACCTGGCACGGAACGAGGCGGAGCGGGCACGCCGTGACGCGTTCATCGCGCGCGTCAACCTGGCGTACGGCCAGGGCGACGAGGCGGTGCTGCGGGAACTCGCGCGGGAGTGGGAGGCCGGTCCCGCACCGGTCGAGGAGCGGCTCAGCGAGAGCGAGGAGCTCTACGCCCGGCTGGAGTGGCTGACCGAGCGCAAGGAACTGCTGGCCGCCGTCGCCGCCGAGCTGGAGGACAGCGCGATCGGCTCGATGATCAAGATGGCGCCGGAGGACCCGGACGCGCTCTTGGACGAGATCGCCGAGAAGCTGCTCGCCGATGTCGCAGAACGCGAGGCCTACCTCGCGCAGCTCGTCGGGTAGCGTCGTGACCATGCAATTTGGTTCTGTACCCACGGTCGCTGTCGACGCGCTCTCGTCCGGCGACTTCCTCCTGGACGTGCGTGAGGACGACGAGTGGGCGGCCGGGCACGCCGAGGGCGCGCTGCACATCCCGATGAGCGAGTTCGTCGCCCGCTACGGGGAGCTGACCGAGGCGGCGCCCGAGGGCGGCAAGGTGTATGTCCTGTGCCGGGTCGGCGGGCGTTCCGCGCAGGTGGCGCAGTATCTGCTCCAGCAGGGCGTCGACGCGGTGAATGTCGCGGGCGGTATGCAGGCCTGGGAGGCCGCCGGTCGTCCGGTGTCGGACGGCAAGGGCGGTTCGGGGACGGTCATCTAGCCCGACTTTGTAGTGGGCTTTGTGGTCGGGCCTTGTGGCCGGGTGTTGCGGGGGCCGTCGTCGGGTCCACCTGTCCGGGTGTTCGACGGCCTGCCCGTCCGCTGACCTCGGTCTGCCGGGGGCCGGTCCGTCGGTAGTTCAAGGCGTCAGTGCCGGCGTGCGGCCAGTCCGCGTGCTGCCGTGCTGCCTTCCGCGTTCCGCTCCCCTGACGCTCCCCTGACGCTCCCCGGCCCTCACGCTCCGCCTCAGCCCAGTGGATGCGCCGCCAGCAGGTCGCCGAGGGCTTCCTCGTGGGCGGCGGCCGGGCCCAGGGAGAGCTCGAGCTGTTTCGCCCAGGCGTGGTAGCGGTGCAGGGGGTAGTCGGTGTCCGCGCCGAAGCCGCCGTGCAGATGCTGGGCGGTCTGGACGACGCGGCGTACGCCTTCGGAGGCCCAGATCTTGGCGACCGCGATGTCTCCGGCTACCGGTAGCGGGCCGGGGGCGTCGGTGGTGAGGCGCCAGGCGGCCTGCCAGAGTGTGGCTTCCATGGCGCGCAGGTCGATGAAGCGGTCGGCGGCCTGCACGGCGACGGCCTGGAAGGTCGCCACCGGGAACCCGAACTGTTCGCGCTTGCCGGTGTAGTCGCCGGTCATCGCGAGTACGCGTTCGCCGAGGCCCAGGGCGAGTGCGCAGGTGCCGGTGGTCAGGACGTTGCGCAGCGACTTCCAGGCGGCGGGGTCGCCGATCATCTCGTGGGCCCTGATGCGCACGGAATCCAGCCGGACCTCGGCATGGCGCTCTCCGCTGGTGGATATCTGGTCGCCGAGTGTGACGCCGGGGCGGGTACGGGGGACGAGGGCGAGTACGGCGTGGCCGTCGGTGGTGTGGGCGGGGAGCAGGATCCGGTCCGCGGTGTGCCCCCAGGGGACGGCGGTCTGGGTGCCGTCGAGGAGCCAGTCGGCGCCCTCCTGGCGGGCGGTCACGGCGAGCTCGGCCGGCTCGTGGCCGGTGCGCCCGGCGGAGGCGACGGTCACGACCAGGTCCCCGGCGGCGATGGGGGGCAGCACCTCGGTACGCAGCTCGTCGGTGGCGTAGTGCCGGAGGGTGAGTGCCGCGGCGCTGGACTCCAGCAGGGGGACCCGTGCCAGGACCTTGGCCGACTCGCGCAGGACGAGGCAGAGTGCGATCGGGTCGAGGCCCGCCCCGCCGTGCTCGGGTGCGATCGGCAGGCTCAGCAGGTCGGCGTCGGCGAGCTGGCGCCACAGGGGGCGGTCGAAATCGTCGGCGACCGCGCCCGCGGTGAGTGCGGGGCTGGGAACGCCGTCGGGTGCGACCCCCGAGAAGACGGCCTTCGCCGCTTCGACGGCGGCCTGCTGCTCCTCGGTGAAGGTGAAGTCCACTGGTCTGTCCTCCCGCGCGGCGCTTCGATCTGACGAAGCGTCAAGGTAGAACAGGTTGCAGGAATTGGGAATGGTGAGGGCGGTCAAAGGCGCGGGGCTACGAGCGGGTCGGGGTGTGGCGTGCGCTCGGGGCGCCGCGCCGGGCGCTAACGGTCGAAGTCCAGCTCGACCTTCTCCGTGACCGGATGGGACTGGCAGGCCAGGACGTAACCGGCGTCGACCTCGTCCGATTCCAGGGCGAAGTTGCGGTCCATGCGGATCTCGCCCGAGACCAGGAAGGCCCGGCAGGTGCCGCAGACCCCGCCCTTGCAGGCGTAGGGGGCGTCCGCGCGGTTGCGGAGCACCGCGTCGAGCAGGGGCTCGCCGTCGTGGACCGGCCAGGTGCCGGAGCGGCCGTCGAGGGTGGCGGTGACGGTGCTGTGCGCGGGGGTGGCGGTGGCCGGGACGGCCGGGGCGCCGTTGTCTATGTGGAAGATCTCCTCGTGGATGCGGGATCGGGGCACATCGAGGGCGCGCAGGGCGCGCTCGGCCCCCTGGACCAGGCCGTACGGGCCGCAGAGGTACCAGCCGTCGACGGAGTCGATCTTCAGGAGGGCGGGCAGGAGGGAGCGCAGTCGGGCCTCGTCCAGGCGGCCGGACGGCAGGCCGGCCTGTTGCTCCTCTCGGGAGAGGGTGTGGATGAGCTGGAAGCGCTGGGGATAGCGGTCCTTGAGGTCGGCCACTTCCTCCAGGAACATCGTCGAGGCTGCCGTGCGGTCGCTGCGCAGCAGACAGAAGCGGGCGTCCGGCTGCTGGGCCAGCAGTGTGGCGGCGATGGAGAGCACGGGGGTGATGCCGCTGCCGCCGACGATTCCGACGAAGTGGCCGGGGCGTGGTGCGAGGGTGAACCGCCCGGCCGGGGCCATGACCTCCACCGTGTCGCCGACCGCCAGCTCCTTGAGGGCGTAGGTCGAGAAGGCGCCGTCCTCGACGAGGCGGATGCCCACGCGCAGCACGGGCTCGTCGGTGGCGGGGGTGCAGATGGAGTACGTACGGCGGATCTCCTGGCCGTCGACCGTTCTGCGCAGCGCGATGTGCTGCCCGGGGGTGTGCCGGAAGGTCGTGCGCAGCTCGGGCGGGACCGTGAAGGTGACGGCCACCGCGTCGTCCGTGAGCCGCTCGATCTCCCGGACCTGGAGCGGGTGGAACATCACAACTCCTTGAAGTGGTCGAAGGGTTCACGGCAGGACTCGCAGCGGCGCAGTGCCTTGCACGCCGTGGAGGAGAACCGGCTCAGCAGGGTGGTGTCGGTCGATCCGCAGTGCGGGCAGCGGATCGTGAGGTCGACGCTGATCGGTCCGGCGGCTGGGCCCGTGGGGCGCGGTGGGGCGATGCCGAATTCGGCCAGCTTCCGGCGGCCCTCGGCGGTGATCGCGTCGGTGGTCCACGGTGGGCTGAGGACCGTGCGGACCTCGACCTCGGGTATGCCGCGGTCGTGCAGTACGCGTTCTATGTCGGCGGACATCGCCTCGATGGCGGGGCAGCCGGTGTAGGTGGGCGTGAGCCGGACCTCGACGCGGTCCGGGGCCGTCAGCCGTACGTCGCGCAGTACGCCGAGCTCGGCGAGGGTGAGGACGGGCAGCTCGGGGTCGGGAACGGAGCCGGCGAGCGCCAGTAGTTCCTCTTCGAGGGCGGTGGTGGTCACCATGTCGCTCCCGGGTGGCTGCGGTGGAGGTGCTGCATCTCGGCGAGCAGTCGTCCGAACGGCTCGGTGTGCAGGCCCTGGCGGCCCGCGCCGGCCGTCCAGGCGCCGCGCTGGGGGCCTTCGGGGACGGCGAGGGTGGCCTGTCCGAGTGTGGTGGTGATGCGGGTCGTCCAGGCGTCGTGGAGGGTCGGCCAGGGCACCGACTCCAGCCCTTCCACCGGTGCGAACATCTCGCCGGTGAACTGCCAGAGGGCGTCCAGGCCACGCTGCATCCGGGTGTGGCTCTCGTCGGTGCCGTCGCCCAGGCGCAGTGTCCACTGCTCGGCGTGGTCGCGGTGGTAGGCGACCTCCTTGACGGCCTTTGCGGCCAGCGGAGCCAACTCGCTCTCGCCCTCGGCGAGTCGCTCGTACAGCAGCTCCTGGTAGGTGGAGAAGTAGAGCTGGCGGGCGATGGTGTGGGCGAAGTCGCCGTTGGGCTGCTCGACCAGCTGGAGGTTGCGGAACTGCCGCTCCTCGCGCAGATACGCCAGCTCGTCCTCGTCGCCGGCCAGGGAGAGCAGCACCCGGGCCTGGCCGAGCAGGTCCAGCGCGATGTTGGCCAGTGCGACCTCCTCTTCTAGGACCGGGGCGTTGCCGGCCCACTCGCCCAGGCGGTGGGAGAGGATCAGGGCGTCGTCCCCGAGGGGCAGGGCCGGGGTGGCCGTGGCGTTCATCAAAGGTGATGCACCCCGTCCGGGATCTCGTAGAAGGTCGGGTGGCGGTAGGGCTTGTCGCCGGCCGGTTCGAAGAAGGCGTCCTTCTCGTCCGGAGAGGAGGCGGTGATCTGCGCGGAGGGCACCACCCACAGGGAGACGCCCTCGGAGCGGCGGGTGTAGAGGTCGCGGGCGTTGCGCAGGGCCATTTCGGCGTCCGGCGCGTGGAGGCTGCCGGCGTGGGTGTGGGAGAGTCCGCGGCGGCTGCGTACGAAGACCTCCCACAGGGGCCAGTCCGCCGGCGGGGCCAGCGCTCCGCCGTCGGCTGCCGGGGTCTCGGTGGGGCGGGGTGTCGTCATCGGTCGGCCTTCCCGTGCTTGGCCGCGTGTGCGGCGGCGGCTTCGCGCACCCAGGCGCCTTCCTCATGAGCTCGTCGGCGGCGGGTTATCCGCTGTTCGTTGCAGGGGCCGTTGCCCTTGAGGACCTCCCGGAACTCGGCCCAGTCGATCGGGCCGAAGTCCCATTGGCCGCGCTCTTCGTTCCACGTCAGGTCCGGGTCGGGGAGGGTGAGCCCGAGGGCCTCGGCCTGGGGGACGCAGATGTCGACGAAGCGCTGCCGCAGCTCGTCGTTGGAGTGCCGCTTGATCTTCCAGGCCATGGACTGCGCGGAGTGCGACGACTCGTCGTCCGGCGGGCCGAACATCATCAGGGACGGCCACCACCAGCGGTTCACCGCGTCCTGCGCCATGGCGTGCTGGGCCGGTGTGCCGCGGCTGAGGGCCAGCAGGAGTTCGTAGCCCTGCCGCTGGTGGAAGGACTCCTCCTTGCAGATACGGACCATCGCGCGGGCGTAGGGGCCGTAGGAGCACCGGCACAGCGGGACCTGGTTCGTGATCGCCGCGCCGTCCACCAGCCAGCCGATGGCTCCGACATCGGCCCAGGTCAGGGTCGGGTAGTTGAAGATCGAGGAGTACTTCTGGCGGCCGGAGTGCAGCTTGTCGAGCAGCTCGTCGCGGCCCGTGCCCAGGGTTTCGGCGGCGCTGTAGAGATACAGGCCGTGGCCGGCCTCGTCCTGGACCTTCGCCATCAGGATCGCCTTGCGGCGCAGCGACGGTGCCCGGGTGATCCAGTTGGCCTCCGGCTGCATGCCGATGATCTCGGAGTGGGCGTGTTGGGCGATCTGCCGCACGAGTGTCGAGCGGTAGGCGTCCGGCATCCAGTCCCGCGGTTCGATGCGCTCGTCCGCGGCCACGGTGGCCTCGAAAGCGGCCTCGCGGGCCGTCTCCTCCGGCGCGATCGTCGTCATGTGGTGCCCCCTCGCTCCCGACCGACCGATCGTTCGGTTCAATGGTGAGTGGGCGGGCCGCGGGTGTCAAGCCTGTGGATAACCCGGGGGAGGGTGTGCCCGGTGCGGCCGCGTAGGTACGGTTCCGAGGCGGAGTCGACCGCATGGGATCTGGGAACGGGGCGGGAATGCAGTCATACGGGGACGAAACGCGGTCGGTGGCCGCGCTCTCGCTGCCCTCGCGGATCGTCATAGGCGTGGCCGCCTGCGCCGTCGCCGTCGCGGTCGCGATCCATCTCGCGATGATGTTTCTGCACGTCGCGCCATCGAACACGCTCAGCAAACAGCAGGGCGCCCTGATCAGCGACTACGTCTATCCCGAGTACGAACAGAACTGGAAGCTGTTCGCGCCCAACCCCCTCCAGCAGAACGTCGCGGTCCAGGTCCGCGCGCAGCTGCGCACCGAGGACGGCACCGCGCGGACCACCGGCTGGACCGACCTGACCGCCCGCGACGGCCGGGCCATCCGCCACAACCCGGTTCCCAGCCACACCCAGCAGAACCAGCTGCGCCGCGGATGGGAACTCCTCGTCAACAGCCACGACGCGCAGAACCGCGCGGTCGGCCCGCGGGGCGTGCTGGCCGAGCGCTACATCCGGCGGATCGTGATGCTCCGGATGTCTCAGGAATGGACCAGCGGGGGTGCGCGCGTGGCGCAGATCCAGGTCCGTTCGCAGACGACGCCGGTCAGCCCGCCGCCGTGGAGCACCGAGAAGATCAGCGACAAGCCCGTGTACCGCGTGCTGCCCTGGTGGCAGGTCACCGCAAAGGACCTGCCCGAGGGGGCGACGAACCAGTGACGTCACCGATCCCGCAGCAACCGCACAGCGCATCGCACGCACCACTGCCCCACCTCACGGAGTCGACCGACGTGCCGCAGCAGGCGCAACAAGCCCAGCAGGAGCAGCAGGCATCCCGGGAGCCCCAGCCGCCCCAGGAGACGCCCGCTCCCTACGAGGAGACCCGCATCGAGCGCGTGATCGGCCGTGGCTTCGCGCGTGTCACCGGCCGGGCGATGGCCCCGTACCAGACCGCTGTGATCCGGATCGGTTTCGCGGCGACCTGGCTGCTGTTCCTGCTGCGCGAGTGGCCGCACCGCCAGACCCTCTACGGGCCCGACGGCCCCTGGAGCCTGGACATGGCGCGCCGGCTCCTGGACGCCAATCACGCCTTCTCCGCCCTGCTGTGGTCCGACGGGCGCGGCTGGTTCGAGGTCGTCTACTTCCTGGCCGTCGCCGCCAGCGCGGCGCTGATGCTCGGCTGGCGCACCCGCACCATGTCGGTGCTCTTCATGGTGGGCGTGCTCTCGCTGCAGAACCGCAGCGTCTTCATAGGGGACGGCGGCGACAACGTCATCCACCTGATGTCGATGTACCTCGTGCTGACCCGGTGCGGGCAGGTCTGGTCGCTGGACGCGCGTCGCGCGAAGCGGGCGGAGTCCGCCGACGGCGAGCGGCCCGCCCGCGATCTGCCCGGCGTCGTGCTGTGGGCCGTGCTCGGCCTCGGCCTGGCAGTCGCCCAGCTGTCCGGTGGACACGGCCTGAACTGGTTCGAAAACGGCCCGTTCCCGCACATCGGCTGGAGCCTGGTCCTGTGGGGTCTGTGGGTGGCGCACGGCCTGTGGTGGGCGGTGCGGCGCTACGCCCCCGGGGAACCGCGCATCGTCCTCGACACGCTCGCCAAGCTCGCCCACAACGGCGCAGTGCTGGTGATCATGGTCGAGGTCTGCCTTATCTACGCCACGGCCGGCTGGTACAAGATCCAGGGCACGCGCTGGCAGGACGGCACCGCGGTCTTCTACCCGATGCACCTGGACTACTTCTCGCCCTGGCCGGGACTGTCCGACCTGCTCGGCAGCAACGGACTGATGGTCATGGTGCTCACCTACGGCACGGTGATCGTGCAGGTCGCCTTCCCGTTCACACTGTTCAACCGGCGGCTGAAGAACGTGCTGCTGGTCGTGATGATCTGCGAGCACCTCTCGATCGCGTTCCTCCTGGGGCTGCCGTTCTTCTCGCTCGCCATGATCGCGGCGGATGCGGTCTTCCTGCCGACGAACTTCCTGACCTGGCTCTCCGCACGCGTCGTGGGCCTGCGCGAGCGGCTGTTCTCGCGCGGCGGCTCCCCCGGGGCCGGCGCCGGATCCGGGGGCGGTGTGCCACCGGCCCGTACCGAGCACGGCGGCGATGGCCATACGCTCGTGGGGTGAGCAGTGAGAAAACCGCCCCCGCCGAGCCCCTCCAGTACGACGAGGGCTACGGGACGCAGATCGGCGTCGGTCCGCACCCGGAGCCCTGGCCGCAGGACGCCCGCTACGACCCCGAGCTGCTCGCGCACGGCGACCGCCGCAACGTCGTCGACCAGTACCGCTACTGGACGCGCGAGGCGATCGTCGCCGACCTCGACACCCGCCGCCATGACTTCCACGTGGCCGTCGAGAACTGGGGCCACGACTTCAACATCGGCTCTGTCGTCCGGACCGCGAACGCGTTCCTGGCCAAGGAGATCCATATCGTCGGGCAGCGCCGCTGGAACCGCCGCGGCGCGATGGTGACCGATCGCTACCAGCATGTCCGCCACCACCCGGACACGGCGGATCTCACCGCCTGGGCGGCGGCCGAGGAGCTGCCGATCATCGGGATCGACAATCTCCCCGGGTCCGTGCCGCTGGAGACGACCGAGCTGCCGCGCCGCTGTGTGCTGCTGTTCGGCCAGGAAGGGCCGGGGCTGACCGAGGAGGCCCGCCGGCACGCCTCGCGGGTCTGCTCGATCGCGCAGTTCGGCTCGACCCGCTCGATCAACGCGGGGGCGGCGGCCGCCATCGCGATGCACGCCTGGATCGGCCGCCATGCGCGGATCGAGGGCCCGGGAGCCGTCTGACGGGGACACGGGTCCCCTTGGGGCCCGGCGGAACGGACCGGGCCCCAAGGCCTGTCACGCCTGTCGCCGCACCTCCACCGTCCGGAAGCGGTTCGCCACGAACGCGCCGTCGCACAGCGCCGCATTGGCCGCCGGGTTGCCACCGGAGCCATGGAAGTCCGAGAACGCCGCGGTCTGGTTCACATAGACCCCGCCGGTCAGGTTCAGCGACAGCTGGGCGCACTCCTCCAGGCAGGCCTGCTCCACCAGCTGCTCGACCTCGGCAGAGGTGGTGTACGCCCCGACCGTCATGGCTCCCTGGTCGCGGACCGTGCGCCGCAGCAGGTCCACCGCGTCGGCCGCGGAGTCGACGGCCACCGCGAAGGACACCGGGCCGAAGCACTCCGACAGATACGCCGCCTCGGAGTCCGGCTTGGCGCCGTCCAGCTTGACGATCACCGGGGTCCGTACCGTCGCCCCCGGGAACTCGGGGTTGGCCACCTCGCGGGAGGCCAGCGCCACCTCGCCCAGTCCGGCAGCGGCGTCGATCCGCTCCTTGACCTGCGGATTGACGATCGCGCCCAGCAGGGCGTTGGCGCGTGCGTCGTCGCCCAGCAGGCCGCTGACCGCGCCCGCGAGATCACTGACCACCTCGTCGTACGACTTCGGTCCGGCGTCCGTAGTGATGCCGTCCCGGGGGATCAGCAGATTCTGCGGGGTGGTGCACATCTGGCCGCTGTAGAGCGACAGCGAGAAGGCCAGGTTGCTGAGCATGCCCTTGTAGTCGTCGGTGGACTCGATGACGACGGTGTTGACGCCGGCCTTCTCCGTGAAGACCTGCGCCTGCCGGGCGTGCGTCTCCAGCCAGTCGCCGAAGGCGGTCGAGCCGGTGTAGTCGATGATGCGGACCTCGGGGCGCACGGCCAGCACCTTGGCCAGGCCCTCGCCCGGCTTGTCCACGGCCAGGCACACCAGGTCGGCGGGGAATCCGGCCTCGACGAGCACCTCACGGGCCACCTCGACGGTCAGCGCCAGCGGCAGCACGGCCCGCGGATGCGGCTTGACCAGCACCGGGTTGCCGGTGGCCAGCGAGGCGAACAGGCCCGGATAGCCGTTCCAGGTCGGGAAGGTGTTGCAGCCGATCACCAGGGCGACACCACGCGGCACCGCCGTGAAGGTCTTGGCCAGCTCCAGCGGCTCGCGCTTGCCCTGCGGCTTGGACCACGGCGCCTGCTCCGGGGTACGGACCTGCTCGGCGTACGCATAGGCCACCGCCTCCAGGCCGCGGTCCTGGGCGTGCGGCCCGCCGGCCTGGAACGCCATCATGAAGGCCTGGCCACTGGTGTGCATCACGGCCTGCGCGAACTCATGGGTGCGCGCGCTGATCCGGGCCAGGATCTCCAGACACACCGCCGCACGGGCCTCCGGTCCCGCGTCCCGCCAGGCGGGGATCGCGGCACGCATCGCCGGCAGCAGCACGTCCACATCCGGATGCGGATAGCTGATGCCCAACTCCGGGCCGTACGGTGAGACTTCCTGGCCCGTCCAGTCGTCGGTGCCGGGCTGGTCGAGCTCGAAGCGCTTGCCGCGCAGGGCCTCGAAAGCGGCCAGCCCGTCGCCGGCGGCGTTCTCGCCGTACGCCTTCGGGTGCTCGGGGTGCGGGGACCAGTAGGCGCGGGTGCGGATCGCTTCCAGCGTCTGGTCGAGGGTCGGGCGGTGCTTCTCGATCAACTGCGCTGCGGTCACTTCGGCGGTCATCGATGACCAACTCCTCGTCGAGCTGGGCGGAGAGTGGATGGGGACTGGGAGCGGACAAGGCAACGGAGTTAGAGTAACCGAACGATCGGTCGGGGCAAGAGGGTCCGGCCAGCCTGTGGAAAAGTCGGTCGGGGAGGATCAACTCGCATGACGGCAATCGCGACCAGCAGCACCGTGGCAGTGGTGGGGACCGGCACGATGGGGCAGGGCATCGCGCAGGTGGCGCTGGTCGCCGGCCATCGCGTACGCCTCTACGACACCGCCCCCGGGCGCGCGGAGCAGGCCTCCGAGGCGATCGGGGGAAGGCTCGACCGGCTCGTCGAAAAAGGCCGGATTTCGGCGGACGAGCGGGACGCGGCCCGCGCGCGCCTCTCCCCCGCGGCCGCCCTTGCGGAGCTGGCCGACGCCGCGCTGGTCGTCGAGGCGATCCTGGAGCAACTCCCCGCCAAACAGGAGCTGTTCACCGCCCTGGAGGACGTCGTGGCGGCGGACTGCCTGCTGGCCACCAACACGTCCTCGCTGTCGGTGACCGCGGTCGCGGGCCGGCTGCGGCACCCCGGCCGCTGTGTGGGCCTGCACTTCTTCAACCCCGCGCCGCTGCTCCCCCTGGTCGAGGTGATCAGCGGGTTCGCCACCGACGAGGCCGCCGCCACGGCCGCGTACGACACCGCCGCCGCCTGGGGCAAGAAGCCGGTGCGCTGCGCCGACACCCCCGGGTTCATCGTCAACCGCATCGCCCGCCCGTTCTACGCCGAGGCCCTGCGCGCCTACGAGGAGCGCGTCGCCGACCCCGCCACCATCGACGCCCTGCTGCGCGAGGGCGCCGGCTTCAAGATGGGCCCCTTCGAGCTGACCGACCTCATCGGGCAGGACGTGAACGAGGCGGTCACCCACTCCGTGTGGACCGCCTTCTTCCAGGACCCGAAGTTCACCCCCTCGCTGGCCCAGCGCCGGCTGGTCGAGTCCGGGCTGCACGGCCGCAAGTCGGGGCGCGGATGGTTCGACTACGCCGAGGGCGCCCGCCGGCCCGAGCCGCAGACCGCCGCGCCCGCTCCCGCCCCGGAGGCCGTCGTGCTGCACGCGCGGCTGCCCGGCCCGGCCGCGGTCCTGCGGGAGCTGATCGAGGAGGCGGGCATCCGCGTCACCACGGACCGCACGCCCGGGGAGTCCGAGGGCTACATCCGGCTGCCCGGTGGGGCGCGCCTGGCGCTGACCGACGGCTGTCCGGCGACGAGCCCGGCCGGTGACAGGAACATCCGCTTCGACCTCGCGCTGGACTACCGGTCCGCCACCCGGATCGCCCTGTCCGCCTCTCGCGCCTGCTCCGAGGCGGACCTCGCGGAGGCCGTCGGGCTCTTCCAGGCGCTGGGCAAACGGGTCAGCGTGATCGAGGACGTGCCCGGCATGATCGTCGCCCGGACGATCGCGATGATCGTCGACTTCGCCGTGGACGCCGCGGCCCGCGAGGTGGCGACCCCCGGGGACATCGACACGGCCATGCGGCTGGGCGTGAACTATCCCGGCGGCCCCATGGAGTGGGTCGAGCTGCTGGGCGCCCGATGGGTGTGGGATCTGCTGGACTCGATGCACCGCCAGAACGCCGGCGGACGCTACGTACCGTCCTGGGCGCTGCGGCGCCGTGCGGACCTCGAGGAATAGGTGCTCTAATCATGACCATGGCCAAGCGCGACACCTACACGCCCGATTCGCTGCTCGCGGTCGCCGTCGAGGTGTTCATCGAGCGCGGCTACGACGGCACGTCGATGGAGCACCTCTCCAAGGCGGCCGGCATCTCGAAGTCCTCGATCTACCACCATGTGCGCAGCAAGGAAGAGCTGCTGCGCCGCGCCATAAGCCGCGCCCTGGACGGTCTGTTCGGCGTGCTGGAGGAGCCGGGCGCCGGTCAGGGCCGTGCGATCGAGCGGCTGGAGTACGTCACCCGGCGGGTGGCCGAGGTGCTGATGGACGAACTGCCCTATGTGACGCTGCTGCTGAGGGTGCGCGGAAACACGGACACCGAGCGCTGGGCCATGGAGCGCCGCCGGGAGTTCGACCACGAGGTCGCCGACCTGCTCCAGCAGGCCGCGTCCGACGGAGACCTGCGCAACGACGTGGACCTCCGGCTGGCGACCCGGCTGCTCTTCGGCATGATCAACTCGATTGTGGAGTGGTACCGGCCGGGGCGCGGCGGCGCGGCGAGCCGTGACGAGGTCGCCGAGGCCGTGGTGCGCACGGCGTTCGCGGGGCTGCGCAAGGCCTGACGGCGGCGGCCTACTCCTCCTCCGGCCCCAGGTCGGTCTCCTCGAAGACCAGCAGGGTGCGGGTGCTGAGCACCTCCGGTATCGACTGGATACGGGTGAGGACGAGCTCGCGCAGCTCGCGGTTGTCCTTCGTGTGCACCAGCAGCAGCACGTCGAAATCGCCGCTGACCAGCGCGATGTGGGTGGCGCCCGGCAGCGCCGTGAGCTGCTTGCGCACGGTCCGCCACGAATTTTGGACGATCTTCAGGGTGATATAGGCCGAGGCGCCCTGGCCTGCCCTCTCCTGGTCGACCAGGGCGCTGAAGCCGCGGATCACCCCGTCGTCGATCAGCCGGTTGATCCGCGCGTAGGCGTTGGCGCGCGAGACGTGCACGCGCTCGGCGACGGAGCGTATCGAGGCCCGGCCGTCGTTCTGCAGCATGCGCAGGATCGAGCGGTCGATGGTGTCCAGCGGGCGGGCGGCCGGCGATGACGCGACGGGTGCCGCCGGCGGCTGTCCGCCGCCGGTGTGGGCCATCTGTTCGTCCGGCATATGGTCCCGCCTCCCCTTTGTGGACGCCCTGTCTTCATCTCAAGCTGTGGAGAACCGTTTGTCCACAGGCTTGACCCGCCTGTAGCCAAATTGCACCGACGACCGAACAATCGGTAGGGAAGGGCGCACCCGCCCCGACCAGTTCCATCCTGCCCATCAGCCGTCCGCCCACCACCCACATGAGGCGCATCGCGCCACCCCTTCGATCCGAGGAGGTGCTCGACATGACGGTCCTCGAGCAGCCCGGCAGCAGCAGGAACAAAAGCAGCCTGGCCGGCCCGCCGCCCGCCTGGCGCCCACGCGTCGATCCCGCGCCCCTCCTGCCCGACGAGGAGCCGTACCGCGTCCTGGGGACGGACGCGGCCGCCCGGCTCGACTCCGGACTTCTCACCCGGCTGTACGCCCAGCTGGTCCGCGGCCGCCGCTACAACGCCCAGGCCACGGCCCTGACCCGGCAGGGACGCCTGGCGGTCTACCCGTCCTCCACCGGACAGGAGGCCTGCGAGGTCGCCGCGGCGCTGGCGCTCGAAGACCGCGACTGGCTCTTCCCCAGCTACCGCGACACCCTGGCGGCGGTGGCCCGCGGCCTGGACCCCGTACAGGCGCTCACCCTGCTGCGCGGCGACTGGCACAACGGCTACGACCCGCATGAACACCGCATCGCCCCGCTGTGCACCCCCCTGGCCACCCAGCTCCCGCACGCCGTCGGCCTGGCGCACGCCGCCCGCCTCAAGGGCGACGACGTGGTGGCACTGGCGATGGTCGGCGACGGCGGTACGAGTGAGGGCGACTTCCACGAGGCGCTGAACTTCGCGGCGATCTGGCAGGCGCCGGTCGTCTTCCTCGTCCAGAACAACGGCTTCGCGATCTCCGTGCCGCTCGCCAAGCAGACCGCCGCGCCGTCGCTCGCCCACAAGGCGGTCGGATACGGCATGCCGGGCCGCCTGGTCGACGGCAACGACGCGCCCGCGATGCACGAGGTGCTCACCGAGGCCGTGGAGCGCGCCCGCCGGGGCGGCGGCCCCACCCTGGTCGAGGCCGTCACCTACCGCATCGAGGCCCACACCAACGCCGACGACGCCACCCGCTACCGCACCGACGCCGAGGTCGAGACCTGGAAGGCGCACGACCCGATAGCCCTTCTGGAGCACGAGTTGGCGGCCCGCGATCTGCTGACCGACGCCTTCGTCGGCACCACCCGGGAGAGCGCCGAGCAGATGGCGGCCGACCTGCGCGACGGGATGAACGCCGACCCGGAGCTGGACCCGATGGACCTGTTCCACCACGTATTCGCCGAGCAGACCAGCCAACTGCGCGCGCAGGCGGCACAGTTGCGTGCCGAGCTGGATGCCGAGGCCGCCGGAGAAACCGAGGACGCAGCGGGCACCGAAGGGTCCGCCAAGGAGGCCAGGCCATGACCACCACCGCTCCGGCGACCGCGCGCAAGCCCGCCACCATGGCGCAGGCGCTGACCCGCGCGCTGCACGACGCCATGGCCGAGGACCCGTCCGTCCATGTCATGGGCGAGGACGTCGGCACTCTGGGCGGGGTCTTCCGGGTCACCGACGGCCTGGCCAAGGAGTTCGGCGAGGACCGCTGCACGGACACCGCGCTCGCCGAGGCCGGCATCCTGGGCACCGCCGTCGGCATGGCGATGTACGGCCTGCGGCCGGTCGTCGAGATGCAGTTCGACGCGTTCGCCTACCCGGCGTTCGAGCAGCTGATCAGCCATGTCGCCCGGATGCGCAACCGCACCCGCGGCGCGCTGCCGATGCCGCTGACCATCCGCGTCCCCTACGGCGGCGGGATCGGCGGCGTCGAGCACCACAGCGACTCCTCCGAGGCGTACTACCTCGCCACCCCCGGACTCCAGGTCGTCACCCCGGCGACCGTCGAGGACGCCTACGGGCTGCTGCGCGCCGCCATCGCCTCCGACGACCCGGTCGTCTTCCTGGAGCCCAAGCGGCTCTACTGGTCCAAGGCCGACTGGTCGCCCGACGCCCCCGCCCCGGTCGCCCCGCTGGGACGGGCCGAGGTCCGGCGCCGCGGCAGCAGCGCCACACTGATCACCTACGGCCCGTCGCTCCCGGTCTGCCTGGAAGCCGCCGAGGCCGCGCGCGCCGAGGGCTGGGACCTGGAAGTGGTCGATCTGCGCTCGCTGATGCCGTTCGACGACGACACGGTCTGCGCGTCGGTGCGGCGCACCGGACGGGCCGTGATCGTCCATGAGTCCAACGGGTTCGGCGGTCCCGGAGGGGAGATCGCCGCACGGATCACCGAACGCTGCTTCCACCACCTGGAGGCGCCGGTGCTGCGCGTCGCCGGCTTCGACATCCCCTATCCGCCGCCGATGCTGGAGCGGCATCACCTGCCGGGCGTGGACCGGATTCTGGACACCGTCGCCCGCCTCCAGTGGGAGTCGGAGTGGACCGAGGGACGTGGTGAGTGATGGCCGTGGTCCGCGAATTCACCCTGCCCGACCTGGGGGAGGGCCTCACCGAGGCGACGATCGTGCAATGGCTGGTCGAGGTCGGTGAGGTGGTGGCCATCGACCAGCCGGTGGTGGAGGTCGAGACCGCCAAGGCGATGGTGGAGGTGCCCTGCCCGTACGGCGGCGTGGTGACCGCCCGCTTCGGCGAGGAGGGCGCCGAAGTCCCGGTGGGCGCGGCGCTGGTGACGGTCGCGGTGGGCGCGGTGCCGGACGATCTGGCGGGCAGCGGCCCCAAGGAGGCGCCACCGGCTTCCGGTGTGCCCGCGGACGGGGCCGGTGCCTCCCCGGCGGATCCGGCGGATGCCGGGTCGGGGAACGTGCTCGTCGGATACGGCACGAGCGCGGCGGCGGCGCGGCGGCGCCGCATCCGGCCGAGCGGCACGGCGGGCCCCGCGGCCGGAGTGCCGCAGCCGCCGCGAGAGGCCGCGGCCGGGGCGGAGGCGTCCGGCGGGCAGACGGCCGGGCAAGCCGGGGGAGTCGGGGGCGCCGGTGCGCACGGCCCGGCCGGGGCCGGTGCGGTGGATGCCGGGAGCGGCTCGGTGGCTGTCATCTCTCCGCTGGTGCGCCGGATGGCGCGGGAGAACGGCGTGGATCTGCGGGAGGTGACGGGATCCGGGCGGGACGGCCTGATTCTCCGTACCGACGTCGAGTGCGCGATCCGGGCGCGGGAGACGGCCGCTGCCGAGGCGACGGGCGTGACGGCGGGCGCGAGGGCCACCGGGCCCGCCACGGCCGGCGAGGAGCGGATCCCGTTGCGGGGGATGCTCGGTGCGGCCGCCGAGAAGTTCAGCCGCAGCCGCCGGGAGATCCCGGAGGCCACCTGCTGGGTGGACGCCGATGCCACCGAACTCCTCACCGCCCGCAGGGCGATGAACGTTCCGGGCGTTCCCAAGGTGTCGCTGCTCGCCCTGCTGGCCCGGATCACCACGGCCGCGCTCGCACGGTTCCCCCAGCTCAACGCCACCGTCGACACCAAGACCCAGGAGATCGTCCGGCTGCCCGCGGTCCATCTGGGCTTCGCGGCGCAGACCGACCGCGGTCTGGTGGTGCCGGTCGTGCGGGACGCCCAGGCCCGTACGGTCGAGGAGCTGTCCGCCGAGATCGCCCGGCTCACGGAAACGGCCAGGTCCGGAGGGCTGACCCTGGCCGAGCTGACGCACGGCACGTTCACCCTCAACAACTACGGCGTCTTCGGCGTCGACGGCTCCACGCCGATCATCAACCACCCGGAGGCGGCGATGCTCGGCATCGGCCGGATAGCCGACAAACCCTGGGTGCACGAAGGCGAGTTGGCCGTCCGGAAGGTCGTCCAGCTCTCGCTCACCTTCGATCACCGGGTGTGCGACGGCGGCACGGCCGGCGGCTTCCTGCGATTCGTGGCCGACTGCGTCGAGCAGCCCGCCGTGCTGCTGCGGGGGCTGTGACCCACGGTCCGGACAGCGGCGGCGAGGGCGGGACGGCCGGGGCCGCCGCGGCGGAGCCGACAGCCGTGAGACGTACGACACCGGTGTGGTCGCGGCGCCCCTTGGCGATACTCAGGGGGTGAGCGACCACACCGACCACGACGCCATCGTCCTGGCCGGAGGCGCGGCCCGGCGGCTCGGCGGGGCGGACAAACCCGCCCTGTCCGTCGGCGGCCGCCCCCTCCTGGACCGGGTGATCGCCGCCTGCCCCGATGCGGCGATCACGGTCGTCGTCGGCCCCGGCCGCCCCACAGCCCGCGCCGTGGTCCGGGCCCTGGAGGACCCCCCGGGCGGCGGCCCGCTCGCCGCGCTGGACGCCGGCCTGCGGCACACCACCGCCCCGACGGTGCTCGTCCTCTCCGCCGATCTGCCGTTCCTGACCGCCGCGACCGTACGCGGCCTCCTGGCAGCGGCGACGCGCACGGCGGCCGGCGGCGTGCCCGACGGCGCCGTCACGCCCCCTGACGGCGCGATGCTCCAGGACACCATCGGCCGGGACCAGCCGCTGGTGGCCGCCTACCGGGCCGCGTCGTTGCGCCGCGAGTTGGCGCGGGTACGGGCCGAGCACGGCACCCTGGCCGGTCTGCCGCTGCGCGCCGTGCTCGGCCGGCTGGCGCTGGCGCGGGTCCCCGACGCCACGTCCACGGCCTCCTTCGACTGCGACACCTGGGAAGACGTCAGCGCGGCACGCGCCCGCATCAGGGAGCATGGACACGTGTTGGACGAATGGATCACCGCAGTCAAGGCCGAACTGGGCATCGAGCTCGATGTCGACACGGCGGCGCTTCTCGACCTGGCTCGGGACGCCGCACACGGCGTGGCCCGCCCGGCCGCGCCGCTGACGACCTTCCTGATCGGCTATGCGGCGGGGCAGCAGGGCCGGGATGTGCAGGAGCTGTCCGACCGGGCCGCCGCGCTGGCCGGCCGCTGGGCGGCGGAGACCGAGGCGTCCGGAGGCGCTGCCGGGTCCGGCGGCGCCACGGGGAGCGAAGCGAAGCCCGCCGAATGACCGACGTGGAGGGCGGCGCGGAGCCCGGCGGCGTGCTGCGCGCGCAGGCCGGCGCCGGGCCCGGCGACCCGTTCGACGACGCGCTCGCGCTGGTCAACGGCGCCCGCGCGGCGGGGGTGGCGAACGCAGGGGCCACCGGCGGCGGCGCGGGCACCCCGCCCGACGACGCCCGCGCATCCGCCGCCGAGGGCCGCGGCACCGGCGCAGACCACCACTGCGGCCCGGCCGGCCCAAAGGAGCCGTCACCCCGTCGTACGCCGGGCGACCTGCCCTGGGACACCGCCCGCCGGACCGCGGCGCACGCCGTGTCCGGCCCGCCCCCGGCCACCACGACGGCGCTCGGCGCCGCACTGGGCCGTACGCTCGCCGCGCCGCTGGCCGCGCTCACCGATCTGCCGTCGTTCGACACCTCGGCGATGGACGGCTGGGCGGTCTCCGGCCCCGGGCCCTGGCGTGTCGACCAGCCCGCCGACGAGGCCACAACCGGCCTGCATCACGGCATCCTCGCAGGTCACGCCCCCGTCGAGGCGCTTCCCGACGGCCATGCGATCCCGATCGCGACCGGCGCGCGCATCCCGGCCGGCGCCACCGCGGTGCTGCGCAGCGAGCACGGCGAGGTCCGCCGGCTGGGCGACGGCGGGCTGCGGCTGTACGCGCCCCGGCCCGCGCCGCCCGGCCAGGACATCCGCCCCCGAGGCCAGGAGTGCCGCCGCGGCGACCAACTCCTGCCCGCCGGGGCCCTGGTGACCCCCGCCGTCCTCGGCCTGGCCGCAGCCGCCGGCTACGACGAGCTGACCACCTACCCCCGGCCCCGGGCCGAAGTGCTCGTCCTGGGTGATGAGTTGCTGGAGAGCGGACTGCCCCGGGAGGGCCGGATCCGGGACGCGCTCGGCCCGATGCTCGCCCCCTGGCTGCGTGCGCTGGGCGTCGAGGCGGCCGCGCCACGCCATCTCGCCGACGACGCCGACACGCTGTACGCGGCCATCGCCGAGTCCACCGCCGATGTGGTGATCACCACCGGCGGCACCGCGTCCGGCCCGGTCGATCATCTGCACCCCACGCTGCGCCACCTGGGCGCAGAGCTGCTGGTGGACGGCGTGGCGGTGCGCCCCGGCCACCCCATGCTGCTCGCCCGGCTCGCCCCGCGGCGGCACCTCGTCGGCCTGCCCGGCAACCCCCTCGCCGCCGTCTCCGGTCTGTGCACGCTCGCCGAGCCGCTGCTGCGGACGCTCTCCGGCCGCCGCCCGGCGGCCACGTACCGTGCGCCGGTGAGCACCGCCGTCCAGGGGCATCCGCGGGACACCCGCCTCGTTCCGGTCGTCTACCGTGACGACGCGCACCGGGGCCTGCTGGTGGAGCCGCTGCGTTTCCACGGCCCCGCCATGCTGCGCGGGATCGCCGCCGCCGAGGCGCTGGCCGTCGTCCCACCCGGTGGCGCGGAGCCCGGCAGCGAACTCGAACTACTGGAACTTCCCTGGTCGGCGGACTGGTCGACGGACTGGTCGGCCGACTCGACAACGGACCGGACCGACCCCGGGGCCCCGCAGGAACCCACGGGAGGCACCGCGTGAAGCTGCCGTCCCACGACGGCACGGCGCGCGAGGTGCTCCGCGGTTGTCGGCACCCCGGCCAGGAGGAGGCAGGGCGCCGCAGGGCGGGTCCGGTGTGGCCGGGTGCCACGTCGGCCCCGGCCGTCGCGGAGCGGAACTGTGGTGTCCAGGACACCCGTCACTGAAGGAGAGGCTTCGACCAGCGGTTTCAGGGACGGTGAACGACAGTTGTTGGACGAGATGGTGTTCCGGAGTGAAGACGTTCCTGCGGCGGACCGGTTCGACTACTGGGTCGAGTTGTTGGGTCGTTCTCATGCGCCGATGGAGCTGCGCAGTGACTGCGCTGACGATTTCCGGGCTTCTCAGCGTGTGTTGGATCTCGGTGCCGTCACTGTCTGGTCTGCTGCTTTCGCGCCGCAGGTCTTCCGGCGTATGCCGAAGATGATCCGGCAGTCCGATCCCGAGACGTACAGTTTGTCGCTGGTCCTGAGCGGGACCGGGGCAGGTGTGTGGCGGCACCGGGAAACCGCGTACAAGTCGCAGGACCTGTTCATCACCTCCACCTCGCTGCCGAGTGAGATCCACAGCACCGGGGTCGCGACGGTGGCGGTGGAGGTTCCCAAGGCCCTGCTGCCGTTGCCGCGTGACATGGCTGCCCGGGTGGTCGGGGCGCCGGTGTCGGCCCAGGAGGGGATGGGGGCGCTCTTGGCGCAGTTCCTCACCCAGCTGACCGCGGACACCGCCGCTTACCAGCCCTCCGATGGGCCCCGGCTGGGCACGGTCGTGACCGATCTGGTCGCCGCGCTCTTCGCCCACACGCTCGAAGCCGCGGATTTCCTCCCGCCGGAGACCCACCAGCGGATGCTCACCTTGCGCATCAAGTCGTTCATCCGCGAGCACCTGCACGACCCGCAGCTCACCCCAACCACGATCGCCGCCGCGCACTACATCTCCACCAGCTATCTGCACTGTCTTTTCCGGGACGAAGACACCACAGTCGCCGCGTGGATCCGTCGCCTGCGCCTGGAGGCCGCCCGCCGCGACCTCGCCGACCCGGCGCTCCACGCCGTCCCCATCCACGCCATCGCCACCCGCTGGGGCTTCCCCCGCGCGGCCGACTTCACCCGCGCCTTCCGTACCGCATACGGACTGCCGCCCCGGGACCATCGTCGACAGGCGCCCGAGTTCCTGGAGTAGACGCATAGCTAAGCGATTGTTGTCTGAGTGCTAACGACTTCCAGGTCTGGCACCGGAATCCTTGCAGGTGGGGCGCCGATCAACGCTGCGGCCCGGGACCTTGACGACGCGGGCTGCCTGCCGAGCTGGGCGGGCAGCCGAGGGATCAGTCAGCCGAAGCAACATCCATGACCTGGGGGATTCTCGTGCATTTCCGACGTACCACTACAGCTGCCGCCGCCGCCATGCTGGGACTGGGCGGCCTGGCCGGCACGGCCCATGCCGACAGCACCCAGCCTTCGTCGCCGACAGCGACGAAGACGGCTGCCTCCGCTCCCTCCGCCTCCGCGGCCACGGTGCGGCACACAGGAGAAGCCCGCATCCAAGGGGGCGGCTGGCACGTCAAGAACGCCATGCGCGTCGGCGGTGCGGGGCCGAAGCCGAGCGACAAGGTCGTCTGCGTTTCGGTCAACTCGGGCGGCGGCGCGAAGAAGCACGGTGAAGTGTGTTTCGACCCGGCCGGTGACTACTTCTGGGTCAAGGACACGGCGTCCGACGGAATGAGCATCTACATGCGCGCCCTGTACCGCGGCAACACGCAAACCGTCTTCGAGTGCAGGAACGACCTCGGCAAGGCCGCGGGCTGGACGGCTTGCTACTTCGACAGTGAGATGAAGGAGGGCCGGGGCATCAATTTCATCGCCATGGCCTGGAAGGGCAACACCCCTGTGTACAAGAGCGTGACCGCGGACGCGGAGAACTGAACGACCGAACGGGGCAGGACCTCTTGGTGACGCCGAGGGCGACGGAACGCCAGGGACTCCAAGAGGTCTGCTCCCTCCCTTCGCCGGGGCGGCAGTCGCCTCGGGCCGCACAGGGGACTCAGTCCGCGCGATCCCCGGCCGGGGCCCGCTGAATGGTGATGAGCCGGTCCGTGAGCTGGAGCTTCGCGGCTTCCGGCTCGGTGTAGTCCAGCACCTTGCCCCCGCGTACGACGGCCACGACCAGGTCACTGCATGCGCGGGCGGACTTCCCCGCCTCGGCCGCTGACACGGGGCGTTCGGTGAGGTCCAGGTCGCTGCCGTAGGTCATGAGGCGTTCCAGGACCGCGCCGGCGCTGGGGCTGGCCACTGCCACCCCGAGCAGCCGGCCCGCGGAGCTGGAACTCGTGATGACGGCGTCGGCACCGCTCTGTTTCAGCAGCGGGATGTTCTCGTCCTCCCGGATCGCCACCACGATGGAGGCGCGCTTGTTGAGCTGGCGCGCGGTGAGCGTCACCAGGGCGGCGGTCTCGTCCCGGTGGGTGGCGACGACCACTTTCGACGCCCGGTGCAGTTCGGCCCTGCGCAGGGTGTCGGAACGCGTCGCATCACCAACGACGCCCACGAGCCCGTCATTGCTCGCGGCGTCCACCGTCTGCTTCTGGGGGTCGACCACGACGATCTTCTGCTTCGAGACGCCCTGGCCGAGCAGGCTTTGGGCGGCGTGGCGGCCCTTCGTCCCGTACCCGACGACCACGATGTGCTCCTGCATGCGGGAGCGCCACCGATGCACCCGTACCTGTTGCCGGGTGCGCTCGGTGAGCACCTCCAGCGTCGTACCGACCAAGATGATCAGGAACAGGACGCGCAGCGGCGTGATGACGAAGATGTTGGTCAGCCGCGCAGCGTCGCTGACCGGGGTGATGTCCCCGTAACCCGTGGTCGACAGGGTCACTGTCGCGTAGTACGCCGAGTCGAGGAGACCGACGGTCCCGCCGGCGTTGTCGTGGTACCCGGCGCGATCGATCCACACGATGAACGTCGTGAGCGCCAACACCACAAGGGCCATGACGAGCCGGCGCAGCACTTGTTGAAGTGGCGGCCGCACGCCTTGTACGGGCATGACGACGGACCGGCCGTCCTCGGCGTCCTCCCCGTTCTGGGTGCGTGAACGTGACCACAGCGAGCCGAGGATGGAGACCTTTCCGGGCCTGCGGGGCGGCCGCTGCTCTTCCCTCATGCGATCGGCCCCCCTGGTCCGGCCTGTGCTGGAGACATCCGTGCGTAAGGCATACCGCCATCCTCGGGGATCAAGCCCTTCTTCAGGTCCCGGTCAGGGGGTGTCGCGGTCCTTGATGCCCGGCCCGGTCATGGGGCGGAAGGCGGACGTCGCTCCGTGATGTCGGTAGCGTCGTTCCCAGGAGTGGTGGGCGCCTCGTCGACCTCGACGGACGGACGCACGTGGCAGGCCCGGCCCTGGCCCTCGCGATCGCCCCAACGGGCCTGCTGCACGCACTCGTTGTCCATGGACTCAGGTTGCTGTCGTCAAAACGCTGGAGAAACGCCTTGCGCGACCACACCGTCATCGTCGGCTTCGGGACCAAGGGCCGCTCCGCCGTGCAGACCCTGCGTGCGACGGGGCTGAGCCGCGACCGCATCGTCATCGTCGACCCCAGCTCCAAGGTGATCGAGGCGGCGGTGGCCGAGGGCTTCGCCGGGGTGGTCGGCGACGCGACGCGCAGCGATGTGCTGATGCGGGCCGAGATCCAGCGCGCGCACCAGGTCGTCATCGCCACCCAGCGCGATGACACCGCCGTGCTGGTGTCCTTGACCGCGCGTCAGCTCAACAAGACGGCCAACATCGTCGCGGCGGTGCGGGAGGAGGAGAACGCCCCGCTGCTGCGCCAGTCCGGCGCCGACGCCGTGATCACCTCGGCCAGCGCGGCCGGCCGGCTGCTGGGCCTGTCCGTCCACAGCCCCAGCGCGGGCACCGTCATGGAGGACCTGATCCAGCAGGGCAGCGGCCTGGACCTGGTCGAACGCCCCGTGGTGAAGGCCGAGGTAGGCAAGTCGGTACGGGAGACCGACGACCTCGTCGTGTCCGTGCTGCGCGGCCACCGGCTCCTGGGATACGACGATCCGGAGGCCAGCCCGCTGCAGAGCACGGACCGTCTGATCACCATCGTCCGCGCGGCGCCGACGGAGGAGCCGGACCTTCCCGGCAAGCAGACCAGGAAGCCGACGCTCCCCGGCACCGGCGTCTCCCCGATGCGCCGGGCGGATGAATAACCGGACTCCGTGAGCGGGTGACAGGCAGCCCCTGCCGTTGCCTGCGGCCCCCGCACCGTCGCTCCGCGCGCGGACGGCGAGTAGCCTCGCGCCCATGCGAGCGATCACTATCCCGGAGCCCGGTGGCCCCGAAGCACTTGTCTGGGCGGAAGTGCCCGATCCGCTGCCCGCCGAGGGCGAGGTCCTGATCGAGGTCGCGGCCAGCGCCGTGAACCGCGCCGATCTGCTGCAGCGTCAGGGCTTCTACGACCCGCCACCCGGCTCCTCCCCGTACCCCGGGCTGGAGTGCTCGGGGCGGATCGTCGCGATCGGCCCCGGCGTGCACGGCTGGGCCGTCGGCGACGAGGTGTGCGCGCTGCTGGCGGGCGGCGGCTACGCGGAGAAGGTCGCCGTCCCGGCCGGCCAGGTGCTGCCGCTGCCGACCGGCCTGGACCTGGTCACCGCCGCCGCGCTGCCCGAGGTGACCTGCACGGTCTGGTCGAACGTCTTCATGATCGCCCACCTGCGGCCCGGTGAGACGCTGCTGGTCCATGGCGGCGCCAGCGGCATCGGCACGATGGCGATCCAGCTCGCCAAGGCCGTCGGCGCGCGGGTCGCGGTCACCGCCGGCGGCCCCGAGAAGCTCGCCCGCTGTGCCGAGCTGGGCGCGGACATCCTCATCGACTACCACGAGCAGGACTTCGTCCAGGAGATCCGCAAGGCCACCGACGGCAAGGGCGCGGACGTCATCCTCGACATCATCGGCGCGAAGTATCTGCAGCGGAACGTCAAGGCACTGGCCGTCAGCGGACGACTGGCGATCATCGGGCTGCAGGGCGGGGTGAAGGCGGAGCTGAATCTCGCCGCACTGATGGCCAAGCGCGCCGCGATCACCGGCGCCGGATTGCGGGCCCGCCCGCTGAACGAGAAGGCGGCCATCGTCGCCGCCGTGCGTGAGCATGTCTGGCCGCTGATCGGCAACGGCCAGGTCCGCGCGATCGTGGACCGGACGCTTCCGATGGCGGAGGCCGCCGAGGCGCACCGCGTCGTGGACGCGAGCGTGCACGTGGGGAAGGTCGTGCTGACGGTCTGAGCCGTCGCCGCCCGCCGCCTGCGCCCGCCCCTCCCGCACGGCGGCGGCTCCCCCCCCGCCGACGTCTCGAGATGCCGTGAATCTGATCACATGTGACGCTGGGCAGGTCACCCGACGGCTCGGCACGGGAGGGGCACTGTGGTCGCTCCAGGTTTCCGATCGCGCATCGCCACCGGTCTGTTGGTTGCCGCCGTCGTCCTGCCCGTCCCGGCGGGGACCACACCCGCGGCGGCCTCGGAACGGCAGGCCACACCGGCCGACCGCCCCCCGAAGCTCGCCCACCCGGGCGATCTGTCCGACGACTACGTACCCGAAATGCTCGACCCCGAGGACTTTGGACCCGACGATTTCGGGCCTGGCGACCGCCTGAGCGATCTCTCGCCGTCCCACGGGAGAAACGGAGCGAGCCGTGGCCACGCCGGCCACCCCGGGGTTGCGATCCGCCTTCCCGGGCTGCCGGACGACTTCCCCCGTCTGCCGGACTTCCTGGCGGCCATCCCGCACCTGCCGTCGCACCATCACTTCGGGTACGGACGGTGGCGCCACCACCTCCCTCACTCGTTCGGGCCCGGTTTCGCGGTACCGGACCTGCCGCGCTTCGTCCCCTTCCGCGGCGACGAGGAGTCCCCGCGCACCCGCGGCCCCCGGTCCGCCCGACCGGCGGGCCCGCGGAGCAGCGACCGTGCGCACGCCCGCCGCGGCCGGCACGCCCCGCCGCCGAAGCGCCGTACGCGTGCGGCGTCCGAACCCCGTGCCGGCTCCCCCTCGGCCCGGCCCTCGCCCCCGCGGCACAAGGCCCCGGAGCGGCCGAGCGAGCGCCGATACGAGGCGTTCTCGCCGCATCCCCAGCCGACCGCCGGGCGGAGCGGGACTCCCATGCCGGGGAGCACGGATGACGAGTCGGCCGCGACGGCGAGCCCGTACGCGCTGGAGGCCCCGCAGGCACCGGTCGAGCGGGTTCTCCCGATGGGCGCCGGCCTTGCGCTGACCGGTCTGGGCCTGGCCTTTCTCGCCCTGCGCCTGCGCCGGCGCTGATCTTGCTCCGTTTCACGTGAAACAGAGCGCTCCTTCGGAACGTTTCACGTGAAACGGCGAGAAATCCGTGGTTTCACGTGAAACAGCGGCTGCCGGAATCGTTCGGTGCGGTGGATCATCTTCTGCCGGGGGCACCACCGTTCATAAGCCTCCGTACGAGAGAATGGCGGCATGGATATGCCGATGAACGAACGGTCGCAGGAGAACCCACACGTCCTGGTTGTCGGCCCGGACGGCATGGCCCTCGGCGCTGCCGGCTCCGACGGCGAGGAGCCCCGCGAGGTCCCGGTGACGGACATGGTCGAACAGCCTGCGAAGGTCATGCGCATCGGCAGCATGATCAAGCAGCTGCTGGAGGAGGTGAAGTCCGCTCCTCTGGACGAGGCCAGCCGGGTCCGGCTCAAGGAGATCCACGCCAGCTCGGTCAAGGAGCTGGAGGACGGGCTGGCGCCCGAGCTGGTCGAGGAGCTGGAGCGGCTGTCGCTGCCGTTCACCGACGAGTCGGTGCCGACGGAGGCGGAGCTGCGCATCGCCCAGGCTCAGCTGGTGGGTTGGCTGGAGGGCCTCTTCCACGGTATTCAGACCGCGCTGTTCGCTCAGCAGATGGCGGCCCGTGCCCAGCTGGAGCAGATGCGCCGTGCGCTGCCGCCCGGTGTCGCGCCCCTGGAGGGCGATGACGGCAAGCCCGGTCACGGCGGCGCCCGCTCGGGCCCGTACCTCTGATCAACGGCCGAAGGGGCCGGCACGCAGTCCGCGTGCCGGCCCCTTCGGTCTGTCCGTGGGCCGTGAGCCCCGCGGCGTCAGCCGCTGCGACCGGTCGAGATGGTCAGCTCGATGGTGTCGTTCTTGCTGGGGTACCACCAGCTGATGGCGTCCGGCTTCTGCTGCGTGACGGTGTTCTTGCCCCAGATCGAGCTGTCCTCCTGCCCGACGATCTTCCACTTCCAGCCCGCGGCCTCGATGCACTTCTTCACCGAGTCCAGGTTCTTGAAGCGGAACGACGGGACGAGGATCTTGTTCTTGTCCGAGTAGCTCTTGGTCGGGCTGGTGCACTGGGACGTCAGGATCGTCGCCGTCTTGTCCTCGGGCCGGATGCTCTCGCTGGGCGACGGGGTGTAGGAGTACGGCGTGTAGGTCGACGTCGGGGAGTCACCGCCGTTGTCGTCGCTGGAGCCGGCGCTCAGACCGATGCCGATCGCTATCGCGGTGACCACGATCACACCGACGATCGCCGAGACCACGATCACCGGGGTGTTGTTCTTCCGGTTGGCGGGGTTGCCGGCCGTCGGCATCGAGGCCGTCACGGGCGGCGGGGTGTAGGGCGGCGGGGCCTGGAAGCCGCCGGCGTTGAACGGCGCCGGGGCGGGGCCGGGCGCCGGGGTCGGGTAGGCGTTGTTCGGCACCGGCGGGGGCGTCGACGGCCCGAAGCCGGCCGCCTGCGTCGGCTGGTAGGGCTGCTGGACGCTCGGCGGCACCGGGGTCTGGGGATTGCCGGACGCCGTGGGGAACACCGCGGAGGACACCGATGAGCCGCTGGTGCGCGCCCGCGGGCCCTCGCCGATGATCAGCGGCGTCGCGCCGGACTGCCCGGACCCGGCGATCCGCAGGCACTCGTCCCGCATCGCCTCGGCGGTGGGGAAGCGTTCGTTGGGGTTCTTCTTCAGAGCCCGCGCGACCAGGGCGTCCACGGCCGGCGGCAGCGAGCGGTTGATGCTCGACGGGACCGGCGGCTCTTCCTGGACATGGGCGTAGGCGATGGCCAGCGGGGAGTCCGCGTCGAACGGCAGCTGGCCGGTCAGCAGCTCGAAGAGCATGATGCCGACGGAGTAGAGGTCGGAGCGGGCGTCCACACCGCGGCCCAGCGCCTGCTCGGGCGAGAGGTACTGCGGGGTGCCGACGACCATGCCGGTCTGCGTCATGGACGTCACGCCGGACTGCATGGCGCGGGCGATGCCGAAGTCCATGACCTTGACGACGCCCCGCTTGTTCAGCATCACGTTGCCGGGCTTGATGTCGCGGTGGACCAGGCCCATCTCGTGGCTGACCTCGAGCGCCGCCAGCACATCGGCCGTGATCTTCAGGGCTTTTTCCGTCGGCATCGCGCCATGCTGGGCGATGTCGGAGTCCAGATCGGAGCGCAGCGGCTGGCCCGCGACGTACTCCATGACGATGTACGGCACCATGCCGCCGTCGAGCTCGTCCTCGCCGGAGTCGAAGACCGAGACGATATTGGTGTGCGTGAGCTTCGCCACGGACTGCGCCTCGCGGCGGAAGCGCTCGCGGAAGGCCTGCTCGCGACCGAGTTCGGTGTGCAGGGTCTTGATCGCGACGTCGCGGTCGAGCACCGTGTCGTGTGCGAGGTGCACGGATGCCATGCCGCCGGCCCCGAGAAGATCACGAAGCTGGTAACGTCCTCCGCCGACCGAACGGCCCTCGAATTGGCCCTGAGCGCCGTCCTGGCTCATCGTTTCGCTTCCCCCTAGGCGCACGGCCCACTACCCGCACGTGTAGCGATCAAAATCTGGAATTCCGCAGCCAAGTCTGCCCCAGGCCTCGGACACGTCAAGCCGTGTGCCCGTTCCGTGACCAGATGTGCAAGATCCCGTCACGGCGGTGAGACGTTTGCACCCTTGGTGACCTCGGGTGAACTTGCGATTTCAGGCATTCGGCGGGTTTGATGGCCGGTCAACGGCGGACCGGCGGGTGCCGCGGAGCCTGTAGCGTGCTCTAGCGAAGACCGATGACCTTACCGCTCTCATGCGGATCGATTCGACGGCGAGGACCGATGGCACCGACGCAGAGCCCCCAGGGCCCGTCCGATCCTGAGGCCACCGGCTCCAATATCCCCGACGCACCGGAGATGTGGGGCAACGGCGGGCTGGTCGGCGACGGCCGCTACCGGCTCACGGGACGGCTGGGCCGCGGTGGCATGGCGGAGGTGTTCGCGGCCGAGGACGTACGTCTCGGCCGGACCGTCGCCGTCAAGCTGCTGCGTGCCGACCTCGCAGAGGACCCGGTGTCCAAGGCCCGCTTCACGCGTGAGGCACAGTCCGTGGCCGGGCTGAACCACCACGCGGTGGTGGCGGTCTACGACTCCGGCGAGGACCTGGTCGGCGGCAACACCGTGCCGTACATCGTGATGGAGCTGGTCGAGGGCCGCACCATCCGCGATCTGCTGCTCAACGCCGACGCCCCGCCGCCGGACCAGGCGCTGATCATCGTCTCCGGGGTGCTGGAGGCGCTGGCCTACAGCCACCAGCACGGCATCGTGCACCGTGACATCAAGCCCGCCAACGTGATCATCACGAACAGCGGCGCCGTGAAGGTCATGGACTTCGGCATCGCCCGCGCCCTGCACGGCGCCCAGTCCACGATGACCCAGACCGGCATGGTCATGGGTACGCCCCAGTACCTCTCCCCGGAGCAGGCCCTCGGCAAGACCGTCGACACCCGCTCCGACCTCTACGCCACCGGCTGTCTGCTCTACGAACTCCTCACGCTGCGGCCGCCGTTCACCGGCGAGACCCCGCTTTCGGTGGTCTACCAGCACGTTCAGGACATGCCGGTGCCGGCCTCCGAGGTGGCCGACGCGGTGCCGCCGGAGCTGGACGGCCTGGTCATGCGCTCGCTGGCCAAGGACCCCGACGACCGGTTCCAGACCGCCGAGGAGATGCGCGGCCTGGTCCAGTACTCGCTGCAGATGCTGCAGGAGCAGGGCGGGCACACCGGCACCTGGAACACCGGCCCGGTCGCGCTGCACGAGGGCGGTCACACCCCGTCCCTGGGCAACGCCGCCACCACCGCGCTGCCGCACCCCGACGCCGGGCAGACCACGGCCCAGCCGATCCTGTCGTCCCGTATGCGCGAGGACGACGGCGGGTTCGAGGGCGGGCACCGGCCGGCCAAGGGCGGCCGCGGCAAGGTCTGGCTGATCGCGGCGCTCGCGGTGATCGCCATCGCGGTGGGCGTGGCCTTCGCGCTGCAGAACACCAAGGAGCCGGACACCAAGCACAACACCCCCACCACGCAGTCGCCGTCGCCGTCGAAGGACGAGGAGACGACCGAGCCGCCGACGGACGAGCCGACCACCCCGCAGACCGAGCCCGGTGGCATCGGCGGCGACGGCGGTACGTACACCCAGCCGGAGACGGAGGAGCCGACCACGGCTCCGACGACCGAGGAGCCCACCACGGCGCCGCCGACGACCGAGGAGCCCACGACCGAGCCGCCCACCGACACCACCGGCGGGACGACCGACGGCGGCACCGCGGACGGTGGCACCACCGACGGCGGCACCGCGGACGGTGGCACCACCGACGGCGGGACGACCACCGGCACGGACAGCGGGACCACCACCGGCAGCGGCACGGACAGCGGCACCACGCTCGGTACGACCGGCTGACCTGCCCGCTCGCCCGCCTCAGCGGGTGAACGCGTCCCGTACGGCGCGGTATTCGCGGGTCCACCACACGGCCAGTGCGGCCGCCGCCGGGAACTGCGGGTCGGTGCGGCGGTCGCCGAGCTGGTAGCGCCAGGTGAGCATCCAGAAGTCGTTCAGCCGCTCCCACCACACCCGGTGGACGGCCGCGGCCAGCTCGTCGGCGTCGGCCCCGCAGGCGCTGCGGTAGGCGCCCGCGTACGCCGCGACCTTGGCCAGGTCCAGCGTGCCGCAGGGACGGACGAAGAAGATCGCGGCGGCGCGTACCGCCTCCTCGGCGCGCGGCTGCACGCTCAGCCGGTCCCAGTCGACGATCGCGGTCGGTTCCGGGCCGCGGTAGAGCACATTGAGCGGGTGGAAGTCGCCGTGCACCCAGCCGGCGGCGGGCTCTGCGCCGGGGGCCGGGCGGCGGTGCGCCTGCCGCTCCAGCAGCGCCCGGCGTTCCAGCAGGCGGTGCTCGGCGAGTTCGTCGAAGCTGGTGCGCGGGCGGGCGCCGCGGGCCAGGGCCAGTAGTTCGTCGATCATCTCGAAGGTCCGCGCGGGGTCGGCACCGGCGTCCGCGCAGGGTGGCCGCGCGGGGTGCGGTTCGTCCGCCATGACCTGCTCCAGCGCGGTGTGGACGAGCCCGAGCAGGGCGCCGAGCCGGCGGGACTGGCCGCAGGTCAGCGCGGCGCCGTCGAGGTGCCGGCCCTCGACCCAGGGGTGCAGGGCGTAGCAGCGGCCGTCGAGGACGGTGACCGTGCGGCCGTCCGCGTCGGCGACGGGCGGGGCGACCGGCAGGCCGAGCGCGGCGAGCCGGCGGGTGGCGCGGTGCTGGCGGTTGATGGCGGCCTGGTCGCCGTCGAGGTGGTGCTTGAGGAAGTAGCGGCCGCCGGTGGTGGCGAGGAAGTAGCCGTGGTTGAGCAGGCCTTCGGCGACGGGCTCGCAGGACAGCGGCGCGCCGGCGCCGGTGTAGTGGCGGAGCAGGGATCCGAGGGTGTCTCTGGCGGGCGTCGCCGCCGGCCGGACTACAGATGAGCGCAGCACGCGCCAGATGTTAGATCAAGTGCACCCGTCTGAGTGGCTGTGCGGGAAAGCCTTACGCAGAGTGCGCGTGCCGGAAGGCGGGCACATCGGTGAGGTGGTGCAGGGTGACGAACTCCGGCTCGATGCGCAGGAAGACCGGGTTGAAGGGCACGCCGTCGGCCAGCCGGGGCGTGGGGCCGAAGAGCGCGCGTTCGGCGGGGGTGGGGTCGACGACCCGGGCGGTGCCGGTGAACTGGACCGACCAGGTGTCCGGCGCACCGCTGTTGATGTTGTCGGCCTCGTACGCGACCACGCTGCCGTCCAGCGCCTGGTGGTAGTCGTAGCCGCGGTGCAGCCGCAGCATCAGGCGTCCGTCGTCGAGGACGAGATGCCGGGTGACGGTGGTGAAGGGCAGCGCCCGCCGACTGGCCGAGACCCGCCCGTAGGGGGTGCGGCCCAGCAGCTCGACGGCACGGAAGTTGTCGGTGGGCATGTCACCACCTTGCCGTTCGGGCCGGGCCGGCCAGTAGGGCCCAGCAGCCCGAGGAAACGGGACGATGGTCCCGAAACGCCATGAGCCGGGCGGGGTGCTGCCGGGCGCCCCCGCCGGGTCAGTGCCGCTCCGCCTGCCTCCGCGCGACATAGGCGGCAGCCTGGGAGCGGCGCTCCATGCCGAGCTTGGACAGCAGGCTGGAGACATAGTTCTTGATCGTCTTCTCGGCGAGGTGGAGCCGCTCGCCGATCGCGCGGTTGGTCAGCCCCTCGCCGATCAGGTCGAGGATCCTGCGCTCCTGTTCGGTGAGGTTCGCCAGCCTGTCGTCGCCCTTGGCGGCGCTGCCGTCGCGCAGCCGCTCCAGGACGCGGGCGGTGGCCACGGGGTCGAGCAGCGACTTGCCGGCCGCCACGTCGCGTACCGCGGAGAGCAGCTCATTGCCCCGAATGGCCTTGAGGACATAACCGGCCGCACCGGCCATGATCGCATCGAAAAGGGCCTCGTCATCAGCGAACGAGGTGAGCATCAGGCATTTGATGTCCTCGTTCTGCGAGCGGATCTCGCGACAGACCTCGACACCGCTCCCGTCCGGTAGCCGGACATCGAGCACGGCCACGTCGGGACGCGTCGCAGGGATCCTGACCAGGGCGTCTGCGGCGGTGCCGGCCTCGCCGACCACCTCGATGTCCGCCTCGGTCGCGAGCATTTCGTGGACACCGCGCCGGACGACCTCATGGTCGTCGAGCAGGAATACCGTGATTTTTCCGTCTTCGCTCACCGAGCCAGTCTCACACATCAAGTCTTCCCGTGCTCCAGGTCACCGATATAACGTGCCGTTGTCCCGGCGGCCTGCAACGCTGTGACCAGGAGTTGTTCCGAGCCTTCGCGATTTACTTGGAAATCCAAGCAAAATCGCAGGTCAGCGCCGTTTCCACTTCGGCTTTGACAATGGGTAACGTGCAATGAGCAGGCCACCTTCCGGGAGCTTTGTTCCACCCGGATCCGGCCGCGATCGCACACACCCCGTGCGCCGTATCGGATACCGGGTGAGCCGCAATACGGCCACCGGCGGACCCCGGGGGCCGGACAGACGGAGGAGCAGCACGTGACCGTGGAAGGCACTGCGCAGCGGAAAAACGCCCGCAGCAGCAAGCGCACCACCGCCAAGAAGGCGGCGCCGGCGAAGAAGGCGTCCCCGGCCAAGGCCCGCCCGACCGGCCGGCCCGAGCAGGCGGAGCAGGATCAGCTCGTACAACTGCTGACCCCCGAAGGGGAGCGGGTCGAGCACCCGGACTACGCCATCGACCTGTCCCCCGAGGAACTGCGCGGCTTGTACCGCGACATGGTGCTGACGCGGAAGTTCGATGCCGAGGCGACCACCCTCCAGCGCCAGGGCGAACTGGGTCTGTGGGCCTCGCTGCTGGGCCAGGAAGCCGCCCAGATCGGCTCCGGCCGCGCGCTGCGCGACGACGACTACGTCTTCCCGACCTACCGCGAGCACGGTGTGGCGTGGTGCCGTGGAGTCGACCCGACGAACCTGCTGGGCATGTTCCGCGGCGTCAACCACGGCGGCTGGGACCCCAACGGCAACAACTTCCACCTCTACACCATCGTCATCGGTTCGCAGACGCTGCACGCGACCGGCTATGCGATGGGTGTGCAGAAGGACGGCGCGGATTCCGCGGTCATCGCGTATTTCGGTGACGGCGCCTCCAGCCAGGGAGATGTCGCGGAATCCTTCACCTTCTCCGCGGTCTACAACGCCCCGGTCGTGTTCTTCTGCCAGAACAACCAGTGGGCGATTTCCGAGCCCACCGAGAAGCAGACCCGGGTGCCGCTCTACCAGCGCGCCCGCGGCTTCGGATTCCCCGGCGTACGGGTCGACGGCAACGACGTACTGGCCTGTCTGGCGGTGACCAAGGCGGCGCTGGAGCGGGCCCGCACCGGCCAGGGTCCGATGCTCATCGAGGCCTTCACCTACCGCATGGGCGCGCACACCACGTCCGACGACCCGACGCGATACCGGGCCGACGAGGAGCGGGTGGCCTGGGAGGCCAAGGACCCGATCCGCCGGCTGAAGGCGTATCTGCAGGCCGAGGGCATGGTCGACGACGCCTACCTCGCGTCGATCGAGGAGGAGAGCGAGGCCCTGGGCAAGCGGGTCCGCGATGCCGTACGCGCCATGCCGGATCCGGACCACATGGCGATCTTCGAGAACGTCTATGCCGACGGGCACGCGCTCGTCGATGAGGAGCGCGCGCAGTTCGCCGCGTACCAGGCGTCGTTCGCCGACGCCGATGCCGTCGCGGAGGGGAACTGACCATGGCCGTCTTCGAGAAGATCACCATCGCCAAGGCGATCAACGAATCGCTCCGCGCCTCCATGGAGGCCGACCCCAAGGTCCTCGTCATGGGCGAGGACGTCGGCAAGCTCGGCGGCGTCTTCCGCGTCACCGACGGCCTGCAGAAGGACTTCGGCGAGGACCGGGTCATCGACACCCCGCTCGCCGAGTCCGGCATCGTCGGTACCGCGATCGGCCTGGCGCTGCGCGGCTACCGCCCGGTCGTCGAGATCCAGTTCGACGGCTTCGTCTTCCCCGCCTACGACCAGATCGTCACCCAGCTCGCGAAGATGCACGCCCGCGCGCTGGGCAAGGTCAAGGTGCCGGTCGTCATCCGCATCCCGTACGCGGGCGGAATCGGCGCGGTCGAGCACCACTCCGAGTCCCCCGAGGCGCTGTTCGCGCATGTCGCGGGCCTCAAGATCGTCTCTCCCTCGAACTCCTCCGATGCCTACTGGATGCTCCAGCAGGCCATCGCCGGCGACGACCCGGTCATCTACTTCGAGCCCAAGCGCCGCTACCACGACAAGTCGCGGCTGGACACCGAGTCGATCCCCGATCCGCTGCACAAGGCCCGGATCGCCCAGAGCGGCTCGGACCTCACGCTGGCCGCCTACGGCCCGATGGTGAAGGTCTGCCTGGACGTGGCCAAGGTCGCGGCCGAGGAGGGCAAGTCCGTCGAGGTGGTCGACCTGCGCTCGCTCTCCCCGATCGACTTCGACACCGTGCAGTCGTCGGTGGAGAAGACCGGCCGGCTGGTCGTCGTCCACGAGGCACCGGTCTTCTTCGGCTCCGGCGCGGAGATCGCCGCCCGGATCACCGAGCGGTGCTTCTACCACCTGGAGGCACCGGTCCTGCGGGTCGGCGGCTTCCACTCCCCGTACCCGCCCTCCCGGCTGGAGGACGAGTACCTGCCGGGGCTGGACCGGGTGCTCGACGCCGTCGATCGCGCGTTGGCGTACTGAGGGTTTGAGGAGAGTTCGTGACCATGACTGCAGGTACCGCCAACGCACAGCGCTTCCGCGAGTTCAAGATGCCCGACGTGGGCGAGGGGCTCACCGAGGCCGAGATCCTCAAGTGGTACGTCCAGGCGGGCGACACCGTCACCGACGGCCAGGTCGTCTGTGAGGTCGAGACCGCCAAGGCCGCCGTCGAACTGCCCATCCCCTACGACGGCGTGGTGCACGAGCTGCGCTTCGGCGAGGGCGTCACCGTCGACGTCGGCACCGTCATCATCTCCGTGGACACCGACCCCGGAGCCGGACCCGCCCAGGCGCCGGCCGCGGGCGGCGCCGCGCAGGCCGCCGCGGCGCCCGACGAGGAGGACGCCGAGCCGCAGGGCCGCCAGGCCGTGCTGGTCGGCTACGGCGCCGCGCCGTCCTCGACCAAGCGCCGGGCCCGCAAGCCGCAGCCCGGCGTGCCGGCCCAGCCGGCGGCCGCGACCGCCGGGCTCCAGGCGGAGCTGAACGGGCGGTCCGCACCGGCACCGCTGGCCGCTCCGGTGGCTCCGGCCGCTCCCGCCGCCCCCGCTGTTCCGGCCGCTCCGGCCGCTCCGGCCGCGCCCGCGGTCTCCGCCGGGCGGCCGCTGGCCAAGCCGCCGGTGCGCAAGCTCGCCAAGGACCTCGGTATCGACCTGGCGACCGTCGCACCGACCGGGCCGGACGGCATCATCACCCGCGAGGACGTGCACGCGGCCGCCGCTCCGGCTCCGGCCCCGGCGGTACCGGCCGAGGTTCCCGTGCCGACGGCGGTCGTCCCGGCCGAGCCCGGCATCGTCGACGCCGCCGCCCGCGAGCGGCGGGTACCGGTCAAGGGCGTACGCAAGGCCACCGCGCAGGCGATGGTCACCAGCGCCTTCACCGCGCCGCACGTCACGGAGTTCATCACCGTCGATGTGACCCGCACGATGAAGCTCGTCCAGGAGCTGAAGCAGGACCCGGACATGGCGGGGCTGCGGGTCAACCCCCTGCTGCTCGTCGCCAAGGCCTTCCTGGTCGCCATCAAGCGCCACCCGGAGGTCAACGCGTCCTGGGACGAGGCGAATCAGGAGATCGTCTACAAGGACTACGTCAACCTCGGCATCGCGGCGGCCACACCGCGCGGGCTGATCGTCCCGAACATCAAGGACGCCGGGGTCAAGACGCTTCCCCAACTCGCCGCGGAACTCGGCGATCTGGTCGCTACCGCCCGCGAGGGCAAGACCTCCCCGGCGGCGATGACCGGTGGCACGGTCACCATCACCAACGTCGGCGTCTTCGGCGTCGACACCGGTACGCCGATCCTCAACCCGGGGGAGTCGGCGATCCTCGCCTTCGGCGCGGTCAAGCTCCAGCCGTGGGTCCACAAGGGCAAGGTGACGGCGCGCCAGGTCACCACGCTCGCGTTGTCCTTCGACCACCGGCTGATCGACGGTGAACTGGGCTCCAAGCTGCTCGCGGATGTCGCGGCGGTGCTGGAGCGCCCGAAGCGGCTGATCACCTGGGGGTGATCCGGGACGCGGTATCGGCTGGGCCGGGCGTCGGTTGAAATGTGAAAAAACCCCGGCCCCCTTTAAGTATAAGAGTGGCCGTTGGCCGGCTGGGGGGGGGCGAACGCGGTTAGTGG